>DASWJP010000035.1:0-4517 GCA_036397065.1 Kiloniellales bacterium | reverse complement strand
TCGGGCAGCACCTCATCGAACAGCTTACCGGTGATGTCCTGGCCGGCGCTGCTCACGATTTCCGTGCCCACCAGCCGGTACCGGTAGCTGACGGTGGCGACCACATCGATCAGCAGGAGGATCGGCAGCAACTTCGGAATTTCAGTGGGGTCGATATCGGCGCGCGCGGGCATCAACCGGTCGCCCTGTTTGCTTTGCCAGTATTGATATAGGGTGGCCAGACGCTTGTCGCTAATGGCTGGCTTGTTCTCGTTGTTCATAGTGCTTGGCCGGACCTTGCCAGAAATAACTTAAAAATTACAATACCAAGAAACTAACACACCCCGGCATGGGCTGGCACCCTCAGATACGCGGCCGGTACCAACATGGTACCGCTTACGCCCTTGTTCGATAGCCGGGTATCGGGCAAGGTCGCGGCCCTGAGCAGGAGGGGATGCGATGAGCAACGCAGCCTACGATGTGATCGTGATCGGCGGTGGTCCTGGTGGATATGTGTGTGCCATCCGCGCCGCGCAACTGGGCCTCAAGACAGTATGTATCGAAAAACGCGGGGCCCTCGGCGGGACGTGCTTGAATGTGGGATGCATACCTTCGAAGGCGCTGTTGCATGCATCGGAACTGTATGCCAATGCGAATGGCGGCATGCAAGGCCTAGGCATCAAGCTGGGCAAGGTCGGGCTCGATCTGGCGGCCATGCTTGGCCACAAGGACAAGGTTGTCGGCGATCTGACTAAGGGTATCGAATTCCTGCTGCGCAAGAACAAGGTCGACTACGTTAAGGGCACTGCCACACTGGCCGGCGAAGGCAAGGTTGTGGTCGCCGACGGCAAGGGCAACACGACCCTGAATGGCAAGTCCATTATCATCGCCACCGGCTCGGATCATGTGGATCTGCCGGGGGTTGCCATCGATGAAAAGCGCATCGTCAGCTCCACCGGCGCCCTGTCCCTGGCGCAGGTGCCGAAGCATCTGGTGGTCATCGGCGGCGGCTATATCGGCCTCGAGCTGGGCTCGGTCTGGCTGCGCCTGGGCGCCAAGGTGACGGTGGTCGAATTCCTCGACCGCATCGTGCCCGGCATGGACGGCGAAATCGGCAAAACCTTTCAAAAGATGCTGCAAAAGCAGGGCATGACCTTCCGCCTGGGCACCAAGGTGACGGGGGCCAAGGCGGGCAAGTCCGCCATCGCGCTCGGCCTCGAACCGGCGAAGGGCGAAGGCAAATCAGAAACCCTGGAGGCCGATGCGGTTCTGGTGGCGATCGGGCGGCGGCCCTATACCGAGGGCCTTGGGCTCGACAAGGCCGGCGTGAAAACCGACAAAGCCGGCCGCATCGTGGTCGATCCCCACTTCCAGACGAACATCCCGGGCCTATATGCCATCGGCGATGTGATCGCCGGCCCGATGCTTGCCCACAAGGCCGAGGAGGAAGGCGTTGCCGTGGCCGAGATCCTGGCCGGTCAGGCGGGACACGTGAACTACGAGACCGTGCCCGGCATCGTTTACACCTGGCCCGAGGTTGCCGCCGTGGGCAAGACCGAGGAGCAACTCATAGAAGCCGGCATCGCCTATAAGGTCGGCAAGTTCCCGTTTTCGGCCAACAGCCGGGCCCGGGTCGCCGGCCACGCCGAAGGGCTGGTCAAGATTCTGGCGGATGCGGCCAGCGACCGCATTCTCGGGGCCCATATCATCGGGCCGGATGCGGGCACCCTGATTCACGAGGTCGTGGTGACCATGGAATTCGGCGGCTCGGCCGAAGACCTGGCGCGATCGTTCCACGGCCACCCGACCCTGAACGAGACGGTGAAGGAAGCCGCCTTGGCGGTGGACGGCCGGGCGATTCACAGCTAGCCGGCCATGGCGGCACGCGGTGGCACGGTTCGCGTGTCCGGTGGCCGTT
The DNA here is from genome assembly GCA_036397065.1 of Kiloniellales bacterium. Classification (GTDB taxonomy): domain Bacteria; phylum Pseudomonadota; class Alphaproteobacteria; order Kiloniellales; family J153; genus JAJFGI01. The sequence goes on along the minus strand of DASWJP010000035.1, from coordinate 2,620 downwards.
TGGCGGCGGTGGTCTGTATTGCCGAGGGATTGTCGGTCCTCAGCTTCAGCACCGTACCGGCGTTGCTCCCCACATTCCTGAGTGAATGGCACCTGTCGAATACCGAGGCCGGCTGGATGACCGGCGTCTATTTCGCCGGTTACATGGCGGTGGTGCCGGTCCTCGCCAGCTTGACCGACCGGATCGACCCGCGCCGCATCTATCTCATCGGCGCTGCCGCCAGCGTCGCCTCGTCCCTCGGTTTTGCCTTGTTCGTCGACGGTTTTTGGGGGGCTTTGGCGTTTCGCGCCCTGGGCGGCATCGGCCTGGCGGGCACCTATATGCCGGGCCTCAAGGCGCTGACCGACCATGTGTCGGAGCGCCTGCGCTCCCGCGCCATTGCCTTCTATACGGCCAGCTTGTCCATCGGCTTCGCCCTCTCCTTTCTGCTCAGCGGCGAGATCGCGGCGGCCCTTGATTGGCGCTGGGCGTTCGCGCTGATGGCCCTGGGCCCGGCGATCGCGATGCTGGTCATTCAAGTGGTGGTGCCACCCAGCGAGCCGCATCATCTCGATGCCGCCCCCGGACCGTTGCTCGACTTCCGCCCGGTCCTGCGCAATCGCACCGCCATGGGCTATGTGCTGGCGTACGGCGTGCATAACTGGGAGCTGTTCGCCTACCGCTCCTGGGTCGTGACATTTCTGGTTTTTTCGCAAGGGCTGCAGGCTCCAGGCGCCGTCGGCATCGCCTGGAGCGCCACGGCCTTGGCGGCGCTGATCAACATCATCGCCCTGCCGTCCAGCGTCCTGGGCAACGAGGCGGCGGTGAAGTTCGGCCGCCGGCGGGTGCTGACCCTGGTCATGGGCGCCTCGGCGTTGGTCGCCGTGGGTGCCGGCTTTGCCGCGCCCCTGCCGTTCGTCTTGGTGGTCGCCGTGGCGTTGCTGTACTCGGTGACGGTCAGCGCCGATTCGGCCTCGTTGACCGCCGGGGCGGTGGAGGCGGCGACTCCCGGCCAGCGGGGTGCGACCATGGCCGTGCATTCATTCATCGGCTTTGGCGGCGGCTTCGTCGGGCCCCTGGTCTTCGGCGTCATGCTGGATCTGGCCGGTGGACGCGACGCCCCATGGGCCTGGGGCGTGGCTTTTGCCGGCCTGGGATTGGTGATCGCGTTGGGCCCGGTGTTTCTCGCCCGGCTGCGGCAGGCGCCGATGAGTGGTTAGGAATCGCGTTTGGTTTTGGCGCGGGGGTGCGCCTGGTCGTAGACCGACAGCAAACCGGCCACATCCACATCCGTATAGCGCTGCGTGGTGCTGAGCGAGGCGTGTCCGAGCAGTTCCTGGATCGCCCGCAAGTCGCCACCGCCGGCCAGCAGATGGGTGGCGAAGCTGTGGCGCAAGGCATGCGGCGTGGCCGTGTCGGGAAGGCCGAGCCGGCCGCGCAGGGTGCTCAGGCGCTCCTGCACCCGGCGGGGATTCAGCGGCCGGCCGCGGGCGCCGCGGAACAGGGGTGCATCGGCGGCCAGTACATAGGGACAGTGGGCCAGATAGTCGGCCACGGCCTCGCCGACCACGGGCAGCAGCGGTACCAGGCGCTGCTTGCGGCCCTTGCCGGTCACCCGCAGCATCTCCTGGCCGGCCACCGGCGCCTGCCGGCGGGTGAGCGCCAAGGCCTCGCCGAGGCGCAGGCCGCAGCCATAGAGCAGGGTGAGAATGGCCTTGTCGCGTTTGCCGATCCAATCCAGATTGGCCAACCCGGCCACCGCATCGACCGCCTCGATGGCATCCTCGACGCTCAGGGCCTTGGGCACCGACCGGGGCACGCGCGGTGTGCGCAGCACCGACAGGGCCGGGTTTTCCGCGTGGCCCTGGCGCGCCAGCCAGCGAAAGAACCCACGCACCACCGATAAGGCCCGCGCCACCGAGGCCCGGGCCAGGCCGTCACCGGAACGTGCCGCCAGCCACGCCCGGAAATCGGCCGGTTTCAGGGTCTGCAGGTCCGCCAGGGACGGCGCCCCACCCAAGTGGCCGGCGAGGAAGGACAGAAATTGAAAAAGATCGCGCTGGTAGGCCGCCAGCGTATGTGGCGAGGCCCGCCGTTCGTCGCGCAGCCAAGCCCGCCAGTCGTCGATGGCGGCCAGCACATCGGCGGCGGCCGGCAGCGTTTCCAGACGGGTTTCTAGCTGGGCAGGTTCAACCATCCGCGAATACTGTTTTCCACCACGCGGGCCAGGAAGCACAGCAGTTCGGTCCCTTGGCCCGGTTGGAAATGATCCGGATCGCGCGAGCCGAGGGAAAGCAACGCCACCGGTGTTGCTTCGCTGATCGACAGGCGGATCAGTGCATCGGAGTGGACCAGCCCGGCGCCGGCGCCGAAGATCGCCGGATCGCCGGCCACGTCGGCACGCAGGGCAATACCTTGCCGCGGCCCCAGCAGGCAGTCGACCATGTTCGGCTCCAGCCGGCAGACGCCATGGGTGTGGGCATGGGCGCCGTTGGCCGCAGTCTGCTCGACACCGACGGTGATCACATCCAGATCGAGGATCACGGCCACATCGGTGGTCAGGATTTCGATGAAATGCTCGAAGCTGCGCGCCGTGAGCAGGGCGAGGATCGCCTTGTGCACGCGTGCCTGGGCGCTGAGA
>DASWJP010000034.1:0-9337 GCA_036397065.1 Kiloniellales bacterium | reverse complement strand
GGCTGCCGTTTCTCTCTCGACCGGGTCAACGATCTGAACCTGGACCCGCCCACCTTGGCATCGCGCCACATCCGCTTCATCAAGATCGAGATCGACCGCCTGCTCTCCGGCGCGCAACTGGACCATGGCCTGCTGCGCGCCCTGCGCCGCCACCGCATCGATCTGATCGTCGAAAAGGTCGAAGACGAAAGCCGCCTCATCGACCTGCTCGACTACGAAATCGACTACGGCCAGGGCTACCTCTTCGGCGCCCCGCGACTGGCGAGACCGGCGGCGTAACGGCTGGGGAGTCATCGCGCGGTTCGATGGGTAGATTCGCTGACAAGCCGCCACCGACATATGCTATCAATTTGGGCATAAACGTGACCCGGAACGTCCGGTCGCGGACGTTTCGCCAATCAAGGGAGGATGAAATGAAGCGCTTCGCCGACGTTGTTTCACGCCTATGCTTGGGCGTATTCGTGGCCATGCTCGCCGGAAATGCGGCTCTGGCCGACGGCATGACCCTGACCAGCGGCGAATTCAAGGACGGCGACTACCTCGCCAACGAGCAGGTGTTTGCCGGGTTCGGCTGCGAAGGCGGGAACATCTCGCCGTCGCTGAGTTGGAGCGGCGTTCCGGCGGGAACGAAATCCATCGCCATCACCGCCTACGATCCCGACGCGCCGACCGGCAGCGGCTGGTGGCACTGGGTCGTCGTCAACCTGCCCGCCGCGACCGCCAGCCTGGCCAAGGGCGGCGGCATGGCCGACGGCTCAATGCTGCCGCCGGGCGCGCTTCAAGTGCGCACCGATTTCGGCGCACCCGGCTACGGCGGCCCCTGTCCGCCGCAGGGGGATCATCCGCACCGCTACGTGTTCACGGTCCACGCCGTGGATTTAGACAAGATCGACGTCACCGCCGACTCATCGGCGGCCCTGGTCGGCTTCTACCTGAATTTCCACACCCTGGCCAAAGCGTCGCTGATGGGTCTCTACAAGCGCTGAACTGGCGGCCGGTGCGGCGGGCAGTAATGCCCGCGGCGCCGGTTCGCATCATTCGAGTCCACCAACGGCAGCAAGCGGCCGGCTTCAATCCAAGGCGGGCATTGGTGGCAACGCCGGTGCCAGCGCGGTTGTAGTGGCTATCTAAGCTCAATTGAAAAGGATCAGTTCTGCGCCAATTCCTCGATATACTCTGCCATAAGAGGAAGCAAGTCGCGTGGCTCACTCACGTCATACTTGATTAGAGTTTCTCCGAAATTGTTGACCCTATCCTGCGTTAATGCGCCCCCGACGGTGACATACCTCCACCAATCGAGAGCCCTATCAGCTTGTATACCTCGCGCTTTGGCGGGCTGTAGAAATTCACGTATCCTTTCCCAAGTAAGTTCTTTCCGTTGGGCCATCTTGTATAGATCTGGGTGAGTCTGACGCATGACACAAAGGCCTGCAATTAGAGGTGCGACAGCGAGCCGACGAGGGCCAACTGCAGTGCAAACCAGTGCTACGTTGGTCATCACCCTCTCCAGCCGGCGAAGCGAAAGATGGTGCGCTGTCGCCAATAACTCAATGTCACGTTGGATTAGTTGACCCTGCCGTGGTTCGGTGAATTCGATGCCAAGCGTTTTCCACAAGTGCGCAAAGTAGGTAGAAAGTTGCTTCGCAGGTTTGTCTCCGCGCTCTGGCAATGCTATGCGTAGCTGGTAGAACTTCTCCAGATATGCGTGCGCATCAACAGCGGTGCCATACGCACTCGTCGTCATGGTTTCAAGATGGGGAAGGTGTGTTACAAGTACAAAACACACTCCTGGAACCGTGAAGAAGTGTTTGATTCGTTCTAGTACGCTGAGTGCAAAAGGTGGCTGACATCGATCTAACTCATCGACGATGAAAACGAGTGGATAGACTCCACCGTGTTCAGAATTCTTTTGCCTGGACAAATTGTTCGCAATCTCAGATAACGCCTCGCGGAAAGCCGCCAAAGTTGCCTTTTCCTGCGCCATCTTGCGGAGGCGCTCTGATATCGCTTTGTCCATTGCTTTCGCCGCCTCGTCTCCGACCGCTCTAGCTGCGGCCTTTACAGCATCGTTTCCGACCTCTAGATCACTCAAACTCAAAATCCCTGCGGTACCCATTCGCGTGGCAACCTGAAGCATGAGTGGCGCTAGCACTGCACCTACTTTCTTGGTTTGATTGAAATAGCGGCGTGTAACACTCTTGTTTCCACCAAGAGCACTCTTGGCAACGGTGTGGATTTCCGCTGAAAGCGCGAGAAACGCATCCTCGCAGTAGTCATTTGCGAATGAGTCAAAGTAGATTGTATGGACGCTGCGCTCGCGTAGGAGTCCCGCCCATTGTTTGATAAAGACCGATTTGCCGCTGCCCCATGGGCCATCCAGCGCGACCACCAGGGGTTCGCTGATGTTGCACACCAGATTGGCGAACCTTTCAGCAAAATCGCGATACCCGAACAAGTCGTTGTCATCAGTAAAGCCGCCGACACTAGGAATTTCTGGCTCTAGCGGCGTCAGACGCATTAGGCTTCCTCCGTTCTCACTCGGCCATCCAAACCACCTTCATTGCGTGTCGGGCACGATCCGAACACATAGCTCAAACCGTGCCCTCAACGCTTGGTCGCGTGCGGGATTTTGGCAAGACCAACCCCATCGTTAATGTCTGCGTGAGGCTAGCAATCCCAAGATCTCAGGCCAAGAATAGCAGTTTCCGTAAATCGGCCCATGCGATGCCTTCATCGCCAGCCTGCAGGCGTAGGCGCAACCTGATTTCTTCTGGCGCGACGCAGCCGGGGCTCACTCTCCATGATGAGTCCCCGGCCAAATTCACCGCCGCTTCTCAGCGCCGCTTCTTGCGCGGTGCGCGAGACTTTTTCCTGGCCGGTGCCTTCCGCCGGGCACCGGCCTTCTTCTTGGCGGCCCTTTTCTTCGCCGGTTTCTTCCGGGCGATCTTTCTCTTGGCGGCCTTCTTCTTGACCGGTTTCCGCTTTGCGGCCTTTCGCTTGGCCGCCTTCTTCTTGGCCGGTTTCCGCTTGGCGGCTTTCCGCCTCGTTGCCTTCCTCTTCGCAGGCTTTTTCTTCGCGGCTTTCTTCTTGCGCGGCTTGGGGGCGGTGAGCAGGGCCTCGGTGATGCGGCGGGAGGCGGCGACCAGCGCCGCCAGTTCGCCTTCCGAGGCAAGCCTGAGGCGGGTGAACTCCGCCTCCGATTTTTGCCGCAATGCCCCGAATTCCCGTTCGATCGCTTGAACCCGGGTCCAGACGTCCTGCGACGTGGCCCCGCTGCGCAAGCTTTCGTTCAGCATCAGCATCCCTTTGGCGATCTGGTCCGAGGCCGATCGAATGCCGGCGGCGGCCTGTTCGGTCGCATGTCCCAGCTTCGTCATCTGTTCCTCTACAACCTTACGAATTTCGTTTGCATCTGCCATTTCGAATTCCTCTAGGAAGAATCATACCCGGGAATTGCCGAACCTGCGTCTGTGGGTTTCCCCCGATGGGCCGTCCCGAGTCGCGCCACCCATGCGGACGCAAGATACCGCTTTGCGGGGTCCAAGGAAACACGCGCCGGTTACGGCGATGAAACGCGCGCCGGTAACGGCGGCTTAGGCCAGTTCCTTGCGCAGCAGGGCAACGCCTTTACCGAGCGCCTTCAACTTGCCTTCCGCAACGGCGCGGGGCAGCGGCGCCAGGCCGCAATTGGTGCAGGCGGTCATGCGCTCCGGCGAGACGAATTCCAATGTGTTGCGCAGGGTCGCGGCCACTTGCTCCGGCGTTTCCACGTCGAGCGAGGCGACGTCGATGGCGCCGACCAGAACTTCCTTGTCCTTCAGGATGCCGATCAACGACAGCGGCACTTTGGAATTGGCGCATTCGAGCGAGACCTGATCGATGCGGCTTTCGTTCAGGGCCGGAAAAATTTCCTCGTACTGCCGCCATTGCGAGCCGAGCGACTTTTTCCAATCGATGTTGGATTGGATACCATAGCCATAGCAGATGTGCACGGCCGTCTTGCACTTCAGGCCGTCGATGGCGCGGTGCAGGGCATCGACGCCCCATTCCTTCACGTCCTTCATGAAGGCGTTGAAGGCCGGTTCGTCGAATTGGATGACATCCACGCCCAGAGCCTCCAATTCCTTGGCTTCGTCATTCAACAGTTTCGCGAAGGCCATGGCCATCTCGGGCCGGCTGCCGTAATGGGCATCGGCGATGGTGTCGCAGATGGTCATGGGCCCGGGCAGGGTGAATTTGAGCTTGTGCGATGTGTGCGCCCGGCAAAACTTGGCGCTGGCGCTGTGCACCGGCCCAGTGCGGCGAAGCTTGGACGTGACCGTTGGCACCTGGGCATCGTACCGGTTGTCGCGGATGCCCATGGTGGTCATCTTTTGCCAATCGATTCCTTCGATGGACTCGAGAAACCCGTGGACGAAATGACGGCGAAACTGCTCGCCGTCGGAGACGATATCGATGCCCGCATCCTCCTGGGTCTTGATCCAGGCCAGGGCGGCATCCTGCTGGCCCTCGATGAGCTCCTTGCCCTCGAGTTTCCAAGCCGCCCACAGCTTCTCCGGTTCCGCCAGCCAGGCCGGCTTGGGCAGGCTGCCCGCAACGGTCGTCTGTATCATCGGATCCCCCTATCGAGTGCCTCGAGTCCGTTCTCAAGGCACAGTATTGCACGAAAATCAGCCGCGCAAAGGCCCGGCCTGCTCAGGCGCCGCAGCATTTCTTGTACTTCTTGCCCGAACCGCAGGGACACGGATCGTTGCGGCCGGCCTTGACCACCCGGCGCGGCGGCGCCTTTGGGTCCATAGTGCCGCCGGCGCAGACCCACCGCCCGTTCTCACGGGTGAAATCCGCCAGCTCGTGATGGATATGCGGCTGGTTGTTGACGCGGAAACGGACCACGAACTCGACCTTGCCGCGATCGTCGTCCGGGCCGCCGCCGGTCACGGCGCGCACCTCGAGTCCCAGCCACTTGGTGTCCTTGGAGGTTTTTTCGGCCTCGCTCTCGTCGAAGTCCGCGCGCATCTCCGGCGACAGGGTTTCGGCCAGATAGCCGGCCTCGCCGAGTACGAAGGCGCTGTAGCGCGAGCGCATCAAGGCTTCGGCGGTGGCCGCCGGGGTGCCGCCGATCAACGGCCCGCAACAAACGTCCAGGTTCTGCCCGGACCCACAGGGGCACGCCGTCATTGTCGGGAACTCCTTCCGGGCCGAATGTTTGCGAACGGGGGCCAGGCGCGGCCGTGCACCGAATATGGTGCCGCTATGGCACCGCGATGTCCAATTCCAACGCCAAATCCGCGATGTCGTCCCGGACGGGTCCGCGCCCATGCTTGGCCAGGTCGGAAATTCTGTTCTCGACCGCGGCCACATCGGCCGCGCGAACCACGGATTTGATTTCCGCGATGCGCGTGCTGTCCATCGAGAAGGCGCGGAATCCGCAGCCGATGAGGGCGATGGCGCCAAGGGGCGTGCCGGCCAGTTCGCCGCACAGGCTGACCGGCTTGCCGGCGCGCCGGGCGCTGGCCGCGATCGCCATGAGCAGGCGCAGATTGGCGGCGGTCAGCACATCGAAGCGCTGATCGGTCTTGGGATTGTTGCGGTCCGCGGCGGTCAGGAACTGAAACAGATCGTTGCTGCCCACCGAGGCGAAGTCGGCGAGCGCGAACAACCGGTCCAGATCCCAAAGCAGGGCCGGAACCTCGATCATGACGCCCACTTCCAACTTGGCCGGTGCCGCGCCGCCCCGATCCACGTGTTCCTTCAGCACGGCGGTCAGCACGGCGCGGGCCGCCTCGAACTCCTCGACGACGCTGACCATCGGAAACTTGACCCGCAAGGCGCGGCCGCCGGCCGCCGTGACCAGGGCCCGGAGCTGATCGCGCAGCATCCCCGGATGATCGAGGCCGATGCGAATGGCGCGCCAGCCCAGGGCCGGATTCTCTTCCGGCTCGTGACCGTCGAAGTAGGGCAGCTTCTTGTCCGAGCCGAGGTCCAGGGTGCGGAACACGACCGGCTTGTCGCCCATCCGGTCATAGATCCGGCTGTACAGGCTGGCCTGCTCGGTCACGCTGGGAAAGCGGTCGCGGATCAGAAAGGCGATTTCGGTCCGATAGAGGCCGATACCGTCGGCGTCCAGGTCCACGATCCCGTCCAGATCGAGCAGCAGGCCGGCATTGGCCATGACCTGAATCCGCACCCCGTCCCGGCTGAGGCACGGGCCATGAGCGCGCAAGCGTTCCTCCGCCTGGCGTTTCCGGCTGGCCGCCAGGTGGACCTCGAAACGCTCCAGAACAGCGGCGCTGGGCCGCACGATCAGCTGCCCGTTCACCGCATCGAGGATCACCGGGTCCGCCTCCTGCACATCGGTGAGGGCGCTGGGCACCTGGGCGAGCATGGGAATTTTCAGGGCCTTGGCGACGATCGCCAGGTGCGAGTTGGCGGTCGCATCGACCACAACCAGGCCCGCCAGGTTCTGCCGGTCGGCGCGCAGCAACTCGGCCGCCGCCAGGGACCGGCACACCAGAATGGTCTTGGCCGGCAGGGACCCCGACAAATCGTGCACCTCCTCGCCGGTCAGTATGGTCAGCAGGCGATGGCTCAGCTCATCGAGATCCATCAGGTGTTCGCGAATGTAATCGTTGCTGACGGTCTTCATGCGCGCCCGCAAGTCCTCGCGGACGGTCTGCACCGCCGCCTCGGCGGTGAGCCCCTGGCCGACCGCCGCCGCGATCTTCTCGTGCCATCCCCGGTCCCGGGTGAGCATCAAATCGGCTTCGAGAAGCTCCGTGGTCTCCATGTCGGCGACCACATCCGGGGAAAGCCGGAGGGCCAGAAGCGTGCTTTCCAGGGTTTCCAGTGCGCTGCCCAGGCGGGCCAGCTCCGGCGCCGCATCGGCCGCCTGCCAGCGGCGAATCATGATGTCCTTGAAATGCAGAACGACCTGGCCGGTGGCCAGACCGGGACTGATCGGCACCGCCGATAGCCGGAGCGAGCCCGGCGTCCCGGTGTCCCGGCTGCCGGCCGCTTCCGGGACAACCTGGTACAGCATCTCGGACAGGAACTGGGCGACGGTTTCGCAATCCTCGATTTCATCTGCGTGGTAGCGGCGCCGCTCGCGGTGCTGCAGAACCAGAATGCCGAGCAAGTCGCTGGCCCGGATCAAGGGGACGCCGAGGAACGATTGATAGATCTCCTCCCCGGTCTCCGGGCGGAAGGCGAAGCGTGCATCGGCCTGGGCATCCTCCAGGGACAGGGGCTGCCGGCTCTCGGCGACGGTTCCCACCAGCCCCTCGCCGGGGCGCAGGGTGGTCCGCCCCACGGCTTCGGGCCGCAGACCCTTGGTGGCCTTCAGGACCAGGGATCCGCTGGCACCATCGGTCCGGTACAAGGAGCAGACCTCGGATTGGAAATGGGCGGAAATCAGCGCGACGACATCCTGCAGACGCTGCTGCATATCGCCAGTACCGGCCCGCAGGATCGCGCGCAACGCCCGGAAGAGGTCGCGAATGTCGACGGATGTGTCGGCGTCTTCGATGCGGTCGTCTGTGCTCATGAACGTCGGTGTCCGCGGGCCATGGAGCCTCCGATGGCCGAAGGACCGCCCCATTCCCAAAAACCAAATGCGAGTCGTTCGATCATAGAGAAGCAAGTCGCGTGCCATGCGTCAAATCGGCGCGCCGTACCGCGCGGAGAACAGCCGATTCTCTCCCCGGCCCGTCCTGCTTGGTACAACAACAGGCACGAGACACGCTTTCGTGACCAATCCCTAGGCATTCCCCATACATATCACCGCACCTGACCTTTCAACTGGCGCGACGCTATGGCAGAAGAGAGGCTGCTGCCCTCACCAGCCGGAGAGTCGCCGTTTCCATGATACCGATGCACGACGGGCTGGCCGCTGTGGCCGGGCAGTATGATGCCTATATCGTCGATCTGTGGGGGGTCATGCACGACGGGGTGCGGGCGTTTCCCGCGGCGGTCGCCTGCCTGGAGCAGCTGCACGGCCAGGGCAAGCACATCCTGATCCTGTCCAACGCGCCGCGCCGCGCCGCCGAGGTGACCGCCCGCAACGCCGAGATCGGCCTGCCCGCACGGGTCTGCGATTTCGTCATGTCCTCGGGCGAGGAAGCCTGGCAACTCATGGCCCGGCAGGCGGCGGGCCAGCGGTGCTATCACCTGGGGCCGGAGCGCGATCTGGGCATGCGCGAGGGCCTGGCCTATGAGTTTGTCGACGACATGGCGGCGGCCGACTTGATCCTCAACACCGGCGCCTTGTGGGATACGGATACCGCCGAATCGTACGATGCTCTGTTGCGCCCGGCGGCGGCGCGCGGCGTGCCCATGATCTGCGCCAATCCGGACTTGGAGGTCATTCGCGGGGGCAAGCGGGAGATTTGCGCCGGGGCCATCGCCGCGCGCTATGAAGTGTTGGGCGGCGCGGTGCGCTATCACGGCAAGCCCCATCCGGGCATCTACCGCACCTGTTTTGACCTGCTCGACGGCATCGACCGCCCGCGCATCGCCGCCATCGGCGATTCCTTGCGCACCGACATCGCCGGCGCCGTGGCCGCCGGTATCGATGGGCTGTTCGTGACCGGCGGCTTGCAGGGCGAGGAGCTGGGTGTCGATGCCCAGGGCAAGGCCGATCCGGCGCGCCTGGCCGCCCTGTGCGATGCCGCCGGCGTGCAGCCAACCGCCGCCTTGCCGGTGTTGAGATGGTAGACGACATGCAGAAAACCGGTGCGCCTGACCCCAGAACCCCTGAATCGGGCGCCCCTGACTCGGTTGCCATGGGCCGCACCTTCGTTTGGGAGTTTCCGGTGCCGCCCGAGGTCATCTGGCCGATCCTGGCCGATACCGCGCGCATCAACGAGGCGGCGCGCCTGCCCAAGCACGAGATCATCGAAACCCCGCGCGAAGATGGCTCGGTGCTGTTCGAAGGCCGCGCCCGCATCGGGCCGTTCCCCCTGCGGTGGCGGGAAACGCCGGTCAACTGGGTGGCCAACCGCTGGTTCGAGCATTGCCGCACCTTCCAGGGCGGGCCGTTGCGTTTTCTCTGCGCCAAGCTGGTCCTGACCCGCACCGCCTATGGCAGCCGCGGCGAGTACACCATCGAGGCGGCGGCGGCGAATGTGCTGGGCCGGATCATGCTGGCCACCCGGTTCTTCGAATCCGCCGGCCGCACCTTTGGCGCCTTGGCCGCCGATGCGGCCCGCTTCGTGGCCGGGGAAAGCCCCGCCCCCTTTGCCTATGCGGCGCCGGAGGTTTCCGCCAGCGTGCGCCAGCGGGTGGCCGACTTGCAGGCGGCGATCGAAGCCTCCGGCCACGGCCACGGCCTGGCCGGGCG
>DASWJP010000033.1:0-11395 GCA_036397065.1 Kiloniellales bacterium | reverse complement strand
CCCAAGGCGTTGTACGAAATGACTTACCCGGCGCCGGGCGCCCCGGCGGTTGCCGCCCGCGCGGCGGCGATGTTACGGGACGCCGGGCTGGGCGGCGGCGAGGATCCGAACCGCGGCTTCGACCACGGCGCCTGGGTGCCGCTCAAGCTCATGTATCCGGCGGCGGACATCCCTGTGGCCCAGATCTCGATTCAGACCGGGCTCGGGCCGGCGCACCAGCTCGCCGTGGGCCGGGCCTTGGTGCCGCTGAGGGACGAGGGAGTGCTGATCGTCGGCTCCGGCTCCACCACCCATAACCTGGCGGAATTTCGTGGCCAACCGGCGGAAACTCCGGCGCCGGAGTGGGTCACCGCATTTGCCGACTGGACCCATGCCGCGCTCAGCGAAGGCCGTGTCGATGAACTTGTGGCCTACCGCTCAAAAGCCCCCCACGCGATATGCAATCATCCGACCGAGGAGCATTTCCTGCCGCTCTTCACCGCCCTGGGTGCCGGCGGTCCGGAGGCACGCGCCGAGCGCGTCCATGCCAGCTCCACCTTCGGCATCCTGGCCATGGATGCCTACGCCTTTACCTGACCATCCCACTCGCCCGGGCGAAAACGAAACTCTTGCTGCAAGTGCAAATTCCGCGGTTGTGGTGTATGTTTCGGCAAGCCTACGATTTCACATAAAACAGGGAGAGATATTCAATGACAGCATTTGGACGATTTTTCGCCACCGCGACGGTGCTGGCGGTGGCCGGGGCCGCAGGTTTGGTCGGCGCCCAGGAAATGAAATTCTTCCGCATCGGGACCGGTGGGACCGGCGGCACCTACTATCCCATCGGCGGCCTGATCGCCCATGCCATCAGCAACCCGCCCAATTCGCGCCCGTGCGCCGAGGGCGGCAGCTGCGGCGTGCCCGGCCTGGTGGCCATCGCCCAGTCGGCCAACGGTTCGGTCGCCAACATCAATGCCATCAAGTCGGGCGCCTTGGAGTCCGGTTTCTCCCAGTCGGATGTGGCCTATTGGGCCTATACCGGCACCGGCATCTTCGCCGACAAGGGCAAGGTCGAGAACCTGCGCGCCATCGCCAACCTGTACCCGGAGAGCATTCAGCTGGTCGCCCGCAAGGGCTCTGGTATCACTTCTGTCAAGGACTTGAAGGGCAAACGTGTGTCTTTGGATGAGCCTGGCTCCGGCACCCTGGTGGATGCGCGCATCATCCTGGAGGCCTATGGCCTGTCGGAGGCGGACGTTACCGCCGATTTCATCAAGCCGACCCCGGCCATCGACAAGATCAAGGACAACCAACTTGACGCGTTCTTTATCGTCGCCGGCTATCCGACCGGCGCGGTGGCCGAGTTGGCCTCCAGCGCCGGTGCCGAGCTGATCCCCATCGACGGGCCCGAGGCCGAAGCGGTCATCAGCAAGTATGGCTTCTTCGCCGCCGAATCGATCCCCGCCGGCGTCTATGAGGGCATCGGCGAAACCAAGACTCTCAGTGTCGGCGCCCAATGGGTGGTCGGCGCCGGGGTCGACGAGGAGCTGGTCTACGAGATCACCAAGGCTGTGTGGAACGACAATTCCCGCAAGCTGCTGGACAGCGGCCACGCCAAGGGCAAGTCGATCACCTTGGCCACGTCGCTGAATGGCGTCGGCATCCCGCTGCATCCGGGGGCCGCGCGGTTCTACAAGGAAGCCGGCGTGAGCAAGTAACGCCGGTTGGGAGTGCGGGGGCCGGGATCGCCAGCGCGAGTCCGGCCCTCATTCCTTTGCCGCCATGAGTATCATCGACCCGACCGCAATCCGGCACTTTGAGGAAAAATACGATCCCGAGATGCAGTTCCGGCCGGTCACGTCGCCGGCCAGCTGGCTGGTTGGCGGTTTGCTGGTGGCCTTGTCCGTCTTTCACTATTACACCGCCGGCTTCGGCATCTTGCGCGAGGCCACGCACCGCGGCATTCACCTGGCCTTCGTTCTCGGCCTGATCTTTCTGGTCTTTGGCATTCGCCGCAAGCAGGTGGCGACCGTCGGCTGGTGGGTCCCCGGCGGCGTGCCGTTTTTCGACTGGGCGTTGGCCATCGCCGCGGCCATCACGGCGCTGTATATCCCCTACGTCTTCAACGATCTGGCCTTTCGCATCGGCGACCCGCTGCCCATCGATGTGCTCATGGGCACGGCGATGATCGTCATCGTGCTGGAAGCAACGCGGCGGGCCATGGGACCGGCCCTGCCGATCATCGCCATCGGATTTATGCTCTATGGCCTCTATGGCCAGTACGCGCCCGGGGTGCTGGTGCATCCGGGCGCCGATTGGGCCGGCCTGGTCAACCACCTGTATCTGACCAGCCAGGGCATCTACGGCATCGCCGTGGGCGTGGTCGCCACATTCGTCTTTCACTTCGTGCTGTTCGGCGTGCTGGCCAACCGTATCGGCGCCGGGCAGTTGTTCATCGATTTGGCCTCCTGCGTGGCCGGGCGCTATGCCGGCGGGCCGGCCAAGGTGAGCGTCTTTTCCTCGGCCTTGTTCGGCATGATTTCCGGTTCCTCCATCGCCAACACGGTGACCACCGGGGCGCTGACCATCCCGGCCATGAAGCGCGTCGGCTACCGGCCGCATTTCGCCGCCGCGGTCGAGGCGACGTCGAGCACCGGCGGCCAGATCACGCCGCCGATCATGGGCGCCGCCGCCTTCATCATGATCGAGTTCCTGGAGATTCCCTACCGCGACATCCTGCTGGCCGCCATGGTGCCGGCGGCGATGCACTATCTGGGCATCTTTACCATGGTGCATTTGGAGGCCAAGCGCCTGGGCCTGCGCGGCTTGCGCCCGGACGAGATGCCGCGCGCCGTCCAGGTTATTCGCGACGGCTGGCCGGCATTGATTCCGCTGATCGCTCTGGTAGCAATCATCCTTTCCGGGCGGACGCCGTTCATGGCGGCCTTCTGGGGCATCACCGGCTGCATCGTGGTCGGCGTCCTCAATCCGAAGAATCGTCTGACTCTGCGCGATCTGATCGATTGTTTTCAGTTGGGCGCCAAATATGCGCTCGCGGTCGGCGCCTCGGCGGCGGCGGTGGGTATCATCGTCGGCGTGGTCACCCTGACGGGCATGGGTTTCAAGGTTTCGTACGTGGTGACCAGCGCGGCGGCGCAGATCGGCGGTTGGATCGTGGCGTTGGTGCCGTTCGGGCTGGTGACCATCGCCGATGCCACCTTGGCGCTGACCCTGATATTCACGGCGATTGCCTGCATCCTGATGGGCGCCGGTATTCCGACCACCGCCACCTATATCGTTCTGGTCTCGATCGCCGCGCCCGCCCTCGGCCTGCTCGGCGTGGCGCCGATCGTCGCCCATTTCTTTGTCTTCTATTACGGCGTCCTGGCCGATATCACGCCGCCGGTGGCGCTGGCCGCTTATGCCGCCGCCGGCATCGCCGGGGCCAATCCGTTCAAGGCGGGCAACACCGCCTTCCGCCTGGCGTCCGCCAAGGCGCTGGTGCCGTTCGTCTTTGTCTATTCTCCGGTTATGCTGATCGTCACCGATGGCTTTTCCTGGAGCGCGTTTGCCCTCACCGTGGTCGGCTGTGCCGCCGGAGTGGTGCTGCTGGGTGCAGCGCTGACCGGTTACTTGCTGCGGCCCATGAGCTGGCCGGGACGTTGGGTGTTGGGACTGGCGGCCTTGCTGCTGGTGGCGCCCGGACTCAAGACCGGATTGATCGGTTTGGCACTCGCCGCCCCGGTCATGCTGGTGCAGGCGATCGCGGCGCGGCGCGACCGCGCGGTGGTTCCGGCCGGCGGCGAGTAAGGACGCTCCGCCCGGACGACGCCGCGCCGGACAGTCGTGACAATTCAGGGCGAATATCGCCTAATCCCCGGAGACAAAGGAGGTGCTGATGCCGATTCTCGAACGCGATCCCTGGCGAATGCAGTATTTCACGGACGTCGATTGTCCGCCGGATCTGATCATTCCGACCGAGGATGGGGATGCGTACGAGATGTTCCCCAGGCAGCGCTGGATCTACAACAAACTGATGATCTGCGATACCCAAGGCTTGCCACACGGGCCGCACGGCCTCGATCCGCAGACCTTTCCGGTGTTCAGCAAGCCGATCTACAACATGCGCGGCATGGGGGCGGAAAGCCGCGTGATTCATTCGCTCAAGGAATACAAGAAATTGCAGAAGCCGGGGCATATGTGGATGCACCTGCTGGAAGGCGAACACGTGAGCAGCGACGTCGCCGTGGTCGACGGGGAGCCGCGCTGGTGGCGGCACGTGATCGGCGAGCCGATCGGCGATGGCATGTTCGACAACTGGGTGATCTTGGCGGAAAACAGGCCGGCCATCGAAGACTATTGCGGCAAGTGGTTGCGCGAGAATTTGCGCGGCTATACCGGCATCGTGAATATGGAGACCATCGGCAGCAGGATTATCGAGGCGCACTTGCGCTTTTCCGACCAATGGCCCGATCTTTACGGCAAGGGCTGGCTGGACGCCCTGGTGCGCCTGTATCGGGATGGTGTCTGGGAATTCGCCGATACGGACCGGCACGACGGATACAGCATCGTGCTGTTCGGATCGCATGGCATTACCTATCGCCATCCCGACCCGGAATTGGTCAGCGACTTGCTTGGCGATCCGGCCATCATCAGCATCCAGATCACCTTTCACGAGGACCGGCCGCCGGCCTCGCACTCCATGCCGCCGGGAGGTTTTCGCCTGGCCATCGTCAATTGCCTCGATCCCAAAGCCGGCCGTGCCGCGCGCGAGAAGCTGGCCCTGGCCTTCTGGTCGACCCAGTCGGTGCTGACGCGCCGCTCGCGCCAGGCGATCCGTGACTCCAAGGCCGCCTCGGCCAAGCCGGCACGCAGGGCCGGGAAATGAGCGCATTCGATCGCGATGGGCGGGTCGTCGAGATCGAGAATCTGTGGATTCCGATGGCGGATGGATGCCGCATCGCGGCGCGCATCTGGTTGCCGGAATCATCTGTTTCCGAGCCGGTACCGGCGGTACTCGAATACATCCCGTATCGCAAGCGCGATTTCATGCGCGCCCGCGACGAGCCAATCCACCGCTACTTCGCCGGTCATGGCCTCGCGGCCGTGCGCGTGGATGTGCGCGGTTCCGGCGATTCCGACGGCGTGCTCACCGATGAGTACACGCCGCAGGAATTGGAGGATGCGGTTGCCATCATCGCCTGGATCGCCGCGCAGGATTGGTGCTCCGGCGCGGTCGGCATGATGGGCATCTCCTGGGGCGGATTCAATTCCTTGCAAGTGGCCGCTCTGCAACCCCCGGCGCTCAAGGCGATCATCACGGTGTGCTCGACCGATGATCGTTACGCGGACGATGCGCACTACATGGGCGGCTGCCTGCTCAACGAAAACATGCAGTGGGGCTCCATCCTGATGACCTATGGCGCCCTGCCGCCGGATCCGGTGATCGTCGGCGACCGCTGGCGCGACATGTGGCAGCAGCGCATGGATTGCCTGGAACCGTTCCCTGCCGTGTGGATGCAGCATCAGACGCGCGACGACTATTGGATGCACGGCTCGATCTGCGAGAACTATGCGGACATCAAGTGCGCCGTCTATGCCATTGGCGGCTGGGCGGATGGCTATTCGAACGCGGTGCCGCGCCTGCTCAGCGGCCTGGAATGCCCGAAAAAGGGACTGGTGGGGCCGTGGGCGCATGTGTTCCCGCACGATGGCGTGCCGGGGCCTGCCATCGGCTTTCTGCAGGAGGCGGTGCGCTGGTGGGATCATTGGCTGCGCGGCACGGAAACCGGCATCATGGACGAGCCGCAATATCGCGTGTGGATGCAGGAGAGCGTGCCGCCCCGGCCGCAGTACGAGGAACGCCCCGGCCGCTGGGTGGCCGAGGACACATGGCCATCACCGCGCATTCAGCCGCACCGGCTGTACCTCAATCCAGGTCTCTTGGAGGCAAAGGCGGGACCGGCGCGGGATCGCTCCTTCGCCTCGCCGCAGACCACCGGACTGGCCGCCGGGGAATGGTGCGGCTTCGGTGCCGATGGCGAGATGCCGGTGGACCAGCGGCCTGACGATGGCCGCTCGCTCACCTTCGATGGCGAACCGCTGAGCGAGGTGCTGGAGATTCTCGGCGCGCCGGTCCTCAACCTGGACATCGCCGCCGATAAGCCGAGCGCCCTGCTGGCCGTCCGCTTGAACGACGTTGGCCCCGACGGCACGTCGGCGGAGGTGACATACGGCTTGCACAACCTGACCCATCGGGACGGGCACGGAACGCCGGTTCCGCTGCAGCCGGGCACCTTCTACCGGGTCAGGGTGCAACTCAACGATATCGCCTATGCCGTGCCCAAGGGGCATCGTCTGCGAATTGCCATCTCCACCAGTTATTGGCCGATCGCCTGGCCGTCGCCGGAGATCGCCATCGTCACGGTGCGTTGCGGGGAAAGCTCGCTGGACCTGCCGGTGCGCCCGCCGCGGTCGGAGGATGGGCGGTTGCGCCCGTTCGAGGAACCGGATTCAGCGCCCGGGATGCAACACAAGAAGCTGCGCCAGCTTCCCCTGCGCCGGGTCGTGGAATTCGATCTGACCGGCGACGAGGTGGTCTATACGGTGCACAGCGACGGCGGTGAATTCGGCGGGGCCTCGCTGGCCCGCATCGAGCCCATCGGCATGGACCTGGGCTACAGCCTGTTGCGGCGCCACCGAATCTCGGATACGGACCCGCTATCGGCGGTGACCGAGTTCGAACAGCGGGCGAGCATGCGCCGCGGCGACTGGTCTGTCCGGGTGGAAAGCCGAACCCGGCTGACGGCGACCCGGGAGACTTTCCAATTCAGCGCCGATGTGGAAGCCTTCGACGGTGACGAGACCTTCGTCAAGCGCAGCTGGCAGCTCAAGATTCCGCGCAACATGGTTTAGGCCGCACAATGAATGGTTGGATCAAAGGGTTCGTGGTTCTCGGGTGGGGCGGTTTGCTGCTTTCGGGCTGCGCCGTCTATGACCAAGCGGTGCTGCCGTCCCTGACCGGCGAATTCCGGTCCATGGCCCATGGCATGCCGGAGACTGACGATATGGGCCTCGGCATGGTCGATCTATCCCCGCAATCGGCGCCGATCGTCCTGCCGGCCGCCGATACGGGCACGCCGGGCGGGCGGCACCTGCCGCTGGCCATCATCCGCTTCAATGATCCAAACCTGGACTTCGATGACGACTTGCGCGCGACCATTCAGCACGCGTTGTCCGGCAAGCCGGACGCCGGGTTCGGCTTGGTGGCCGTTTCGCCTACCGGCGCCGATGCGACCCTGGATGGCGCCGCCTTGCAACGCAATATCGAGCGCGTGCTGGCGGCCATGACCAAGGCCGGGGTGGCCGAAGACCGGGTGATCTTCACCGCCGCCAGCGACACGGACGCCACCGTCGACGAGGTGCGCGTCTATCTGCTGGATTTGACCGAGGCGCAGTAGTTTCCGGTACTTCCCCGTGGCCTTGCGCGGCGCGCTCCAGTAAAGTGCCGCCATCGACACAACAGGGGGAAAACATGCCGGACAACGTCACGGTCGTCTCCCATCCGTTGGTTCAGCACAAGCTGGCCCTGATGCGGCGCAAGGAAACCACGACGGCCGAATTCCGCCTGCTCTTGCGCGAAATTTCATTGCTGCTCGGCTACGAGGTCATGCGCGATCTGCCGCTGACGCAAGTAGAGATCGAGACGCCGCTGATCCGCATGCAAGCCCCGCGCCTGGAAGGCAAGAAGCTGATGCTGGTTTCCATCCTGCGGGCCGGCAACGGCCTGTTGGAGGGGATGCTGGATCTGGTGCCCTCGGCACGGGTGGGGCACATAGGCCTGTATCGCGATCCGGAAACACTGGAAGCTATCGAATACTATTTCAAGGTACCGCAGGACACGCAGGCGCGTCTGGTGATCGTGCTCGATCCCATGCTGGCCACCGGCCACTCCGCCGCCGCCGCGGTCACCCGTCTGAAGAAGGCCGGGGCGCGGGATATCAAATTCGTCTGCCTGCTGACCGTGCCGGAAGGCATCGCCACCATGCGCGAGGCCCATCCGGACGTGCCGATCTACACCGCCGCCATCGACGATCATCTGAACGACCATGGCTACATCGTGCCCGGCCTTGGCGATGCGGGCGACCGCCTATACGGTACCAAGTAACTAAGCATCGTCGAGCACCCTCAGAAAATCGACCGTCTTCGGCCGGCCAGGAACGTCCAGGGTAGCTGTGGCCGGCGCCGTGTGGGCGATGATGCGGCCGCGCCGTAGAACATAGAGCCGGGTGGCGCGCAGGCGGATGGCCTCCACCGGGTTGCCGGCTTGCAAAACCACCAGGTCCGCGTGACAGCCGGGGGCGATGCCATAGCCCTCCAGGCCCATGATCTTGGCGGCATTGACGGTCACCGCGTCGAAGCAGGCGCGCATGGCATCGGTCCCCGTCATCATGGCCACATGCAGGCCCATGTGCGCCACCTCCAACATGTCGCCGGAGCCCAGCGGGTACCACGGGTCCATGCAGCAATCCTGGCCGAAGGCGACGGTCAGGCCGGCGTCCATCAACTCCGGCACCCGGGTCATGCCCCGGCGCTTGGGATAGGTGTCGTGCCGGCCCTGGATGGTGATGTTGATCAGCGGGTTGGCGATAACCGACAGGCCGGCCTCGGCCATCAGAGGGATCAGCTTGCTGACATAGTAGTTGTCCATGGAATGCATGGAGGTCAGATGCGATCCGGTCACCCGCCCGTGCAGGCCCAGGCGGTGCGTTTCTGCCGCCAAAGTCTCGACGTGGCGCGACATCGGATCGTCGGTCTCGTCGCAATGTATGTCCACGCGCAGGGCCCGGGCGGCGGCGATCTCGCATAACGCGCGGACCGAGGCGGCACCGTCCGCCATGGTGCGCTCGAAATGCGGAATACCGCCGACCACGTCGACGCCCATATCCAAGGCGCGGGACAGGTTGGCGGCCGCATTGGAGGAGCGCAGATAGCCGTCCTGGGGGAAGGCGACCAGTTGCAGGTCGATGCGGTCCTTGACCTGCGCGCGCACCGCCAGCAACGCCTCGACGGCGAGCAACCGGTCGTCGCAGATATCCACGTGGCTGCGGATCGCCAACAAGCCGCGGGCCACCGCCCAATCGCAGTAGGACAGCGCCCGCTCGGCGATAGCCTCGACCGTCAGATGCGGCTTCAACTCGCCCCACAGGGCGATGCCCTCCAACAAGGTGCCGGAACGGTTGAGGCGCGGGATGCCATAGGACAGGGTGGCGTCCATGTGAAAATGCGCATCGACGAAGGGGGGCGTGACCAGGTGCCCGGCGACATCGATCTCGCGCCGGCCCTTGGCGGCCAGTTTCGGTTCCACGGCGGCGATACGGCCGTCCTCGATGCCGATGTCCAGGCCGGTTCGGCCATCCGGCACGTTGCCCCCGCGTAGGATCAAGTCCATGGCGTCCTCCGGTTCTCGTTCAGCGCTCGCCCTTGCGGTAAGGGACCATCAGGGCCTTCGGATAGGCGGCCCGCCGCGACATGACGATCAGCGCCAGGATGCTGAACAAATACGGCAACATCAGGAAAATCTGATAGGGAATATCGCCGCCGACGACTTGTTGCAGGCGCACCTGGAAGGCATCGAAGGCGCCGAACAGAAAGGCCCCGAGCAGCGCCTTGCCCGGCCGCCACGAGGCGAAGACCACCAGGGCGATGCAAATCCACCCGCGCCCGGCCACCATCTCGAAAAAGAAGGCGTTGAAGGTGGACATGGTCAGGAAGGCGCCGCCCACCGCCATGATGCCGCTGCCGACCATCACCGCGCCGATGCGCACGGCATAGACGTCGATGCCTTGCGCCTCGGCCGCGGCCGGGTTCTCGCCGACCGAGCGCACCGCCAGGCCGAGCGGCGTCCGGTACAGGACGAAGGCCACCACCGCCACGGCGATGAAGGCGAAATAGGTCAACGCCGTCTGCTTGAACAGCGCCGGACCGATGACCGGCAGGTCGGACAGTAAGGGAATGACCAGGGGCTGGAATGCCTCGATGCGCGGCGGGCTGGCCACGTCCGGTAGGATCATCCGGTAGGTAAAGTAGCTCAAGGACGTGGCCAGCAGGGTGAGGCCCAGGCCGGTCACGTGCTGCGACAGGCCGAGGGGCACCGTGAAGACCCCGTGGATCAGGCCCAGGATCATGCCGATGGCGGCGGCCACCGCCACCCCGGTCCATAGATCGGCGCCTTGATAGACCGCCATCCAGCCGGCCATGGCTCCGGCGGTCATGATGCCCTCGATGCCCAGATTGAGCACCCCGGCGCGCTCGCAGATCAACTCGCCCAAAGTGCCGAGGATCAGCGGCGAGGCGATACGCACCGCCGCCGCCCAGAAGCTGACTGTCAGCAGAATGTCGAAGATTTCGCTCATGCGCCCACCGTCTAACGCCAGCGCAGGCGGTAACGGGTGGCTAGGGACGCCGCCAGCATGGTCAGCAGAGACGTGGCCACGATCAGGTTCGCCAGATAGCTGGAAACGCCGATGCTGCGGCTCATGAAATCGGCGCCGACGAAGACCACGGCGACGAACAGGGCGGAGACCACTACGGCCAAGGCATTCAATTGCGCCAGCATGGCCACGACGATGCCGCTGTAGCCGAAGCCGGGAGAAAGATCGAGGGTCAGATAGCCCTTCAGGCCGGCCACTTCGCCAACCCCGGCCAGCCCGGCCAGGGCGCCGGAGATCAGGCCGACGCGCACCATCACCCGGGCCACCGGCATGCCGGCGAAACGGGCGGCCGCCGGGTTGGCGCCGACGGCGCGCATTTCGAAGCCCCAGGTGGTACGGTTGACCACGACCCACACACATACCGCTGCGATCAGGGCGAGCACCAGGCCGGCATGCACCCGGGTCCGGGCGATCAGCTTGGGCAGGGCCGCCTCGTCGATGATCGGCGCCGTCTGCGGCCAGCCCATGCCCATGGGGTCCTTCATGGGCCCCTCGATCATCATGGAGACGAACAGCAGAACCACGAAGTTCAGCAGCAGGGTGGTCACCACCTCGTCGACCCCCAGGCGCAGCTTCAACAGGGTCGGGATGAACATGAGCAGTGCCCCGGCCAGAGCACCGAGCACCAGGATCAGCGGGATCATGACCATGGGCGGGGCAACGAAGGCGCCGGAGCCGATCGCCACCGCGGTCAGGGCGCCCACATAAAGCTGCCCTTCGCCGCCGATGTTCCACAGGCGGGCGCGAAAGGCCACCGCCGCCGCCAGGCCGGTGAAGATCAGCGGCGTGGCCCGCGACAGGGTTTCCGTCACGGCGAACTGCGAGCCCAGGGCGCCGGTGAAGATCAAGCCATAGGCGCGGGCCACCGGCACATCCGCCCACAGCAACGGTATGGCGGTCAGCAACAGCGCCAGGGCCACGGC
>DASWJP010000032.1:0-18331 GCA_036397065.1 Kiloniellales bacterium | reverse complement strand
CGATCGAGGTATTGGCTGAGATCGACGGAATCCGCCTGCGCCGACCCGGCGCCCAGCAACAAACCACCGATAACGACCAAAACCTGCCGCAAAGCCATAGTGGCGAACACTAGCGCACTGTTCCGAGTCGGCTATACGCCTCGTTGCAACGGCCGGTAGGGGTTTTGGTGCGCCCAGCACAACCGCTTTCGGCATGACGCGCATGCGCCGATCAAAGGTCTTAGGGTCGCTTTACTTCCCTTCCACGCCCCACTTAGTATGCCGCGCTGACTCGCCGAGACAGCGCCGGTCCAGACTCAACGAACCGATAAACAATGAAAGAGACGATCAATGAAAGGCTTGCTCGAACGGGATGAGTTGAAACGGCTGGTGGAGGCGAGCGAGATCGACACCGTCGTCGTCTGCTTCCCCGACATGCAGGGCCGCCTGATCGGCAAGCGGGTGACCGGCCACTTCTTCCTCGACAGCGTGATCGAGGAAACTCATGCCTGCAACTATCTGCTAGCGGTGGACATGGAAATGGAGCCGGTGCCCGGCTTCAAGGCGGCGTCCTGGGACCTGGGATACGGCGACTTCGCCATTCGTCCGGACCTGACCACTCTGCGCCGCACGCCGTGGCTGGAGGGCACGGCCATTGTCCTCGGCCATGTCTGCGACCATCACGGAAACCTTTTGCCGCATGCGCCGCGCAGCATCCTGCAAAAGCAGATCGCCCGCCTGAGCGAACGCGGCTGGACCGCCAAGATGGGCTCTGAGCTGGAGTTCTACCTGATCGACGAGCCCTACGATCAGGCGCGTGCGAAAGACTACAAGAACCTCAAGCACGCCGGCTGGTATATCGAGGATTACCACGTCTTCCAGACCACCAAGGAAGAGGGCATCATCCGCGCCATCCGTAACTACATGGACGCCATCGCCATTCCCGTCGAGGTTTCCAAGGGCGAGTGGGGGCCGGGCCAGGAAGAAATCAACTTCCGCTATGCCGAGGCCCTGGAGATGGCCGACCGGCATGTGATCTATAAGAATTCCGCCAAGGAGATCGCCTTCCTGCAAGGCAAGTCCATCACCTTCATGGCCAAGCCGTATTACGATCTGGCGGGCAGCAGCTGTCACATTCATTCCTCGCTGTGGGATGCGAAGACCAACAAGCCGCTGTTCCACGACCGCGCCGACGAATTGGGCATGTCGAAGATGTTCCGGCATTACGTGGCCGGCCTGTTGGCCCTGGCCCGCGACATGACCTTCTTCCTGGCGCCCACCATCAACTCCTACAAGCGTTTCCAGTCCGGCACCTTCGCGCCGACCAAGGCGGCGTGGAGCCTGGACAACCGCACCGCCGGATTCCGGGTCATCGGCGCCGGCGCGGGCACCCGGGTCGAGTGCCGCATCCCCGGCGCCGACGCCAACCCGTACCTGGCGTTCGCCGCCATCCTCGCCGCCGGCCTGCATGGCATCGACAACGAGCTGGAATTGCCCAAGCCGTTCCAGGGCAACATGTATCAGGCCAAGCGTGTGCCGGACGTGCCCAAGACCCTGCGCGATGCTCTGACCGGCTTGGAAAAGTCGAAAGTCCTGCGCGCCGCCCTGGGGGACGACGTGGTCGAGCACTACCTGCACGCCGGCCGATGGGAGCAGTTCGAATACGACCGGCGGGTGACCGACTGGGAAGTCATTCGCGGCTTCGAACGGGCCTAGGCGCGAGAACCGAAAGGCCCCGGAAGCCGGAACCATCATTCGAGTCGCCATTCGGCCTGATTTCGGCTAAGACACGCGCTCTCGAATGTGAAAATATTTGTCTATCCGGTCCGGCGCCTAACATCCGTGGCGCGGCGGAATCGATATCGATATGGGGTCAACGACGATCATGGGGAACACGGCAAAGTGCGTTAGCCCGGCGGACGGGAAGGTCTATGTGGAGCGGCCATTGGCCGGCGAGGCCGAGGCCCTGGCGGCCCTGGCGCGCGCCCGCAAGGCGCAAGGCGCGTGGCGCCATACGCCTCTGAAAGAGCGGCAGGCCCTGTTGAGCAAGGCGGTCGACGCCTTTGTCGCCCAGGGGCCGAGGATCGCCGAGGAGATTTCCTGGCAGATGGGCCGCCCGGTGTCCCAGACCCCCGGCGAAGTGCGCGGCTTCGAGGAGCGTGCGCGCCATGTGATCGCCATCGCCCCGGAAGCCCTGAAGGACATTGCCGTCGAGCCGAAGGCGGGCTTCACCCGCTTCATCCGCCGCGACCCCCTGGGTGTGGTCTTTGTCGTCGCTCCCTGGAATTATCCGTATCTGACGGCGGTGAATTCGGTGATGCCGGCCTTGCTGGCCGGCAATGCGGTCATCCTGAAGCATTCGCACCAGACGCCCTTGTGCGCCGAGCGCTTCGCCGAGGCCTTCGCCGCCGCCGGCCTGCCCAAGGATGTGTTTCAGTTCCTGCATGTTGGCCACGAAGTGGCCGCCCAGATGATCGGCAGCAACAATGTGGACTTCGTCGCCTTCACCGGCTCGGTCCCCGGCGGCCATGCGGTGCAAGCGGCGGCCGCCCTGCGCTTCATCGGCACCGGCCTGGAGCTGGGCGGCAAGGACCCGGCCTATGTGCGCGCCGACGTGAACCTGCCCCATGCCATCGAGAATGTGGTCGATGGCGCCTTTTTCAACAGCGGTCAATCGTGTTGCGGCATCGAGCGGGTCTACGTGCACGCCAAGGTCTACAAGGATTTCGTCGACGGCGCCGTGGCCCTGGTGAGCAAGTACAGGCTTGGCAATCCGTTGGAGAAAGAGACCAACCTGGGCCCCATGGTGCGGGCCAGCGCCGCCGACTTCGTGCGCGGCCAGGTGCGCGATGCGGTCGCCGCCGGCGCCAAGCCGTTGATCGACGCCAAGCTCTTTCCGGCGAATGCCGAAGGCACGCCCTATCTGGCCCCGCAGGTGCTGATTGACGTGGATCATTCCATGCGGGTCATGACCGAGGAATCCTTCGGCCCCGTGGTCGGCATCATGAAAGTCAACTCGGACGACGAGGCTATCGCCCTGATGAACGACAGCGAATTTGGCCTGACCGCGTCCATCTGGACCACGGACGAGGCCGCCGCTCTTGCCATCGGCGACCGGGTCGAGACCGGCACCTGGTTCATGAACCGCTGTGACTATCTGGATCCGGCGCTGGCCTGGACCGGGGTCAAGGATTCGGGCCGCGGCTGCACATTGAGCTCGGTCGGCTTCGAGCAGCTGACGCGGCCCAAGTCGTTCCACCTACGCACCGTCCTCTGACGGCGCCCGAAACAAGGATCATCGAAAATCATGAGTGCAGACGCATTCCGCGGTAACTGGAACTTTCCGACCGCCATCCGCTTTGGCGCCGGGCGCATTTCCGAATTGGCGCAGGCCTGCAAGAGCGCCGGCATGAACCGGCCGCTGCTGGTCACCGACCCGGGCCTGGCCAAGCTGCCGATGGTGAGCCAGGTGCTGGCCGCCAACAAGGCGGCGGGCGTACCCACCGCCGTGTTCAGCGACATCAAGCCGAACCCCGTGGGCAAGAACGTGGAAGACGGCCTGGCCGCCTATCGCGCCGGCAAGCACGACGGGGTGATCGCCTTCGGCGGCGGCAGCGCCCTGGACGCGGCCAAGGTGATCGCCTTCATGTCCGGACAGACCAGCTCGGTCTGGGACTACGAGGATCGCGGCGACAACTGGATGGCGGCGAATCCGAAGGGCATCGCCCCGGTCATCGCCGTGCCGACCACGGCGGGCACCGGCTCCGAGGTGGGCCGAGCCGGCGTCATCGTCGATGAGTCGACGCACACCAAGAAGATTATCTTCCACCCGAAGATGATGCCCGTCACGGTCATCTCCGACCCGGAACTGACCGTCGGCTTGCCGCCGCACATCACGGCAGCCACCGGCATGGACGCCCTGGCCCATTGCCTGGAGGCCTATTGCGCCCCCGGCTTCCACCCCATGGCCGAAGGCATCGCCGTCGAAGGCATGCGCCTGGTGAAAAACTGGCTGCCGGTGGCGGTCGCCGACGGCAAGAATTTACAAGCTCGTGCCGGCATGCTGGTGGCGGCGAGCATGGGCGCCACGGCCTTTCAGAAGGGCCTGGGCGCGATCCATGCGTTGAGCCATCCGGTCGGTGCCATCTACGATACCCATCACGGCCTGACCAACGCGGTGGTTATGCCGTATGTGCTGGCCTTCAACCGGTCCGCCATCGAGGAGCGGCTGACGCGGCTGGCCGCCTGGCTGGGCATGCCCAAGCCGGGTTTCGACGCGGTGGCGAAATGGGTTCTGGACCTACGCAAGCAGATCGGCATCCCGCACACTCTGGCGGACCTGGGGGTCAAGAAGGACCGGCTGGACGAATTGTCGAAAATGGCGGCGGAAGATCCCACCGCCGGCGGCAACCCGGTGCCCGTGGGCGCGGCGGAGTTGAAGACCATGTTCATCGCCGCCATCGACGGAAAGCTGGCCTGACAGGATTGGCACACGCCGCGCGGCCTGTTGCCGCGCCACTTCGGCGTTATTTACTCTGCGGCTTGACGCTGCTCGCGCTGGCCGCCTGCTCACCGCAACGGGCCGTCGAATCGTGGCGCGTTCTCGGCGATATGGCGGCAAGCGGTGGACCCAGCCGCCTGCAAGCGATCACGCCGCGGCCAAGCCGCGCCGCCATCGCCTATCGCATCGACGACCGCGACTACGTGGGCGATTTCTATCGGCCGGGCGACAAGCCCCATGCCGCGTTGGTTCTGGTCCCCGGCGCCGTGCCCGAGGGCAAGGATGATCCACGCCTCGTCGCCTTTGCCCATACGTTGGCGCGCGCCCGTTTCACGGTCCTGGTGCCGGAGATATCCAACCTGCGCGATTTGCGCATCCGACCCACGGATGTGACACATGTTGCCGACGCTGTGCGTTATCTGATCGAGGCGCGGCAGGCCGGTCACGTCACGGGACCCATCGGCATAGCCGCCATCTCCTATGCCACTGGGCCGGCGATTCTGGCGGCGATGCAACCGCAAGTGCGCGAAGATGTGCGCTTCCTGGTCGCCGTCGGCGGTTACTACGACATCGAGGCGGTAGTGACCTTCTTTACCACCGGCGGCTATCGCGAGGGACCGGATCACCCTTGGCGCCACGGCACGCCCAATGCCTATGGCAAGTGGCTGTTCGTGCGCGCCAACGCCGAACGCATAGACAATCCGCGCGACCGGGTGCTGCTCATCTCGATGGCGGAGCGAAAGCTGCGCCACCTCGATGCCGTTATTGCCGATCTGACCGATAAGCTGGGCCCCGAGGGGCGCTCGGTCCAGGCGTTGCTGGCCAACACCGATCCACAGGCGGTGCCGGCGCTGATGGCCGCGCTGCCCCCGGGGATTCGCGCCGATATGGCAGCGCTCGACGTACAGCGGCATGATCTTTCGAGGTTTGCGGCACGCCTGATCCTGATCCACGGGCGCGATGACGCCATCATTCCCTATACCGAGAGCCTGGCCCTGACTGCCGCCGCGCCGCCAGGACAAGCGGCGATGTATCTGGTGGACAATCTGGCACACGTAAAGCTGGGGCCCGGCGGAATCCTGGACGGTTTGCGCCTGTGGCGCGCGGTCTATCGCCTGTTGGAAGAGCGCGACGCAGACCCCGTCAGTTCGCGTGGCGTTGCGCCTCGGCAATGACCCAGGCGCGAAAGGCGGCGACCTTGGGGCGATCCACCACCACTTCCGGGCAAACCACGTAATAGGAAAAATCGAGGGGGTCGGCCAGGCTCAAATCGAACGGCCGTACCAGACGGCCGGCGGCCACGTCGTCGGCGGTCAGGACATTGCTGACCAGGGCCACGCCGTGGCCTTCGACCGCCGCCTGGACCGTCATGCTTTCCTGGCTGAAGCGCTGTCCCCGAGTCGGGTCGACTTCGCGCGCACCGGCGGCCAACAGCCACATGCGCCAGTTCGGCGCCGCCTCGTCCTCGCGCTTCCATTCGACATGCAACAGGGTGTGATGGCGCAAATCCTCCGGCATACGCAGCGGATGCGGCCCCGCCAATAGCCGGGGACTGCAAACCGGGGACGAGACTTCGCTCATCAGGCAATCGGCACGCAACCCCGGGTACTTGCCGGCGCCATAGCGTATCGCCACGTCCGCCGACTCCTTGGCGAAGTCGATCACCCGGTCGGTGGCATCGACGCGAATGTCGTAGTCCGGATAGGCAGCGCGAAATCCATCCAGGCGCGGCACCAGCCACTTGGCAGCGAAGGACGGCGCCACGCTGACCGTCAGCAGCGGCGTGACCTCATGCCGCATCATGCCGGCGGCCGCATCGGCCAGGGTATCGAATCCGTCTCGCAGCAAGGGCAAGGCTGCCTGCCCGGCATCGGTGAGCAACAGAGCCCGGGTCAGGCGGCGGAACAGCGGTGTGCCGCAATAGGCCTCCAGCGCCTTCACCTGATGGCTGATGGCCGCCGGGGTGACGCCCAACTCCTCCGCCGCCTTGAGGAAGCTGAGATGGCGCCCGGCGGCCTCGAAGGCGCGCAAGGCATTGAGCGGCGGAAGCTGTCGTTTCATGGCATTCTATAAGATAGTTTTTCTAACTTATCCGAGGAGAACTTCTCGTTTGTAGATTCCCTAATTTACCGCCATTTTCAGCATATTCCAAGGCCTAGAGCGCCACTTTATCCAAGCATTGGCGATATTTTTTCTAGGCTATGAACCGAGCAAACACAAGGATGCGAAGGAGTATCAAGCTATGACCAACATCAACCTGCCCCACCGCGATCTTTCCCCGTACTTCCGGCGCGCCCACATCGAGCGGGCAAAAGCCGCCGCCGACCTGGTACGCGCCGCTGGCCGTGCGATCGACGGCTGGGCAACCGCCGTGGCCGCCGCCTACGCCCGCCGGCGCCTGCGCCGGGAAACGACGCGACAGCTTGCGAGCCTCAGCGACCGCACTCTCCGGGATATCGGCATCCCGCGCGGCGCCATCTGGACTGTCGCCGACGACCTAGTGAACGCCGTGACGGGCCCGGCGGTGAGCGACAGCAGGCAACCGCAACGGGCACGCCCGGAACGGTTGCCGACGGCGACACATGCCGCCGCCGGTTGCGGTTGAGCGCCGCGCATGAGCCGGCACTGTCCACCCACTTCGACGCGCCATCCCGGTGACGGAGACACGCCATGATCGCCATGAAATACGCCTTTGTCTTTCCTGACGACTTCGACATGGCGGTGATCCGCCGCCGGGTGGCCGACAAGGGGCGCCTGTTCGACACCTACCCCGGCCTGCTCCGCAAGGCCTTCCTGGCAACCGACCGCCGGGCGGACAACCAAGCGGCGCCCGCCGGCGCCAGCAACAGCTATGCGACCTTTTACCTGTGGTCATCGGCCAGGGCCGCGGCCGATTTCCTGGGCGGGCCGGATTTCGCGGCGGTCAGCAAAGCCTTCGGCCGGCCGTCTGTGCGCTTCTTTGCCCCATTGAGCATCATCGACGGGTATGAGACGGCGGTGCCCTCAACCGCCGTCAGTTCGATCGCCACCGTGGCAGCCGAGGCCGACCTGGCGGCGGAGATCGCGGCGCAACGGGCCAGCCTGCGCACCCTGCGCGGACGGCCGGGGTTCCACTCCGGCATTCTGAGCCTGGACAGCGCCAGCTGGTCGATCGTTCGCTTCACCCTGTGGTCGACGGCCGCGAGCGCCGAGACGGCCGCCAACGGCAGCAACACCCGGTATGAGGTGTTGCATCTGTCCACCCCGGTACCGGGCATCCCTTTGGTTAAGAAACAGCTCGCGGCGGCCGGGTAATAAAATTACCAAAGCCTCAACAGCGGCGCCCGAATCGGCCATTTGGCCCCACCCGCGATACACATTCTGTCGAATTTTTCAGCCTTAAGCCTCTGTTATTGCGCGGCAAATATGATCAACCCCATATTGAACGAAGGCTGGTGGCGGCTCGGTTCACCGACACCATGGCTCGGCGGTTCAGGGGATCTTTGGTCATGCCGTTGTTCGATCATCGCGAATTCGACGCCCATGAGCGGGTAGTTTTCGGCCACGATCCGGCCAGCGGCCTGAAGGCCATCATCGCCATTCACGACACGACACGCGGGCCGGCGCTGGGCGGCTGCCGCATGTGGCCGTACGCCAATGAAGAGGACGCCCTGACCGATGCCCTGCGCCTGGCCCGCGGGATGACCTACAAGTCGGCTTTGGCGGACCTGCCGTTCGGCGGCGGAAAGTCGGTGATCATCGGCGATCCGCGCACCCAGAAGTCGGAAGCCCTGTTCCTGGCCATGGGCCGTTTCGTCGACTCCCAGGGCGGCCGGTACGTGGTGGCCGAGGATGTCGGCATTTCCGTCGGCGATGTGGAGATCATGGCGCGCGCCACCCGCCACGTGGCCGGCACCCGTGCGGGCGGCGGCGGCGATCCCTCGCCTGCCACCGCCTATGGTGTCTACATGGGCATCCGCGCCGCCGTGGCCCACAAGCTGGGGCGGGACAGCCTGGACGGCGTGCACGTGGCGGTTCAGGGGCTGGGGAACGTGGGCACGCACCTGTGCCGCCGCCTGGCCGAGGCCGGCGCCCGCCTGACGGTCAGCGACATCCATGCCAGCGCCGTCGACTATGCCCGCGCCGAGTTTTCCGCCGCCGTGGCCGAGCCCGGCGATATCATGGACGTGCCAGCCGATGTCTTTGCCCCGTGCGCCCTGGGCGCCGTGATCGACGACCGGAC
Source organism: Kiloniellales bacterium (assembly GCA_036397065.1). Classification (GTDB taxonomy): domain Bacteria; phylum Pseudomonadota; class Alphaproteobacteria; order Kiloniellales; family J153; genus JAJFGI01. Next base: position 9,629 of record DASWJP010000032.1, on the reverse strand, counting down.
CATACCGCGCCTGAAGGCCCGCATCGTCGCCGGTTCGGCCAACAATCAACTGGCCGAGCCCCGGCACGGCGCCGCCTTGGCGTTGCGCGGCGTTCTCTACGCCCCCGACTATGTGATCAACGCGGGCGGCGTCATCTACATCAGCCACGAGGGACCCGGCTTCAACGAGGCGCAAGCTTTCGCCCATGTGGCCCGCATCCACGACACGCTCGCCGAAATATTCCAGGCCAGCGAGCGGCAAGGCATTCCGACATCGGAGGCCGCCGACCGTCTGGCCAGGGCACGCCTGAAGCGGCCCGGCACCGTCGCCAAGGCCAAGGCGCACGCCGCCGCCTGACGTCCCGACACAGGTCTGCTAGACTGCGCGGCGCGGGGTCCCGCTTGGGCCCCGATTGACCGAATTCGCAACCGATCAGCCGGGCCCGTGACCGAAATCCTAACCACCGCCTTCGTGACCTTCCTGGTCACCGTCGATCCGTTCGGCGTCGCCCCGCTGTTCGTCGGGCTGACCGCACACGCCAGTGCAGCCGAGCGGCGGCGCCTGGCGGTGCGCGGTGTGGTCATCGGCAGCGCGATCCTGATCGTCTTCGCCCTGGTCGGCGAGCCCTTGCTGCGGGCGCTGGGCATCGGCCTGCCGGCCTTTCGCATCGCCGGCGGCATTCTGTTGCTGCTGTTGGCGGTGGACATGGTGATGGCGCGCCAGTCGGGCCTGCGCACCATGACCCCGGGCGAGGATGCCGAGACCCATTCGCGCAGTGACATTTCCGTTTTCCCCCTGGGCATCCCATTGATCGCCGGGCCCGGCGCCATCACCTCGGTGGTGCTGTTGGTGGGCAAAGTGAGCGGCGACATCGCGGCGCAAGCGGCCGTCATCGGCGTGCTGGTCGGCGTCCTGATCTTGACCTTGATCTGCCTGCTGCTAGCCGGGCAGTTGATGCGACTGCTCGGGGTCACCGGCATCAACGTCATCAGCCGGGTGTCCGGCATTATCGTCGCCGCCCTGGCGGTGCAATTCATGATCGACGGCGTGCGCGCCATTTGGCCGGGCATCTAGGGAACACGCCGAGACATCCTGGAGGGGCTTGCGATGGGCCGTGACCGCCAGAAGATCAGCCGCCGCACCGCGCTTGCCACCATGGGCGCCGTTGCCGCAACATCGCTGGCCGGGCCGCGCCGCACCTGGGCGGCGCCGGAAGGCCCGCTCACGAAGGCCATCCCGGCAACGGGTGAGCGATTGCCGGTCATCGGCATGGGCTCGTGGATCACCTTCAATGTGGGCGACGATGCGGCGTTGCGCGACGACCGGGTGGAGGTGTTGCGGACGTTCTTCGAACGCGGCGGCGCGGTGGTCGACTCCTCGCCCATGTACGGCTCGTCCGAAGAGGTGATCGGTTATTGCCTGAAACGCCTGAACCATCCGCCATCGCTGTTCGCCGCCACCAAGGTATGGACGCCGTTCCAGTGGCTGGGCGTGCGGCAGATGCAAGCCTCGGAAGCCCTGTGGGGCACCGCGCGCTTCGATCTCATGCAGATCCACAATCTGCTCGACTGGGAAGCCCACCTGGAGACCTTGCTGGCGCGGAGGGCGCAAGGCCGCGTGCGTTATATCGGCGTCACCACATCCCACGGCAGCCGCCACGACGAGCTGGAGAAGATCATGGCGGGACAACCCATCGACTTCGTTCAGTTCACTTACAACGTGCTCGACCGGACGGCGGAACGGCGCCTGCTGCCCCTGGCGGCGGAGCGCGGACTGGCGGTGATCGTCAACCGGCCCTTCCGGCGTGGCGCCTTGTTCGAAAGCATCGGCCGCCATCCGTTGCCGGACTGGGCAGCCGATATCGACTGTGCCAACTGGGCGCAGGTGTTTCTCAAGTTCATCGTCTCGCACCCCGCCGTTACCTGCGCCATTCCCGCCACCTCCCGCGTCGATCACATGACGGAGAACATGGGCGCCGCCACGGGCCGCCTGCCCGATGCCGGGATGCGGATGCGCATGATCGAAACCACCGAGCGTTTGTGAGCGGACGGCCGGCATGCTGCCCTTCTCCCCGGAGGTCTATCTTCGCCTGCTCGAAGATTACAATTCCACCATCTGGCCGGCGCAGATCATCGCCGCCGGGCTCGGTTGCCTGGCCCTCCTGCTGATCTTCAAGCCGCGCCAAGGCAGCGGCCGGTTGATTGCCGCCCTCCTCGCCGGTGCATGGGTATGGACCGGTGCCGTCTATCACGTGATGTACCTGGCCCCGCTGAACTGGGCGGCCTGGATATCCGGCGCCCTGTTCGTGCTGCAAGGCGGGTTGCTGGCGTGGACCGGGGCATGGCGCGGGCGCCTGGCCTTTCGCCTCATTCACAACTGGCGCGGATGGATCGGCCTGCTCTTCGGCGGCCTGGCGCTGTTCGCTCTCCCGATCGCCGGGGCCGTGACGGATCCGGGCTGGAGCCGGGTACCGGTCACCGGACTCGCCAGCAGCCCGACCACCCTGTTCACCCTCGGTCTGCTGTTGCTGGTGGAAGGGCGCGTTCCGATCCGCTTGCTGCTCATCCCCGCTCTCTGGTCATTCAGCGCCGCCGCGACCGCCTGGCAGTTACACCTGCCGCAAGATTCGATCCTGCCGGTTGCGGCCATTGCCGCTGTTGGGCTGGCCTTCGCGGCCAACCTGCGGCTGGCCAACCAATCGGCACGATCGATTTGAACCATTGGTTTTGCGAAGATTTGTCCTGTTCAGCCTGTCACAACGGCATCGGGGAGATCTTCCCGTCTTCGGCGAAGCGAACCATATCCGACCGATGGGCACAGAAACGGCAGTTCCCGGCGTTTTCAGAGGGTTGAATCCCCCTTCAGGCGGACCGGGGGCCTTTTCACCTTTGCGAAAAGGGCCGCAATGTCCTATGTAACATCTGTCATTCTGCTTTGGACTGCCGACCTGCTGCGCCCCCGGGCCCGTTAGATCGCTGCACTTCCATGATTCAGTCTGATGCGCCGCATATGGGATACGGCGCCCTTTTTATTCTTTCGGAGGACAGTGATGCCGATCGGCACGGTCAAGTGGTTCAATAGCACCAAGGGCTACGGGTTTATTCAGCCGGACGGCGGCGGTCCGGACGTGTTTGTACATATTTCGGCGGTTGAACGCGCCGGCATGGGCAATCTGGCTGAGGGTCAGAAGATCTCCTACGAGGAACAGCGCGACCCGAAGCGCGGCAAGACGTCGGCGGAAAATCTCAAGGCGGTCTGAACCGCCAACAGCAGTTTTTGCTATTGGGGGTGCCGTCCAACCGGCGCCCCCCACCATTCTATCGCCCGCGCCATCCACAGCGGGCATTGCCGATTCGCTTCGGCAACTTAAATTGCCGAGCCACATTGCCAGCACACTCAGACCAAGGAGACTTGATGGCCTTCAAGCCCAACTATAATCAATCCCGCCGCGAGCGTGAGCGCGCCAAGGAAGCCAAGAAGCTGGAAAAGCAGCAGCGCCGCGAGGAAGCCACCGCCAAGCGCAAGGCAGAGCAGGGCGATCCGCAAGGCGCGGACGCCGACACCGCCGGCAATTCTGAAGGCGCTTGAGGCAAAGAAACCCGATGGCGCGTAAGAAAAGACCTTCCGGCAACGTCCCCGTGCTGTTCGATGTCGTCTATGACGACGGCACGCGCACCTCGAACCGCAAGGTGCCAGGCAGCGAACTGGGCGGCCTGGACGGCGACGAGCCGGCGCTCGCCTTCATCGAAGCGCAAGACCGCGCCATCGCCGAGAAATCCGGCAGCGTCCGCGGCAAAATCAAGTCGATCGCCCGCTCGCCGCGGCAGTAACGTCACGTCGCGCCGGTTAGGGCCTTAGTTCAAACTGAGCACAGATCCCGTTCTTCCGACTTAAACCGGCAAATCCTCGCCCAGGGACATGAGCGAGGCGTTGCCGCCGGCCGCGGTGGTATCGACGGTCAGGGTGCGCTCGCAGGCGAAACGATGCAGATAGCGCGGGCCGCCGGCCTTTGGGCCGGTGCCCGACAGGCCCTCGCCGCCAAACGGCTGCACCCCCACCACGGCGCCGATCATGCTGCGGTTGACGTAGGTGTTGCCGACCCGCAGGTGGCGGCGCACGAACTCGACGGTGGAATCGATGCGGCTGTGGACGCCCAGGGTCAGGCCGTAGCCGGTGCCGTTGATCGCCTCGATCACCTGATCCAGGCGGTCGGCCTGGAACCGGATGACATGCAGGATCGGGCCGAAAACCTCGCGCTGCAGGCGGGCGAGCGAGTCGATCTCGAAGACCGCCGGGGCGAAGAAATGGCCGTGTTCGGTGCCGGCGCCAAGCTTGGCGCGGCGCACCAGGCGCCCTTCGGCGGTCATGCGCTTGGCATGGCCCTCCAACATGGCCAGGGCTTCGGCATCGATCACCGGCCCGATGTCGGTGGCCAATAGGGCCGGATCGCCGATGGTCAGCTCGTCCATGGCACCGGCCAGCATGGCCAACATGCCCTCCGCCACATCCTCCTGCAGAAACAGGACGCGCAGGGCGGAACACCGCTGCCCGGCGCTGTGAAAGGCTGAGATCACCACATCGCGGATCACCTGTTCCGGCAAGGCGGTGGAATCGACGATCATGGCGTTCTGCCCGCCGGTCTCGGCGATCAGCGGCACGATGGGGCCGTCCCGCCGGGCCAGGGACTGGTTGATCAGCCGCGCCGTTTCGGTGGAACCGGTGAAGGCCACGCCGGAAATCCGCCCATCGCCCACCAAGGCGGCGCCGATCTTCCCGCCCTCGCCGGGCAGCAGGTGAAGCACGTCGCCGGGTACACCGGCCCGGTGCAGCAGGCGCACGGCGGCGGCGGCGATCAGCGGCGTCTGCTCGGCCGGCTTGGCGATCACCGCGTTGCCGGCCAGCAACGCCGCCGAAACCTGGCCCATGAAGATGGCCAAGGGGAAGTTCCACGGGCTGATGCAGGCGAAGACACCGCGACCATGCAGGGCCAGCTCGTTGCGCTCCCCCGTCGGGCCCGGCATGGCTTGCGGCTGGGCGAAGTCGGCGCGGGCCCGGGCCGCGTAGTAGCGGCAGAAATCGACCGCTTCGCGCACCTCGGCGATGGCATCGGGGATGGTCTTGCCCGCCTCGCGCACGCACAGGGCCATCAGCTCGGCGTGGTCTTGCTCCATGAGGTCCGCCGCCCGGTCCAGACAGGCGGCGCGCCGGTCCGCCGGTGTCGCATCCCAATCGCTGGCGGCGCGGGCGGCACGGGACAGGGCTTGCTCCACATCCGCCGCCGTCGCCTCGGCCACCGTGCCGGCGCTGCGCCGGGTATCGGTGGGATCGGGGACCGGCCGCGCCGTGCCGGCTTGCGTCACGCCGCCGATGATCGGCGCGGCCTCGCCCCCGCGCGCCGCCGCTTCGGCCATCGCCCGACCGAGCGGGGCCAAGGCCCGCGGGTCCACCAGGTCCAAGCCCTGGGAATTGCGGCGCTCCGCCCCAAACAGATCGGCGGGCAGCGGGATGCGCGGATGCGGCAGGGTGCTCAGGCGCCGCACCTTGGCCACCGGGTCGGCGACGATCTCGGCGATGGGCAGCTTCTCGTCCTGGATACGATTGACGAAGGAGCTGTTGGCGCCGTTCTCCAGCAGCCGGCGCACCAGGTAGGCCAACAACTCCTCGTGGCCGCCGACGGGCGCATAGATGCGCACCGGCAGGTTCAGCTTTTCCTTGCCCGCAACCTGGGCATACAGCGCCTCGCCCATGCCGTGCAGGCGTTGGAACTCGAACGCGCGGGAGTCGCCCGCCAGCTCCAGGATCGCCGCCAGGGTGTGGGCGTTGTGGGTGGCGAATTGCGGATAGAAGGCATCGGGTGCTGCGAACAAACGCTTCACGCAGGCCAGGTAGCACACGTCGGTGGAAACCTTGCGGGTAAAGACCGGATAGCCGTCGAGGCCGGCCATCTGGCTGAGCTTGACCTCGGTGTCCCAATAGGCGCCCTTGACCAGACGCACCATCAGGCACCGTTTGTGCCGGCGCGCCATATCGGCCAGCCAATCGATCACCGAAGGCGCGCTTTTCAGGTACGCCTGCACCGCCAGGCCGAAGCCGTTCCAGCCAGCCAAATCGGCATCGCCCGAAACCGCCTCGATCACATCGAGGGAGAGGTCGAGGCGGTCCGCCTCTTCCGCGTCCACGGTCAGGCCGATGTCCACCGCCTTGGCCGCCTGGGCCAGGGCTTTCAGGCGTGGCACCACCTGGTCCAGCACCCGTTGCCGTTGCGCGAATTCGTAACGCGGGTGCAGGGCCGAGAGTTTCACCGAAATGCCCGGTGCGGCGATGGGCCCGCGCCCGGCCGCCGCCTTGCCGATGGCGGCGATGGCCGCCCGGTAGGCCTCGAAATAATGGTCCGCGTCGGCCATGGTGCGCGCCGCCTCGCCCAGCATGTCGTAGGAATGGCGGTAGCCGCGCTTCTCGTCGGCCTTGGCCCGGTCCAAGGCCTCGGCGATGGTGCGGCCCATGACGAACTGGCGGCCGAGAATGCGCATGGCCTGGGTCACGGCGCCGCGGATCACCGGCTCGCCGCTGTTGTGCACCAGGCGGCGCAGGGTGCCGGCCAGATCGCCGGTCTCCCGGTCGTCCAGGCGGATCACCCGGCCGGTGAGCATGAGGGCCCAGGTGGACGCATTGACGAAGATCGAATCGCTGTGCCCCAGGTGTGCCTGCCAATCGGCGGTGGCGATCTTGTCCTTGATCAGCTTGTCTACGGTTTCCGCGTCGGGCACCCGCAGAAGGGCCTCGGCCAGGCACATGAGGACCACACCCTCCTTGCTGGACAGGCCGAATTCATGGAGGAACGCATCCAGGCCGCCACGGCCGACCCGTTCCCGGCGCACCTCTGTGACCAGACCGGCGGCCCGTTCGGCGATGCGGTCCTGAACCGCCGGCGGCAGAGCCGCCTCGTCGGCCAGGCGCCGGACCGCCTTGGTTTCGTCGGCGCGCAAGGTCTCGCGCACCGCCGTGCGCAGCGGCGTGGCGTCGGCCAGGGCGGGATCGATGATCATGGCGGTATCCGGTAGCATCGGGTGAGTGGGGCGCAGGGGGACTTTAGCCAACCGCGCGCCGTGGGCAAGCCCCTGCCGCGGGTGCACGGCGCCCGTGACCAAGTTTTGGCGCACTGAAATCGCGAAGCGGGTCCGTATGTCGGATTATAATTCGCAAGTGGTCATGAACCGGGTTCAGCCATTGAGTCCGAGACTAGCCACAATCGGACGTGCCGCGAGTTGTCGAGTCCGGAGGCAGAATTTCAGCTTATTGTCCCCAAACCTGTAACTCTTCAAGTCTCGGTTTGCGAAGGCTCGCAAGATGAATGTTTGACTTCAGCGGCCGCCGAAGTCGGTCCGCCGGAAGGAAGGATTAGCCGTTTTCCAGCACACGGAGCAATGTCTCCAATTGATCTGCCATTCTATTCCATTGGTTCTGCATCTGTTCGCGAAAAGCGGCCAGGTCCGAAGTGAGGTCGAGGTCTCGGCGGATCTCGACTTGTACCGGGATTAGGAGCTCGCCAACAACTCGAAGATCTGTAAGGAGTTGTCGGCAGAACTCAATGTTGAGACGATTGAACTCGTCCCAAGCGACGCCTCGATCTGTCGCGTATTTTTGGGCTTGGCCTTGGTAGCTTTCGAACGCACGCTGCAGCGCACCGAATACATGATTATCCACGTGCGCGGCCTCAGTGAACTTGGCCATCTCGGCGAGAACTCGGGTGACTTGACCTTGGGCCTGGTTGTACAGGTCATCACTAATTGAGATGTCGGTCCGCGCCTTTTGCAATGGCATGATGCGAGCCAGCAACCGCAATAGCAGCTCGGCATAGGCGGAAACCAGTTGATTGACAAGTAATGCGGTCTTTGGCTCCGCGACGAGTTGGAGCTTCGCTGCGGCCACGAAGAAGCCTTGTAGCCCTTCTGCAGCGTTTGTCTTCTGCAAATCGGCTTGAGGCAGCGAAGCGAGGTAGCTGTTTGCCTTGGTCAGTTCCTCAACCGCTCGAAGGTAGACCTCGCGTCGCAGGGTCGCCGTGCGTTCCTTCGCCTTTTCGGCAGCGTCATGCTCAAGTTGGATTCGGAGGCGGTTGGTGTTGCTCCGATTGGAAATCAGCACTGCGCTTAGGGTGAGCACGGAAGTGAGCACGGCAGCAACCACGCCAGACCAGACCACGTCTGGAATGGAGAGAAGAAGGTCCACAAGGTACGCCATGAGACGGTTAACGTTGGAACGACGCGGCTTGCAGTAAGCAAGTCCGCTTGAGCGAAGGGTTAGGTGTCATTGCTGCGCTGGAGAAATACGAAATTTCACTGTGTCGCTCAAGAACGAGATCTCCGTAACGGTGATGAGGTATCGTAGCACCGTCCAGCGGATGTGTTGCCGAGAAAATGCCGCTCTGGATCAGAAGCAGTTGAGCCGATGACAGTACGGCAAAGGTCTGTGTTGGGGCGTAAAGCGGACCTGTTCCGCTGAAAAGCTGACATTCCAGGCGTTGGTTCGGTAGACTTTCTAACTGCGATACGACGCGCTGCCTCCATGGCATCGAATGCCCCCGGCATCGTTGGACAATGGGCCCTGATCCTGCCTACTCTGACTCCGCCATGATGAAGGAAATCGCCGTGCCGATCGACCAGATCTACGTGCCCGCGGCGCGGCGCGGATCGCTTGATCCCGAAAAGGTGCAGGAAATCGCCGAAAGCATCCTGGAGATCGGCCAGCAGGAGGCGATCAGCGTGCGCAAGGATGCCAAAAGAGGATTTGTCCTGATTTCCGGGCTGCACCGCCTGGAAGCCTGTAAATTGCTGGGCGAGAAAACCATCTCCGCCATCATCGCCGGCACGCCGCAGCGTTGAAGTGAGCATCCGGAGCGGGCTGCGTCGTTGACGACGGTCTACCTGCCGGAGAACAAATCCCGAGACGGCAGATGCAGCGACACGCGCAACCGATGGGGCGAGCTTAGGAGCATTTCCACGTTCGCATCGTCGCTAGACAGCGGCAGGGTCAAACGAACGTATTCGTACGGCGCCCCGGCGAGGGTCCCGAACACCTCATTATAGACGGGCGCTTTCTCGTCCACGCACGCCTGGTAGTGCCGCGTGACCACAACGCCGAACGCCGCATCCTCATAGTCGCGGGTGGTCAGCCCGGTCATGTCCCGCACATTGGGATTGGTGACGCCGCTGCCATAGAGGCGGAAGCGGAAGAGGTTCGGCTCGACCACGTCGAGCAGGTGCATGCGGCCGAGGTGCTCGCGCATTTCGAGCGGATCGATATCGGCGCGCGACGGCATGGCCCGCCCGGCCCGCTTCCCGTCCCAATACTCATTGAGCCGGCGCAAGCGGCCGTTCGACATCAATTCCAGCGGTTGCCGCCGATCTTCGGTCAGACAGAACAAAACCGTCTGCCCTCCCCCCATGGCTGCCGATCGCGCCAATACGACTATAAGGAGGAATTCTAAGCGGAAAAATCTCTATCGGCGAGCATTTTAACGTTCCGGCCGCCCGGCCGCGATGGCCTGGCGCAAGGACCGCGCCGCCGCCTCCGGGTCGCCGGCGCCGCAAATGGCGGAGACCACCGCCACCCCGGCCACGCCGGTCGCCGCCACTTGGGCCGCATTGCCGGC
>DASWJP010000031.1:0-36689 GCA_036397065.1 Kiloniellales bacterium | reverse complement strand
GCGGTCAGGCCCCGCCGGACGCACCGAGCGAGGCCTGCGCCTTCTCGACCAGCGCCTTGAAGGCCTCCGGCTCGCGGATCGCCAAATCGGAGAGAACCTTGCGGTCGATCTCGATCCCGGCGTTCTTCATGCCGTGCATGAACTGCGCATAGTTCAGGCCGTGCTCGCGGGCACCGGCATTGATGCGCTGAATCCACAGGGCCCGGAAATTCCGCTTCCGGTTGCGCCGGTCGCGATAGGCATACTGCAGCCCCTTCTCGACGCGCTCGACGGCGGCGCGGAAGACATTCTTGCTGCGGCCACGGTACCCCTTGGCCTGGTCGATGACCTTTTTGTGACGGGCATGCGTCGTGACGCCCCGCTTCACACGAGCCATGCTGGACCTCCTTAGGCGTAGGGTAGGAAGTGGCGCTTGATGACCTTGGCGTCGGACGGGTCCATGACATGGGTCCCGCGCGCCTTGCGCTTCATCTTTTGCGGCCGGTTGCTCATTCCGTGGCGCTTACAGGCGCCGTGGGTTTTCACTTTGCCGCTGGCCGTCAGGCGGAATCGCTTTTTGGCGCCGCTCTTGGTCTTCATCTTGGGCATTTCGCATGTTCCTTGTTTGGCGTGTACGCGTGATTGGAGCGGCTGGGCATGCCCTTCAGGCCGGACCGCTCGGTTTGGAAGCCGCCGTTTATAGCCGGTGACCGGGGCCTTTGCAAGCCGCCGGCAGCCCTTGTCAGGCGCTAGCGGGGGGCCATGATCATGATCATCTGGCGCCCCTCGACCCGGGGAAACTGCTCGATCTTGGCCACGCTGTCCAGCTCGTCCCGAACCCGATTGAGGACATTCAGGCCCAAATCCTGGTGGACCATCTCGCGGCCCCGGAAGCGCATGGTGACCTTGACCTTGTCGCCATCGGCGATGAAGCGGTTGATGGATCGCATCTTCACGTCATAGTCGTGCTGATCGATATTCGGGCGCATCTTTATCTCTTTGATATCTATGGTTTTTTGCTTTTTACGCGCCTCGGCCTTCTTTTTCTGGTCGGCGTACTTGAAGCGTCCGTAGTCGAGGATCTTGCAGACCGGAGGGGTGGCGCCCGGGGAGATTTCAACCAAATCCAGGCCGGCGTTTTCGGCCCGCTGTATGGCATCCGCTGTGGCAACGACGCCTACATTTTCTCCGGTTTCATCGATCAGCCGCACCTCATGCGTATTGATCTGCTCGTTCACGCGCATCCCGTCGCGGGTTGGCGCGGCGTTCATGGGTGGTCTCGCTATGGTTTAGTCTCCCCTCATGGTTGAACCTTGCTGGCCGCGGTCCTCGGATTTAATCCGAGGATGGGCTCTCGGGTGATCCCTCTGGCGGGCCTCCCGCCGGCGGCGCAGCCTCGGACCTGACTTTAGCGACTGCCTCGGGAAGCGCAAGGACCTCCTGGTCCTTGCCGCCCAGGCGGCGCAGGGCCACGGTCCGCTCGTCCGCCTCGCGGCGGCCGACCACGGCGATCAGCGGCACCTTGGCCAGGCTATGTTCGCGCACCTTATAGTTAATCTTCTCGTTGCGCAGATCCACCTCGGCGCGCAGGCCGGCAGCACCCAGGGCCGCCGCCACCTCGTTCGCATAGGCATCGGCATCGGAGGTGATGGTCGCCACCACCACCTGAATCGGGGCCAGCCACAATGGGAAGCGGCCGGCGTATTGTTCGATCAGGATGGCCAGGAAACGCTCGAAAGAGCCGAGGATCGCCCGGTGCAGCATGACCGGCCGGTGCTTAGCCCCATCCTCGCCCACGTAGCTCGCATCCAGGCGCTCGGGCAGGACGAAGTCCACCTGCAGGGTGCCGCACTGCCAGTCGCGGCCGATGGCATCGCGCAGCACGAACTCCAGCTTTGGCCCGTAGAAGGCGCCTTCGCCCGGGTTGAGCGTGTAGGCGAGCCCCGCCTCCTGCACCGCCGCGGTCAGGGCCGCCTCGGCCCGGTCCCAGGTGGCATCGCTGCCGGCACGCACCGCGGGCCGGTCGGAGAATTTGATCACCACCTCGTCGAAGCCCAGGTCCCGATAGACGCTGTGCAACAGATCGCAAAAGGCGATGGATTCGCTGGTGATCTGATCCTCGGTGCAGAAGATGTGCGCATCGTCCTGGGTGAAGGCGCGCACCCGCATCAGGCCGTGCAGGGCGCCGGACGGTTCGTTGCGGTGACAGGAGCCGAACTCGGCCATGCGCAGCGGCAGATCGCGGTAACTGGTCAGGCCCTGCTTGAAAATCTGCACGTGGCCGGGGCAGTTCATGGGCTTGACCGCCAGGGTCCGGTCCTCGTCAGCCGTGGCGATGAACATGTGTTCGCGGAATTTCTCCCAATGCCCGGAGGCCTCCCACAGGGCGCGGTCGATCAACTGCGGCGTCTTCACCTCCACATAGCCGGCCGCTTCCAGGCGGGCGCGCATGTAAGATTCGACGGCACGATAGAGGGTCCAGCCCTTGGGGTGCCAGAAGACCGAGCCGGCCGCCTCCTCCTGCTGATGGAACAGGCCCATCTCCCGGCCCAGGCGGCGGTGGTCGCGCTTCTCCGCCTCCTCGACCATGCGCAGATAGGCGGCCAACTGCTTGTCCGTCTCCCAGCAGGTGCCGGTGATGCGCTGCAACTGCTCGTTGCGCGCATCGCCGCGCCAATAGGCGCCGGAGACCTTCAGCAGCTTGAAGGCATGGCCCAGCTTGCCGGTGGACGGCAGATGCGGCCCCAGGCACAAATCGAGCCAGTCGCCCTGCCGGTAGATCTTGATCGGCGCATCCGCCGCCAGATTGCCAATGTGCTCGGCCTTGTAGATCTCGCCGATGGATTCGAAATGCTTGACCGCCTTCTCGCGCGGCCAGATTTCGCGGACGATGGTCTCGTCCCGGTCGACGATCTCTTTCATGCGCGCCTCGATGCGCACCAGATCGTCCGGCGTGAACGGCTCGGCCCGGGCGAAGTCGTAGTAGAAGCCGTTTTCCGTGGCCGGTCCGAAGGTCACCTGCGTGCCGGGATACAACTCCTGCACCGCCTCGGCCATCACATGGGCGCAGTCGTGGCGCAACAGCGCCAGGGCATCGGCGTGGCCGCGGGTAACGATCTCGACACGGGCATCGGCTTCGATCGGCACCGACAGGTCTTCCAGCGCCCCATCCACCTTGATCGCCAAGGCATCCTTGGCCAGGCGCGGGCCGATGGCGACGGCGACCGCGGCTCCGGTCACCGGCCCGTCGAAGTCGCGCACACTTCCGTCGGGCAGCGTGATGGCTACCATGAGATCAAGCTTTCAGACCTTGGCTGAGTGCCGTTAAGGGCCAGCACTGTAAAAGGAAACCTGCCTCTGTCAAGGAACCGCCGGGGGCCGGCCGAGTTTCGCTTTGAGATGTTGCCGAAACGATGCCTGGAGCGCCGGCCTTTCGCCGACTCAGGACGGCTTAGCACCCAACGGCAAACCTTGGCGCCCGGTCATCGGCACGACCGCGCCCGATGCTGGGCGGGCCTGTGTCGAACCGCTGCCGGGACGACTTTATCGCCGAGATCACAGTCGCCATCGTTGTTTGCGTGACAGCCGGAAACACGCATGATATCGTTCATCGTCGATTAACGATTAATGTGAATGAAGTGGCCGCTGTAAAAACCCAGGATCCCCGGGATGCGCGGACTCCGGCGGGGTCGATACATGACCCCGTTGCAATCGCCGGGCTGGCCAAGGCGCTCGCTCATCCGGCCCGGCTCGGCATTGTCGAGATGCTGCACGAAAGGCAGGGCTGCATCGGTTGCGATATCGTCGGCCAGATCGGCCTGGCACAATCCACCACCTCCGAACATCTCCGCATCCTCAAGACGGCCGGGATTATCACCGGAGAAGTCGAAGGCCCCCGTGTCTGCTACGCGCTCAATCCCTCTGCCTTGGAACCATTGCGCCGCTTGCTGAGCGAGATAGCCGCTCCCGCCGCCAAGGCAACATAGGAACCAAAGGGACGCGTTGATGTCTACGTTCGAGCGCTACTTGACCATCTGGGTCGGGCTCTGCATCGCGGCCGGGATTGCGCTTGGGCATTTTCTGCCCGGAGTGTTCCTGGCCATCGGCGCGGCCGACATCGCGCGGGTCAATCTGCCCGTCGCCGCGCTGGTTTGGCTGATGGTCATACCGATGCTCGTCAAAATCGACTTCGGCTCCCTCGCTCAGGTCAAGGATCACTGGCGGGGCATCGGCGTGACGCTGTTCATCAATTGGGCGGTGAAGCCGTTCTCGATGGCCGCCCTCGGATGGCTGTTTATCGGCACCCTCTTTGCGCCCTACCTGCCGGCGGACCAGATCGGATCGTACATCGCCGGACTGATCATCCTGGCCGCGGCCCCGTGCACCGCGATGGTTTTTGTCTGGAGCAACCTATCCGACGGGGAGCCGCATTTCACACTCAGCCAAGTGGCGCTCAATGACATCATCATGATCTTCGCCTTCGCGCCGATCGTTGGCTTGCTTCTGGGCCTGTCGGCCATCAGCGTTCCCTGGGGGACGTTGGTTCTCTCCGTCGGGCTTTATATCGTGGTGCCGGTCATATTCGCCCAGATACTGCGCCGACAGGTGCTCGCCGCCGGCGGGATGTCCGCCTTGGGCCGCCTGTTGGCCGCGCTGCAACCGCTCTCGCTTATTGCATTGCTGGCGACGCTGGTGATGTTGTTCGGCTTTCAGGGCGAACAGATACTCACCCAGCCGCTGATCATAGCCCTGTTGGCGGTGCCCATCCTGATCCAGGTCTATTTTAACTCGGGCCTTGCCTATTTGCTCAATCGGGCAACCGGCGAGCAGCATTGCGTAGCAGCGCCCTCCGCCTTGATTGGCGCCAGCAATTTTTTTGAACTCGCCGTGGCAACGGCGATCAGCTTGTTTGGGTTTGAGTCGGGCGCGGCGCTGGCAACCGTGGTTGGTGTCCTTGTCGAGGTCCCGGTGATGCTTTCCGTCGTGAAGATCGTTAACGCCAGCAAGGCCTGGTACGAGAAAGGAACCGCCGTCAGGCGCAATGGTCATGCACTCCGTAAACCGCACTAGGCAGACCCTGGCGCGGGGCGTTTCCTTCCGGCTGATTTCGAACTCAATGACCGATCCGGAACGATGACCGATTGCGAACGACCAGCCGTCATGCGGGTCCGCTGCTTGCTTTCAGCACGATAAATTTCAAACTGAGACACCGCCCCCGGAGGAGGGCTTACAACGCCGTGCGCGGCTGGCGGGCGGTGTGGCCGGCCGGGGCGGCGCGCAGCAGTTCCCGGTAAAGCGCCAGGGTGGCGGCGCACATGTGGTCTTTGGAGAAGTTGGCCCGGGCGTGGGCGCGGGCCGCCTTGGACAGCTGCTCGCGCTGCCGGGCGGTCAGGCTGAGAGCCTTGCGGATGGCGGCGGCCAGGGCATCCGCATCGCCGGGCGGCACCAGGAAGGCGGTGCGGTCGACGATCACCTGCTCGCGGGCACCGCCGTGATCGCTGGCGACCACCGGACAGCCCATGGCTTGCGCCTCGCTGACCACCCGGCCGAAGGCCTCCGGATCGATGGAGGCGGAGACCACCACGTCGGAGAGCATATAGGCCGCCGGCATGTCGTCGCACTGGCCGGGCAGGAACACATGGCTGGCCAAGCCGTGCCGCTGGATCAAACGCTCCAGCTCGGCCCGGTAGGAGGCGCGGCCTTGATCGGAGCCAACCAAAACACAGCGCAGTTCCACATCGCGCAGGCGGGTGAGCGCGTCGATCAGCACCGTCTGCCCCTTCCACCGGGTCAGGCGGCCGGGCAGCATCACCACCGGCACCCCGTCGGGCAGGCGCCAGCGCTGAGCCAGTTGGATCACCCGTTCGGCGCTCACCTTCTCCGGATCGAAGCGGTTGAGATCGATGCCCCGGCGGATCACCCGGATACGCGCCGGATCGACCGTGTAGTTGGCGCGGATATGCTCGGCGATGAATTCGGAGTTGGCGATGACCCGCTCGCCCCTGGTCATGATGGCGTTGTAGTGGCGCTTGATCCGGTTGCCGAAATTATAGGTGCCATGAAACGTGGTGACGAAATGCCGGCCGGTGCGCCGCGCCGCCGCCGCCGCGCTCCACGCCGGCGCGCGCGAGCGGGCATGGACGATATCCACGTTGTGCGCCTGAATCAGGCTCACCAGCCGGCCGATGTTGCGATACATGACAAACGGGTTTTTCGAGGCCACGGGTAGCGTCAGGTGGATAGCGCCGACCCGGCGCAGCTCGTATTCCATCGGCCCGCCCTCGGAGGCCACCAGGGCCGTGCCGCCCGCCGCCACCACCGCGCCGGCGACATCGACGGCGCCACGCTCGACTCCGCCCGAGATGAGGCGGGGCACGATTTGCAGCACCACCGGTCGGCCTTCTTTCGCCGGGCCGGCGGCGATGTTAGGCTCGCTGGATTCGCTCACTGATTTTTTCTTTGCAGCCATGGCAATCGCGGCCAGTTCCTCTTCGCCCCGCAGTCTAGCACGCCGGGATGGCGTCGGCATTGCCTACCATGCCATCTCGGTGGACAAAACACTCGAACGCGAGGGCCGGCGGCGGCCGGGCATCGTCTTTCTCGGCGGCTTCATGTCGGATATGACCGGCGGCAAGGCCATCGCACTGGAAGCCTTCGCACTGAGCCGCGGCCAGGCGTTCGTGCGCTTCGATTATTTCGGCCATGGCGCCTCGTCGGGCCGCTTCGAGGACGGCACCATCGGCCGCTGGGCCGAGGATGCGGTGGCCGTGCTCGACGCGTTGACCGAGGGGCCGCAGATTCTGGTGGGCTCGTCCATGGGCGGCTGGATCATGCTGCTGGCCGCCCTGGCGCGGCGCGACCGAGTGGCCGGCCTGGTCGGCATCGCCGCGGCGCCGGATTTCACCGAGACCCTGATGTGGCGCGCCTTCACGCCGGAGATCCGCGCGACCATCGAGTGGGACGGCGTCTACTACGAACCCTCGGCCTACGGTGAACAGCCCTATCCCATCACCCGGCGACTGATCGAGGAAGGGCGCCGCCACCTGCTCATGGATAAACCGATTCCCCTTGCCTGTCCGGTGCGCCTGATCCACGGCACCGCCGATCCGGACGTGCCCTATACGCTTTCGCTCGAATTGATGCAGCGACTGGAGTCCGCGGACGTGGAGGTCACTTTGGTGAAGGGCGGCGGGCACCGCCTGTCCGAGCCGCACGATCTGGCCCGCCTGACCGGCGTGGTCGGCGCCCTCAGCGACCGATTGACCGACGGCGCTTAATCCACCCAACGTTCGCAGCGAGTATCACTCCCTCCCCGGCCTTCCCCCATCGAGGAGGAGGGAGAAAAAGGCCCACCCGCATCTATCAACCCCTCCCCCTTGATGGGGGGAGGTTGGGAGGGGGGTGGCGCTGCCGCCAAGAGTCCCCTGTGCTAACCCTCCTCCGCCAGCAGGGCCTTGAGGCCGCTCTTGTAATCCGGATAGGCCAGGCGGATGCCCAGCTCACTCTTGATGCGGTCGTTGCGCACCCGCTTGCTGTCGCGATAGAAGCTGCGCGCCATGTCGGAAAGCTTGGCTTCGGCGAAGGGCACCAGGGGCGGCGGCGCGCGGCCCAACAGCGTGCTGGCATAAGCGATCACCTCGGCCGGCGGCGCCGGGTCGTCGTCGCAGACGTTGTAGATGCGCCCCGGTTGGGGCCGGGTCATGGAGGCTTCGAGCACCGTGGCGATATCGGCCACATGCACGCGGCTGAACACCTGGCCTGGCTTGTCGATGCGTTGGGCGGTGCCGGCGCGCAGGCTGACAATGGCATTGCGGCCGGGCCCATAGATGCCGGCCAGGCGAAAAATGTGCAGAGGCAGATCGTGGGCGCGGGCCAGGGCTTGCCAACTGGCTTCGGCGGCCACCCGGCGGCGGCCGCGGCCGCCGGTGGGCTCGAGTGCCGAATCCTCATCCACCCAGCCGCCATCCCGGTCGCCGTAGACGCCGGTGGTGGAAAGATAGCCGAGCCACGCGGGCCGCGCGGCGGCGATGTGCCGGCCGTGATGATCGGCGGCCGAATCGCCTTCCACATCCGGCGGCACGCTGATCAGGATATGGGTGGCGCCCGAGAGCGCCGCCCGCGCATCGTCCAGGGGCCGCCCCCGGTCGAAGAGAAAGCTGTCGATGCCCACGGCGGTCAAGGCGGCGGCGGCTTCCGGGTTGCGTGTGGTGCCGGCGATGGACCAGCCTTTGGCCTGAAGGCGCGCGGCCAGCACCCGGGCACTGAATCCCAGGCCAAAACAAAACAGGCGGCGAGGCCCGCCGGTCATTCCACCAGCACCCAATACATTTCACCAACAGGCAATTTCATCGCGGGACTTGATCGGGGTTGCGACAGCGGCGACTTTACGGACACGGGCCGGCGGGAACAAGGTTCAGACATGAACGCGATTTCAACGCATGCCGACTGGCGCCGGTGCATGGCCGCCGGGCTGCTGTTCGTGGCCGTGACCGGCCCGGCGGCGGCGCAAGACAGCCCCCCGGTCGATCACGCGCGGCAGTATGCCGCCTGCATGACCTTGACCAAGACCGAGCCCGCCGAAGCCCTGGCCAGCGCCCGCGCCTGGGAGGCGCAAGGCGGCAGCCAGGCCGCGCGCCATTGCGCCGCCGTAGCCATGATCGGGCTTGGCCGCTTTGACGAGGCGGCGGCCAGCCTGGATGCCCTGGCCCAGGATTTGGACCCGGCCGAAGTGGATTTGCGCGTCGGCGTCCTGGGCCAAGCCGGTCAAGCCTGGCTGTTGGCGGCCGATGCGGAACGCGCCCTGGCGGCGCAATCGGCAGCCTTGGCCCTGGCCCCGGAGAATGTCGAGATGCTGGTCGACCGCGGCATCAGCCTGATCACCCTGACCCGCTATTGGGAGGCGTTGGACGATTTCAACGCGGCGCTCGACCTGGCGCCCGGCCGGCCGGACATCTTGATTTTCCGGGCCAGCGCCTATCGCTATCTGGACTCGCTCGATCTGGCCCGGGATGACGTGGACCGGGCGCTGAACCTGGACCCCGACAATCCGGACGGTCTGTTGGAGCGCGGCATCCTGCATCGCATCGCCGGCGAGCCGGAGGCGGCGCGGGCCGACTGGCAGCGGGTGCTCAACCTGGCCCAGGGAACGCCGGCGGCCGACATGGCGCGTGGCAACCTCGCCCGTCTCGACGGCACCAAGCCCTAAGAGGTTCAGAAGTCAGGATCGGCGTACTGCGCCGCCGGCGTGGCGCCGTGGATGCGATCTGCGAGAATCGGCCGCATGGACGGCCGCGACTTGACCCGCGCATACCAGTCCTTGGCGTCCGCATGTTCGGACCAGGGCACATCGCCCAGATAATCGACCGCCGATAACTGCGCCGCGGCGCAAATGTCGGCGAGCGAGAAATCGTCGCCGGCCAGCCAGCGGCGCCGGTCGCACAGCCAGGCGATGTAGTCGAGATGGTAGTGAATATTTCCGTGGGCGCTGCGAATCGCCGCCGCGTTCGGCTCGCCGTGCTGGACCAGGCGGCGGGTGATTTTTTCCTCGATCAGGCCGGCGCTGACTTCGCGCATGAACTTGCCGTCGAACCAATCGGCCAGGCGGCGGGTCTCGGCCCGGTCCGCGGGCGTGGTGCCGATCAGCGGCGGCTCCGCATAGACCTCGTCCAAATACTCGGCGATCACCCGGGCGCCGGGAATGGAGGTGCCATCCTCGTCCACCAGCACCGGTACGGCACCGGCCGGATTGAGCGCCAGAAAGCTTTCCTGGCGCTCCCACGCGTTTTCCGCCTTGAGGGCGAAGGGCAACCGCTTTTCGCCCAACAGAATGCGAACCGCGCGGCACAGCGGATCGAGAGGCGAGTGATACAAGGTGCGCATGAGGGCGGACTATAGCGCCCGCGCCACGTTGGGAACAGGCTGGTGCGATGCCTATTTGGTTTGGCCGGCGGTGCGGCTTCGCCATCCCGCCATGAGTGTGCTCAAGGCCGTTTTCTGGCGGCCGTCAGAATCGAAGTTTTCCGGCGCCAGCCAGCGCGTGAAAATGTCTTTGACCGCCGTCCACTCGCCATCGAGTAGTGCATACCACGCGGTGTCGCGGTTGCGCCCCTTGACCACCATGTGCTGGCAAAAGAGGCCTTCGAAGGTAAAGCCGAACCGATCGGCGGCGCGCCGCGAGGCCGCGTTTTGCGCATCGCACTTCCATTCCAAGCGGCGCATGCCCAGCGTTTCGAAGGCGTGCGCCTGCAACAGGAAGATGGCCTCGCTGGCGGCGCGGCTGCGTTGCAGGACGGGCGCGAACCAGATGTGGCCGATCTCGATCACCCCGTTGGGCGGATCGTAGCGCATGGCACTCGCCATGCCGGCGGCGTAGCCGCTCGCCTTGTCGATCACCGCGAAGAACAGCGGATCGGTGCTGGCCGCTTTCTCCGCGACCCACGCGCCCATAGCGGCGGCATCCGCGAAAGGCCCATAGGCCATGTAATCCCAGAGCGATCCGCCGGCCGGCGCGCCGTCCGGGCCGGGGCCGTGCGATGCGGCATACAACTGATCAGCGTGAACCGCCGGATCGAGCGGCTCCAAACGGGCGGCGGTTCCATCGAGAGCGGTGCGCGCCAACGGTTGGCCGCTGGGCCGCCAGGCGAGTTGCGGTGAGACAGGTGTCGGCATGGGGCTTCGGCGCTAGGCGCGCTTGCCTTCCTTCACCGTGCGCAACGGATGCGCCAGGCGGGTGAGCATCTCGTTGGGCACGATCTGCCAGAACTTGTGCCGCTCGCGCCGCCAATCGATCAGCAGGCGCTCGGCGAAGCGCGATTGGGTCTCGCGCACATGCTCGGCGATCAGCTCGCGGACAACACCTTCCCAATGCTTGCTCTCGATGCGCTGGTAGATGACGCTTTCGTTATTGACCCGGGCCGGGAACCCCTCGTCCGGGTCGTAGACGAAAGCCATGCCGCCGGTCATGCCGGCGGCGAAGTTGCCGCCCACCGGCCCGAGGATGACGGCGGTACCGCCGGTCATGTATTCGCAGCCGTTGGAGCCGCAGCCTTCGACCACCGCCACCGCATCCGAGTTGCGCACGCAGAATCGTTCGCCCGCCTGGCCGGCGGCGAACAGGCGGCCCGCCGTCGCGCCATACAGGGCGGTGTTGCCGATGATCGTATTCTCGTTGCTCGGCAGGGTGCTGGCGGTCATCGGCCGGACCACGATGGTGCCGCCCGAGAGGCCCTTGCCCACGTAGTCGTTGGCATCGCCGAAGACTTCCAGCTTCAAGCCCTGCACGGCGAAGGCGCCGAGCGATTGCCCGGCGGAGCCGCGCAGGCGCACGGTCACATGACCGGGCTTCAGGCCGGTCATGCCGAAACGCCGCGTGATCTTCGAGGAGAGCTTGGTGCCGATCGCCCGGTGGGTGTTGCGGATGGTGTATTGCAGCTGCATCTTCTCGCCCACTTCGAACAGCGGCTTGGCGTCTTCGATGATCTGCGCATCCAGGGTTTCGGGCACCTCGTTGCGTCCCTTGACCGTGCAATGGACCGGCTGATCGCTGGCATCGGCCTTGGTGAGCAGCGGGTTGAGATCCAAGTCGTCCAAATGCGCGGCACCGCGGCTGACCTGGGCCAGCAAATCCGTGCGGCCGATCACTTCCTGCAGCGAGCGGGCGCCCAGGGAGGCGAGAATCTCACGCACCTCCTCGGCGACGAAGCTGAACAGATTGACCACCTTCTCCGGAGAGCCGGTGAATTTTTCGCGCAGGGCCGGGTTCTGGGTGCACACGCCCACGGGGCAGGTGTTGGAATGGCATTGGCGCACCATGATGCAGCCCATGGCCACCAGGGATGCGGTGCCGACACCGAATTCCTCGGCGCCGAGCAGGGCGGCGATCACCACGTCGCGCCCGGTCTTGATGCCGCCGTCCGTGCGCAGGCGCAGGTTTTGCCGCAGGCGGTTGAGGGTGAGCACCTGGTGCACCTCGGAGAGGCCCATCTCCCACGGCACCCCGGCGTATTTGATCGAGGTTTGCGGACTGGCCCCGGTGCCGCCCACGTGGCCGGAAATCAGGATCACGTCCGCCTTGGCCTTGGCCACGCCGGCGGCGATGGTGCCGATGCCGGAGCGGGCCACCAGCTTCACGCACACGCGGGCGTCCGGATTGATCTGCTTCAAGTCGTAGATGAGCTGGGCCAGATCCTCGATCGAATAGATGTCGTGGTGCGGCGGCGGCGAGATCAGCATCACGCCGGGTGTGGCATGGCGCAGCTTGGCGATCATCTCGGTCACCTTGAAGCCGGGCAACTGGCCGCCTTCGCCCGGCTTGGCACCCTGGGCGATCTTGATCTCGATCTCGCGGCAGTTGTTCAGGTATTCGGCGGTCACCCCGAAGCGGCCGGAGGCGATCTGCTTGATCGCCGAGTTTTCGTTGTCGCCGTTGGGCCGGGGCACGAAGCGCTCCGGGTCTTCGCCGCCTTCGCCGGAATCCGACTTGGCGCCGATCCGGTTCATGGCGATGTTCAGGGTGCCGTGCGCCTCCGGGCTCAAGGCGCCCAGGGACATGCCGGGGGTGACGAAGTGCTTGCGGATGGTGGTGATCGATTCCACCTCCTCCAGGGGCACCGGCTCGACCAGATCGCGCTTGAAGTCGAGCAGATCGCGCAGCGAGGTGGGAGGCAGCTTGCCCACCGCCTCGCTGAATTTCTTATAGGTGGAGTACGAATCGCTGGCGACCGCCGCCTGCAATGTGTGAATCAGGCTGGCTTCCCAGGCATGGGATTCGCCGCCGCGGCGATAGCGGTAGAAGCCACCCACGGGCAAGGCGACGAAATCCTCCGACCAGGCGCGCCCGTGCAGCTCCAGGGCTTTTTGCTGGATGCCGGTCAGGCCGATGCCGGAGAGGCGGCTGGGCATGGATGGGAAATATTCGTCCACGAGCGTGCGCGAAAGGCCCAGGGCCTCGAAGTTGGCCCCGCCGCGATAGGAGGACAGCACCGAGATGCCCATCTTCGACATGATCTTCAGCAGGCCGTCATCGACCGCCGTCTTGAAGCGGCGGATGCACTCCTCCAGTTCCATGTCGCCGAACAGGCTGCGCCGATGCCGGTCGGCGATGGATTCCTGGGCCAGATAGGCATTCACCGTGGTCGCACCGACACCGATCAGCACGGCGAAGTAATGCACGTCCAGGCATTCGCCGCTGCGCACATTCAGCGACGTGAAGGTGCGCAGGTTCTGCCGCATCAGGTGCGTATGCACGGCGCCGGTGGCCAGGATCATGGGAATGGCGGCACGCTCGGGGCCCATGTGCTCGTCGCTGAGGATGACGTGCTCGCAGCCGCCGCGCACCGCGTCCTCGGCCTCGCGCCGAATCCGTTCGATGGCACCGCGCAAAAGGCTGTCGGCCGGTGGCGCGCCAGCGGTATCGAAGTCGGCGGCTTGTCCGTCCGCCGCGCGCAGATCGAAGGTGCAATCGATGGCCACCGCCGTTTTCCCCATATGGGCGCGCATGGCGGCGAACTCGGCGTTGGAGAGCACCGGCGAATCCAGTTGCAGCAGATGGCATTGGGTCTCGTCCTCGGCCAGGATGTTTCCCAGGTTGCCGAGGCGGGTCTTGACGGTCATCACCCGCCGCTCGCGCAAGGAATCGATGGGCGGGTTGGTGACCTGGCTGAAGTTCTGCCGAAAGAAGTGGTGCAGGCCGCGGTATTGGTTCGAGAGCACGGCCAGCGGCGTATCGTCGCCCATGGAGCCGACCGCCTCCTTGGCGTCCTCGACCATGGGATGCAGGATCAGTTCCAAATCCTCCATGCTCAGGCCGTAAGAAAGCTGGCGTCGGCGCAACTCGTCCCGGTCATAAAACGTCGGCTCGCCATGATCCGGCTTGATCAAGTCGTCGATACGGGTGATGTGGCCGACCCAGTCACCGTAGGGATGTTTGGCCGCCAGGTAATCCTTGATCTCGCGGTCATGGTAGAGGCGTCCCTCTACCAGATCGACGGTGATCATCTGCCCCGGCCCCAGGCGCCCCTTTTCGATGATGTCCGGCTCGTCCAGGCGGACCATGCCGGTTTCGGAACCGGCGAAGAGCAGGCCGCCGCGGGTGATCGCATAGCGCAGGGGCCGCAGGCCGTTGCGGTCCATGCCGGCCATCACCCAGCGGCCGCCATAGGCGCACACCGCCGCCGGGCCATCCCACGGCTCCATCACCGCGTTGCAATAGCTATAGAGGTTCTTGTGCGCCTCGGGGATCGGGCTGTCGTCGCGCCAAGCTTCCGGGATCAGCATGGTCTTGACCATGGGCAGATCGCGCCCGGCACGCACCGCCAGTTCGAAGACCGCATCGAGGCACGCCGAATCCGAGGCGGCCGGCTGAACCACCGGCTTGATATCCCCCATATGCTCGCCGAAGACATCAGAGGCCAGGCGGCACTCGTGCGCCTTCATCCAGTTGATGTTGCCCTTGAGGGTGTTGATCTCGCCGTTGTGGGCCAGCACCCGGAACGGCTGAGCCAATCGCCACGTGGGAAACGTATTGGTCGAATAGCGTTGGTGGAAGATGGCGAACGACGAGGCAAAGCGCTCGTCGCGCAGATCCGGATAGAAGTCGGCCAGCTGCTCGGCCAGGAACATGCCCTTGTAGATGACCGAGCGGCAGGACAGCGAGCAGATATAGAAGTCCTTGATGGATTCGGCTTCCGCCGCCTTCTCGATGCGGCGGCGGATGATATAGAGGTCGATATCGAACTGACGGGCATCGACGTTGTGGCTGTTGGCGATCATGATCTGCTCGATCTCGGGGCGGGTCAGCTCCGCCTTCTCGCCGATCACCCGGGTGTTCACCGGCACCTGCCGCCAGCCATAGATGGTGTAGCCGTAGTTGAGGATCTCGCGTTCAACCAGGACACGGCAGCGTTCCTGCGCCGCGAAGTCGGTGCGTGGCAGGAAGACCATGCCCACGGCGATCCGTCCCGGTCCGGGCTTGTGCCCGGTGCGCGCCACGTGTTCATGGAAGAAGTCCTGCGGAATTTCCACGTGGATGCCGGCGCCGTCGCCGGTCTTGCCGTCCGCATCGACGGCACCGCGGTGCCACACCGCGCGCAGGGCGGCAATCGCCGCCTCGACCACGTCCCGGCGCGGCTTGCCGTCGATGGCAGCGACCAGGCCGACCCCGCAGGATTCATGCTCTTCGGCCGGATCATAGAGGCCGTCGCGGGCCAGGCGGGCCGCTTCGCGCGGGAAATTGTCGATGAAGTTCTTGATCGATTCGCTCATGCGCCTGCGTTCATTCGACTGTGTTCATTCGGCACTGTTCACTCTGCGGCCACGGAGGCGCGCGCACCTTTGTCTTGAACCTGACGCGCGCCGATGTATTTGTGAATCTGCGCCGCCGCGTCGCGCCCGTCGCGGATCGCCCAAACCACCAGCGAAGCCCCGCGCACGATATCGCCGGCGGCGAAGACCCCATCCAGGCTGGTCATCAAGGTGCGGAAATCGGCTTTCACCGTGCCCCAGCGGGTCACCTTCAGCCCCGGCGTCTTGAACAGCGCCGGCAGATCCTCCGGATCGAAACCAAGCGCCATGATCGCCATGTCGGCGGACAGGGCGAAGGCGGAGCCGTCCGCCGGTTGCGGCGACTGCCGCCCGGAGGCATCGGGCACACCCAAGTACATGCGGCTGGCGCGCACGGAGTCGAGCGTCTTGCCGCCGGCGAAGGCATCGGGCGCCGACAGCCAGACGAACTCGACCCCCTCTTCCTCGGCGTGTTCGACCTCACGCTGCGAGCCGGGCATGTTCTGCCGGTCGCGGCGATAGAGGCACTTGACCGAACGGGCGCCCTGGCGCACCGCAGTGCGCACGCAATCCATGGCCGTATCGCCGCCGCCGACGACCACCACGTCCTTGCCGGCGGCATCGAGGGTGCCGTCTTCGAAGGCCGGCACCGTATCGCCCAATCCCTTGCGGTTTGAGGCGATGAGATAATCGAGCGCCGCATGGATGCCGGGCAGGCCGATGCCCGGGGCCTTGAACTCACGCGCCTGATAGACGCCGGTGGCGATCAAAATCGCTTCATGGCGCTGGCGCAACTCGGCCAGGGTGGCATCGCGGCCGACCTCGAAGCCCAGGTGAAACGTCACCCCGGAGCGGCGCAAGAGATTGGCCCGCCGGGCCACCACGTCCTTCTCCAGCTTGAAGTTGGGAATGCCGTAGACCAGCAGGCCGCCGATCCGGTCGTAGCGGTCGTAGACATGCACCTGATAACCCTGGCGGCGCAGTTGCTCGGCCGCCGCCAGGCCGGCCGGACCGGCGCCGATGATGCCCACGGACTCGGCGCGTTCGGTGCGGGGCGAGACCGGCTGAACCCACCCCTCGCGCCAGGCGGTCTCGCTCAGATAGGTTTCCACCGACCCGATGGTGACCGTCCCGTGGCCGGCCTGTTCGATGACGCAATTGCCCTCGCACAAGCGGTCATGCGGGCAGATGCGGCCGCAGATTTCGGGGAAGTTGTTGGTCGCCTGCGAGAGCTCGTAGGCTTCCTGCAGGCGGCCGGCGGCGGTCAGCATCAGCCAGTCGGGAATATTGTTCTGCAGCGGGCAGTGCACCTGGCAGAACGGCACGCCGCACTGGGAGCAGCGCCCGGCCTGTTCGGCCGCCGCCGCGGGGGCGAATTCCCGGTAGATTTCGTCGAAGTCGCCGGTCCGCTTGGCCGCATCCCGCTTGTCGGGGGTATGCCGGTCCAACTCGATGAATCTCAGCATCTTGGCGATCACGCGGCGGCCCTTGTTCTACTCGTGTCCGATTTGGATCTTTGTCCGATCAGAAAATCTGGACGCCCGACACGCGGCAAACCGTCGCCAGATGGTTCGAAATCGGGCCTGCACATTTCAGACCCTGCCCGAGGTCAGTTATTAGGTCATGGACCCTGCCTCATTATCTACTTCATTTTAACGTATTTGGCAAGCCGTTTGAAGTCGTTGGCCAGGGAATCAAATATTAGTACCATTTCGAGACTAAATTGCATCCTGGGCGACTCGCCAAGCGGATGCTATAAGCCTCGGCAGCCGGGTTCGGGGACCGCGACTTGCCTCTATTTCACATTACGATCCTTGCCTTGGTGCAAGGGATTACAGAGTTTCTGCCCGTCAGCTCCTCCGGCCATCTGGTGCTGGTCTGGGAGCTGTTCGACCGTCTGGGCGTGCAGGCGATCGAGCAGGCCCCCAGCGATCGCCTGGTCATGGACATCGCCGTGCATGTCGGCACTTTACTGGCGGTCTGCCTCTATTTCTGGCGCGACATGGTCGAGATGCTGCTGGGCGTGGCCAAGCTGGCGGTGGGCCGCTGGACGCCCGGTGCCCGCCTGGCGCTGTTCGTGGTGGTGGGCACGATACCGCTGATCATCGCCGGATATCTGCTCAAGGACGTGGTCAGCGGATCGCTGCGCGATGGGCGCATCGTCGCCTGGACCACCATCGGATTCGGCCTGTTGCTGTATGTGGGCGACCGCACCGGCATGACCCTGCGCCGGATCGAGCATATGACCATCGGCCCGGTGATTCTGATCGGCACGTCTCAAATCCTGGCCCTGGTCCCCGGGACCAGCCGCTCCGGCATCACCATGACCGCCGCCCGATTCCTCGGCTTCGAGCGGCCGGAAGCGGCCCGGTTTTCCATGCTCCTGGCCATTCCGGCAATCCTCGGCGCCGGCACCCTGGCGGGTCTGGACATTTATCAGGCCGGCGATGTGCGCCTGGGCATCGATGCGGCGGTGGCCGCCGCCATCTCGTTCGTCTTCGCCCTGATCGCCATTGCCCTGATGCTCCGCTGGCTGCGCCGAGCCAGCTTCACGCCGTTCGTGGTCTATCGCGTGCTGCTCGGCATCGCCCTGCTGATCTGGTTTACCTAAGCCCGTCGGGCTTGCCGCTGCGGCCTTGCCGTCCCCGGTTCCGGCTGATACATCACCGGCCGCACCCCCCGTATCTGGCGGAGACCTCATCATGGCCAAGTTCACCGACTATAAAGTTGCCGACATCAAGCTAGCCGACTGGGGCCGCAAGGAAATCTCCATCGCCGAGTCGGAGATGCCCGGCCTGATGGCGCTGCGCGAGGAGTTTGGCAAGGCCAAGCCGCTGGCCGGTGCGCGCATCGTCGGCTGCCTGCACATGACCATCCAGACGGCGGTGTTGATCGAGACCCTGACCGCGCTCGGCGCCGAGGTGCGCTGGTCCTCGTGCAATATCTTCTCGACGCAAGACCACGCCGCCGCCGCGATTGCCGCCGCCGGCATTCCGGTGTTCGCCTGGAAGGGCGAGAGCGAAGAGGAATTCTGGTGGTGCATCGAGCAGACCATCGTCGCCAAGGGCTGGAAGCCGAACATGATTCTCGACGACGGCGGCGATGCCACCGCCATCATGCACCAGAAATATCCGCAGCTGATGAAGGAGGTGCGCGGTCTGTCGGAGGAGACCACGACCGGTGTGCATCGCCTCTACGAGATGGAAAAGGCCGGCACCCTCATGGTCCCGGCGATCAACGTCAACGACAGCGTCACCAAGTCGAAGTTCGACAACATCTACGGCTGCCGGGAAAGCCTGGTCGACGGCATCCGCCGCGCCACCGATACCATGATGGCCGGCAAGGTCGCCGTGGTCGCCGGCTTCGGCGATGTGGGCAAGGGTTCGTCCGCGTCCCTGCGCAACGCCGGCTGCCGGGTGCTGGTCACCGAAGTCGACCCGATCTGCGCCCTGCAGGCGGCCATGGAAGGCTATGAGGTGGTGACCATGGAGGATGCGGCGCCGCGCGGCGACATCTTCGTCACCGCCACCGGCAACGTGGATGTGATCACCCTCGACCACATGCGGGCCATGAAGGATCGGGCCATCGTCTGCAACATCGGCCACTTCGACAGCGAGATTCAGATCGAGGCGCTGCGCAACATGAAGTGGGTCAACGTCAAGCCGCAGGTCGACGAGATCGAGATGCCCGGCGGCAAGCGCCTGATCGTCCTGGCCGAGGGCCGCCTGGTGAACCTGGGCTGCGCCACCGGCCATCCCAGCTTCGTCATGAGCGCCTCGTTCACCAACCAGGTGCTGGCGCAGATCGAGCTGTGGACCAAGCCGGGCGAGTATAAGAACAAGGTTTACGTGCTGCCCAAGTCGCTGGACGAGAAGGTAGCCGCCCTGCACCTGGCCAAGGTGGGCGCCAAGCTGACCAAGCTGAGCCAGAAGCAGGCCGACTACCTCGGGGTGTCGAGGAGTGGGCCTTACAAGCCGGATCTCTACCGCTATTGACCGGTCGCCAGGAGGTATTCCGGGCCGGGTTTCCGGGCGGGTTGTCCGGCCTCCCCCGGCGCACTAGACTCCAGGCTGGCGCGCCGGCCCGTGCCGGCCCCGCGATCGAGACAAGGACCGCCCAGCCCGTGTCCCAGCACTTCGTTGTTCGGCGGCGACTACGAGCAAATATGCAGGCATGCTGTCGGTTTTCGGCCTGAACCTATCGGAAGGCTTGGCTGCCGGGGCAAGCGTCATTGTCCTGGCCTCCTTGCTGGCAGTGCTGGTCGCCTTGGCGCTGCGCTACCGGCGCCATTGGCGCGCCGCCGAGGACCGGGTGCTGCGGGCGGAACAGCGCGCCATCGCCGCCGAGGCCACCTTGGCCAGTGCGCCGCTCGGCTGTCTGGCCTTCTGGCATGCGGACGAAAAGATTTACGGCTCGGCATCGCTTCTGGACGCGCTCGGGTTGACCGCCGCACGCAAGGCCGATCTGAACATAGTTCTCGACGCCTTCGACGAGACCGCCGCCAAGGCATTGGGCGAAGCGATTCAGCGCCTGCGCGGCGACGGCGCCGGTTTCACCCTGACGTTGCCGCGCAAGGACGGCGCCCGGATCTTCCAGATCACCGGCGCCCGGGCCCGCGCCGCCGCCGGTACCGAGGTGGCCGAATTGGTCTGGTTCGAGGATGTGACCGGCTTGAACAAGGCCCGCGAAACGGCCGCCACGGAACGCGATGACTTGAGCCGCCTTCTCGATGCCCTGCCGATTCCGATCTGGCGGCGGGACGGCGATCTCGCCCTCACCTATTGCAATCAGGCCTACGCGCGCGCCGTCGACGAGCAACCGGCGGCGGCGATGAGCAAAGCCATCGAGCTGCTCGGCAAGGCCAAGTCGGATGCCGGCCGGTCGATTGGCCAGCGAGCCCTGGCCGCGGGCGGCCCGGTGAGTGAATCCCATCACGTGGTGATTGCCGGCGCCCGCCGGCGCATGGCCATCGAGGAGCGGCCGCTGGGCGATGGCACGCTGGTCGGCCACGCCGTCGACCGCACCGATGCGGACGAGCTGCAGGCCGAGCTGGACCGCCACGTGGCGGCGCACGACAACGTCCTGGAAAACCTGGGCAGCGCCATCGCCATCTTCGGCCCCGATATGCACCTGCGCTTCTTCAACACCGCCTATGCCCGGCTTTGGCATCTCGAGGACTCGTTCCTGAGTACGGCCCCCGAGATGGGCGACATCCTGGAGACCCTGCGCGAGGCGCGGCGCCTGCCCGAGCATGCGAATTTCCCCGAGTTCAAGCGCGATTGGATTCGCGGCCTGACAGGCATGATCGAGCCGGTGGAAAGTCTGCTGCACCTGCCCGATGGCAGCACCTTGCGCTCCATGGCCTGGCCGCACCCGTTCGGCGGCGTGCTGCTGATCTACGAGGACGTCACCGACCGCCTGACCCTGGAGCGTTCCTACAACACCCTCATCGAGGTGCAGCGCGAAACCCTGGACAATCTCTATGAAGGGGTCGCCGTCTATGGCGCCGATGGCCGGCTCAAGCTGTCCAACCCGGCCTTTGCCCGCATTTGGGGTTTGCCGGCGGAGATGCTGGCCGGCGAGCCGCATGTGCGCGAGCTGGTCGAATACGCGCGCGGCTTTTTCGAGAGCACCGATGGAGGGTGGACCGAGCACCTGGAATCCCGCGTGGCCCGGGCCACGGAGCCGGAGGCGCGCAGTGGCCGACGCGAGCGCACCGACGGCTCGATGATCGACTGGGCCCAATTGCCGCTGCCGGACGGCGCGTCGCTGTTCACGTTCCTGGACGTCACCGATTCGATTCGCGTGGAGCGGGCCCTGCTGGAACGCAACGAGGCGCTGGAAACCGCCGATCGCCTGAAATCCGAATTTGTCGCCAACATCTCCTACGAGCTGCGCACGCCGCTCAATGCCATCGTCGGCTTCGCCGAGATTCTGGAGAATCAATTCTTCGGCCCCCTCAACGAACGGCAGATCGAATACAGCCACGGCATCGTCGAGGCCTCGCAGCGCCTGACCGCCCTGATCAACGACATTCTCGATCTGGCGACCATCGAGGCCGGGTATATGCGCCTGGATGTCGCCCCGGTGGATATCCGCGCCCTGCTGGAAAACCTGCAGACGGTCAGTCATGAACGCGCCTACAACCGCAGTATTTCCTTGAAGGTCGAATGCCCCGAGGATATCGGCACGCTGATGGGCGATGGCCGCCGCCTGCGCCAGGCGTTGTACAACCTGCTCTCGAACGCCTTCAAGTTCACGCCCGAGGGCGGCACGGTCACCGTCTCCGCCCAGCGCGACGAGACGGAGATGCACCTGATGGTCGCCGACACCGGGGCCGGCATGCGCACCGAGGATTTGGCGCGCGTCTTCGGTAAGTTCGAGCGCGGCACCGGCCAAGGCCGGCAGAACGGCGCCGGATTGGGCCTGTCCCTGGTCAAGAGCCTGATCGAGTTGCACGGCGGCTGGGTCGAGTTGGACTCGGCCCTCAAGGAAGGCACGCGCGTCACGTGTCACATCCCTCTCGAGCGGCCCCTCCAACAGCCCAAAGCCGATGGGGAACCGAAGGCCGGCGAGGAACCGCTGCGGGCTTAGCGCGTCCTGTCTATGTATGCCTCGTTTACGATAGTCTCGGTACACCCTTGGTGGTCGAATATTCCCAATGCAGCGCCTGGTCCGGATGCACCAGCGCATAGGCCGCATGGGCGGCCAGCGCCGCCTCGGAAAAGCCGCACAGAATCAATTTCAGCTTGCCCGGATAGGTGGCGATATCGCCGATGGCGAAGATGCCCGGCGCATTGGTTTGGCAGGTGGCCGGATCGATGCGCACATGGTGATGATCGAGGGCCAGGCCCCACTCGGCGATCGGCCCCAGGTCCATGGACAGGCCGAAGAACGGCAGCAGCACGTCCGCCTCCAGGCAGCGGTCCTCGCCGGAGAGGGATTGCACCATCACCGCCGCCAACCGGCCTTGGCTGCCCTCCAATCCGTGCAATTGAAACGGGATGACCAGTTCCACCACGGCGCCGGCATCGGCAAGGGCATGCAGGCGCGCCACCGACTCGGGGGCGGCGCGGAACTTGGGCCGGCGATGAATGACATAGACCTTCTGCGCCACCTCCGCCAAGGAGATCGCCCAGTCGACCGCCGAATCGCCGCCGCCGGCGATTACCACCCGCTTGCTGCGAAAATCCTCCCGCCGGGCAACGGCATAGAAGACGCTGGTGCCTTCATAGTCGGCGATCCCCGGCAACGGCGGCCGGTTCGGGCCGAAGGCACCGGCGCCGGCGGCAATGATGACGGCGCGGGCAGCGATCTCGGTGCCGGTGGAGGTGGTCAGGTGCCAGCGGCCCTGGTCGGCGCGCAGGCTTTTCACCTGTTGTCCCAGGGCGTAAACCGGCTCGAACGGTGCCGCCTGGGCCACCAGTTGGGTTATCAGCTCGGCGGCGGCGACGCGGGGAAAGCCGGGAATGTCGTAGATCGGCTTCTCCGGATACAGCGCCGTGCACTGGCCGCCGATGGCATCCAGGGAATCGATGACATGACAGCGCATCTTCAGCATGCCGCATTCGAAGACGGCGAACAGGCCCACCGGGCCGGCGCCGATGATGACGATATCGGTTTCTTGCACGCGCATGCGGGAGCCCTCGATGGCCGGTTCGGACGGCTAAGATGGCGGCGCGCCGCGCCCATGGCAAGGCGCGCCGGCGATGGGCCCGGGGCCACCCGCTTCCTTGGTTGCCGGCGGCCCATGCCAACGGTAAAACCAGCCATCATGGCCGCGCCGCACCCGCGCTCCCCCACCCTCGATCTGCTGCTGCCCGATGAGGCGGCCACGGCCGCCTTGGCCGCGCGCATCGCGGCCCGGGCGCAGGCCGGCGATGTGATCGCCCTGTACGGCGATCTGGGGACCGGCAAGACCGCCTTCGCACGCGCCTTCATCGGCGCCCTGGCGCCCGGCCCTGAGCCCGGCCCGGAGCCCAGCGAGGTGCCGAGCCCGACGTTCACACTCCTGCAATGCTATGACCGTATACCGGCGCCGGTGTGGCATTTCGATCTCTACCGCCTGGCCCGCCCGGACGAGGTCTATGAGCTCGGCTTCGAGGAGGCTTTGGCGGAGGCTATCAGCCTGATCGAATGGCCGGACCGGATGGGCCCCCTGTTGCCCGCCGACCGTCTGGAGGTGCATCTCTCCTATGCCGAACCGGAAACCGCGCGCCGCGCGGTCCTGATCGGCGCCGGCACATGGGCGCCGCGATTGGCGGAACTGGGTGGCGATGACTGAACGGACTGAAGCGATCGCGGGGTTTCTGGAGGCCAGCGGCTGGGGCGAGGCGCGGCGCGAGCTGCTCGCCGCCGATGCCTCGTTCCGCCGCTATGACCGGCTGTTCCGCGGCACCGAGACGGCGGTGCTGATGGATGCGCCGCCGCCGCGCGAGAACGTGGCGGCCTTTCACCGGGTTGCCCGGCAGCTTCTCGATCTGGGCTTGAGCGCGCCGCGGCCCCTCGCCGTGGACGAGGCCGCCGGCCTCATGCTGCTGGAGGATCTGGGCGACCGAACCTTCACCCGCGCCCTGAGCGCGGGCATCGACGAGGCGCGGCTTTATCTGCTCGCCGTCGATGTGCTGATCGCCCTGCACCGGCACTGGCAACCGGCCCAGGCCACGGCCCTGCCGCCCTATGACGATACGCGCCTGCTCGACGAGGCGCTGCTGCTGCCCGACTGGATCTTGCCGGCGGTGCGCGGGGTGGACACGGCGGCGGATGTGCGCGAGAGCTACAGCACCGCCTGGCGGGCCGTGCTGCCGCGCGCCCGGGCGGTGCCCGATGCCCTGGTCTTACGCGATTATCACGTGGACAATCTGATGCTGCTCGACGGCCGCGCCGATATCGCCGCCTGCGGCCTGCTCGATTTTCAAGACGCGGTGATCGGCCCGCGCAGCTACGATCTGGTTTCGCTGCTCGAGGATGCGCGCCGCGACATTGCACCGGACTTGGCGAATGCCATGCTGGAGCGCTACCTGGCGGCCTTTCCCGAGCTGGACCGGGCGGCCTTCCTCGACTCCTACGCGGTGCTCGGGGCCCAGCGGGCGGCCAAGATCATCGGCATCTTCACCCGCCTGGACCGGCGCGACGGCAAGCCCGATTACCTGCGCCACATTCCGCGCGTCTGGCGCCTGTTGCAGGCGGACTTGGCGAAGCCGGCCCTGGCCCCGGTGCGCGCCTGGTTCGACTGGCACGTCCCCGTGGCCGAGCGCATCGCCCCACCGGCGAAGAGCGGCACATGACGAAACCCATTCCGCAAAAGGCGATGATCCTGGCCGCCGGGCTGGGCGAGCGCATGCGGCCGGTGACCAACGATCTGCCCAAGCCGCTGATCCCGGTGGCCGGCCAGCCGTTGATCGATTCCATCCTCGACCGATTGAATGCGGCTGGGGTGCCGGACGTGGTGGTCAACCTGCATTATCTGGGCGAGAAGCTGAAACATCACTTGCAGGCGCGGACGCGCCCGCGCATCGCCTTTTCCCCGGAATCCACGCGTCTGGAAACCGGCGGCGGCGTGCGCCGGGCCCTGCCGCTGCTCGGCGCCGATCCCTTCTATGTCGTCAACGGCGATGTGTGCTGGCTGGACGGGGTGGTCCCGGCGCTCGATCGCCTGGCCGCCGCCTGGCGCGACGAAACCATGGATGCCCTGTTGCTGTTGCAGCCCACCGCCACCGCCTTCGGCTACGACGGGCGCGGCGATTTCCGGCTCGACCCGTTGGGCCAGGCGCGGCGCCGGGGCGAGCGCGAGGTGGTTCCGTTTGTTTTCGCCGGTGTGCAGATCCTGCATCCGCGCCTGTTCGCCGGCACGCCGGAGGGCGCCTTCTCCCTCAACCTGGTGTACGACAAGGCGGCGGCCGCCGGCCGCTTGTACGGGGTGCGCCACGATGGCGAGTGGTTCCACATCGGCACCCCCCAGGGCCTGCGGGACGTGGAAGAGGCCTTGCAAACCATGGCCTTTTCCTCGCCGCAAAAATGAGCTCAACCGGGTAATGCGATGACCGGCGACGGGATGACAGTCCCTCGGGCGAACGTCAGCACCATTCCGCCGGGCGTTTCCTTCGTCGATGCCTTGGCCTGCGGCCTGTTGGCGCGGGCCGGCGGCGACCCCCTGAGCCTGGCGCGCGGTACCGTGCTGCTGCCCACGCGGCGCGCCTGCCGGGCGGTGCAAGAGGCTTTTCTGCGCGCCGCGCAGGGCCGGGCGCTGTTGCTGCCGCGTCTGCTGCCCCTCGGTGACTTGGATGCCGAGGAGCTGATCCTGGCCGGCGACGAGGCGGACACTGGATTTTCCGCTGCCGACTTGCCGCCGGCCATGCCGGCCTTGCGCCGCCAGCTTCTGCTCGGCCGCTTGATCCAGCAGTGGGGCCGGGTGCGCGGCCAGCCGCCCAGCGAGGATCAGGCCGTGCGCCTGGCCGGCGAGCTTGCCCGCCTGCTCGATCAGGTGGAAACCGAGGGCTTGGACCTGGACCGCCTGGAGGATCTGGTGCCGGATCGATATGCCGAGCACTGGCAAGTGACCTTGCGCTTCCTGTCCGTCCTCACCGAGCATTGGCCGGCCTTGCTGGCGAGCGAAGGCTGCATCGGCCCAGCGGAGCGGCGGCGGCGCCTGATGGAGGCCCAGGCCGAGGCGTGGCAGCGGCATCCGCCGAGCAATCCGGTGATCGCCGCCGGCTCCACGGGCAGCATTCCCGCGACCGCCGCCCTGCTCGATGTGATCGCCCGGCTGCCGGCGGGCGAGGTGGTCCTGCCCGGCCTGGACCGGGACACGGATGCCGCCATCTGGAAAGCGATTACCGCCGATCCGATCCACCCGCAGCACACCATGGCGCACCTGCTGGCGCGTCTGGAGGTATCGCCCGTCGACGTGGCGGTATGGCCGTGCGACGGCGTGCCGAAAACCCCGCTGGCGCGGACGCGTCTGATCACCATCGCCATGCACCCGGCGGCGGTGACCGGAAATTGGCGCCGCCACGCCGATGGGCAAGACAATGCCGCCATCGCCGAGGCCCTGACCGGCGTGCAGCGCATCGATTGTCCCGGCCCCGGTGAGGAGGCGGCGGTGATCGCCCTGGTGCTGCGCCAGGCCCTGGAAACACCGGGCCAGCGGGCCGCCCTGGTCACCCCCGACCGCGGTCTGGCCCGGCGAGTGGCGGCGGGATTGCGCCGCTGGGGCCTGGAGGTCGACGATTCCGCCGGCGTGCCCTTGGGCGATACGCCGCCGGGCACCTTCCTGCGCGCCACCGCCGAGACCATCGCCGGCGGCTTGGTACCCCTGGCGCTGCTGGCCGCCTTGAAACATCCGCTGGCCGCCGGCGGCACCAACACGGGAGCGTTTCGCGCCCAGGTGCGGGAGCTGGAAACCGCCGCCCTGCGCGGCCCCCGGCCGGGCCCCGGTTTTGCCGGTCTGCGCCAGGCCTTGGGAACCAAGGCCCGGCGCTCGCCCCTGGCCGCCTGGGTGCGCACGCTGGAAGCCTCGGCGGCACCCTTCGCCCAGGCATTGCGGCGCGGGAAAACCTTGGATGCCATTGTCGATGCGCACATCGCCTTCGCCGAAAGCCTGGCGGCCACGGATGAGGAAACCGGTCCGGATCGCCTGTGGGCGGGCGAAGCGGGCGCCGCCGCCGCCGACTTCATCGGCGAGTTGCACGCTGCCGCCGCCGGAGCCCCACCTCTGCGCGGCGAGACCTATCCGGCCCTGCTCGCCACCTTGCTGGCCGGACAGGCGGTGCGGCCGCGCTATGGCAGCCATCCGCGCCTGAGCATCTGGGGACCGCTGGAAGCGCGCTTGCAGCATGTGGATGTGCTGGTGCTCGGCGGCCTCAACGAGGGCACCTGGCCGCCGGAGGTGGAACCCGGCCCGTGGCTCAGCCGGCCCATGCGCGCCGCCTTCGGCCTGCCGGCGCCGGAACGGCGCATCGGCCTGGCGGCGCACGATTTCGCCCAGGCGTTTTGCGCTCCATGCGTCTATCTCACGCGGGCGACGCGGGTGGAGGGCACGCCGACCGTCCCCTCGCGCTGGCTGCTGCGCCTGGAAACCTTGCTGCAAGCCTTCGAGGTCAACCAGGATTTGAGCACCGAGGCGCCGCGCTGGCTCGCCTGGGCCGAAGCGTTGGACCGGCCGGCGCAGCAAATCTTCACCGGTCCGCCGGCCCCAACACCGCCGGTCGCGGCGCGGCCGCGCAAACTTTCGGTGACCAAGGTGGAAACCTGGATGCGCGATCCGTACGCGCTCTATGCCCGCGAGGTCCTGGACCTGCGTGTGCTGGACCCGTTGGACGCCGACCCGGGCGCCGCCGATCTGGGCACCCTGGTGCACGCGGCCCTGGAAGCCTTTCTAAAGGACCATCCCATCCACCTGCCCACGGATGCGGAGGCCGCCTTGCTGGCCGCCGGCGAGCGGGTCTTTGCCGAGCATGGGGCGCGGCCCGGCGTACGTGCCTTCTGGTGGCCGCGCTTTTGCCGCATCGCCCGCTGGTTCGCCGCGGCCGAGGCCGAAACCCGCCCCGGCCTGGCCCGCGCCGTCGCCGAGGCGCACGGCAGCCTGATCCTGCCGGCCCCCGGCGGCGCCTTCGAGCTGACCGCCAAGGCCGACCGCATCGATGTGCGGAGCGACGGCACGGTCGGCGTCATCGACTACAAGACCGGCACCGTTCCCACGAATATGGCCATCAATTCCGGCATCGCCCCGCAGCTTCCCCTGGAGGCGGCGATCGTGCTGGCCGGCGGCTTCCCGGGCATCCCGCCGGGGCCGCTGGCGGGCCTGGCGTACTGGCGCCTCACCGGCCGCGACCCGGCCGGCCAAATCAAGCCCGTACCGGGCAATGCCGAAGACCGGGCAGCCGAGGCGCGGGACGGCCTGGCCCGGCTGGTCGCCGCCTTCGATAAACCGGACACGCCCTACCATGCGGTGCCCCGGCCGCAATGGGCGGCGCGCTTCAACGACTATGCGCATCTGGCGCGGATCAAGGAGTGGGGTGCGGGCGGCGGCGCGGCGGAGGGCGACGGATGAGGGACGCGGCCAAAGACGCCCACGCCCAGGCGGCCGCCGCCCAGCGCCCGGCCGCGGCGCCGGAGGCATCGGTGTGGGTCGCCGCCTCCGCCGGCACCGGCAAGACCAAGGTGCTGACCGACCGGGTACTCAGCCTGCTGCTGCACGGCACCGCGCCGGCGCGCATCCTATGCCTGACTTATACCAAGGCGGCGGCCACCGAGATGGCCAACCGCCTTTCGCAACGTCTGGCCCGGTGGGCGATCTCCGGCGACGGCGATCTGGCCGAGGAATTGCGCGACCTGTTCAATAGCGCCCCGGATGCGGACACCCTGGCCCGCGCCCGGCAGTTGTTCGCCCGCGTCCTGGATGCCCCCGGCGGCATCAAGATCCAGACCATCCATGCCTTCTGCCAGTCCCTGCTGGCCCGTTTCCCCCTGGAAGCTGGGCTGGCGCCGCACTTCCAGGTGCTCGACGAGCGTTCGGCGGCGGAGCTGCAACGCCAAGCTCGTGAAGAGGTGTTGGCCGCCGCCAGCGAACCGGGCGGAGCTGCGCTGGCCGAAGCCATCGCCGAGGTGGCGGTCTATGCCCAGGACGAAAGCTTCGCAGAACTGATCGGCAAACTGATCGGCGAGCACGCCCGCCTGCGCCGCCTGACCGACCGGCATGGCGGCAGCGAAGGCTTGATCGCCGCCATATATGATGCTCTCGGCCTGGCACCGGGAGCCACGGCGGCGGCGGAGGTGCAGCGCGCCTGTACGGATCCGGTCCTGGACACGGATGGACTACGCCGCGCCGCCGCGGCCATGACGGCGGGCAGCAAGACCGATCAAAAGCACGGGAGCCTGATCGCCGGATGGCTGGACGATGACGCAACGCGGCCGGCCCGCTTCGTCACCTATCTGGAAGTCTTTTTCACCGACGGCGGCAAAGGCGACCGGCGCAAAACCTTGGTCTATAAGGACGCCCTGGCCGCAGCGCCCGGCATCGATGCGATTCTCGCCGCCGAGGCCGAGCGCCTGGCCAACGTGCGCGATCGCTTGCGCGCCGTGGAGGTCGCCGTGGCGACCGCCGCGCTGTTGCGCCTGGGGTCGGCCATCATCGCGGCGTACGGGCGGCACAAGCGCATCCGCGCCCTGCTCGACTACGACGATCTGATTCTCGGCGCCCGCGATCTGTTGAGCCGGCGTGGAGCTGCCGCCTGGGTGCTCTACAAGCTCGACGGCGGTCTCGATCACATCCTGATCGACGAGGCGCAGGACACCAACCCGGAGCAGTGGGAAGTAATCACCGCCCTGGCCGCCGAGTTCTTCGCCGGCGCCGGTGCCCGCGAGGAAACCCGCACCGTCTTCGCCGTGGGCGATGCCAAGCAATCGATCTACAGTTTCCAACGCGCCGATCCCACCGCCTTCGGCCGCATGCGCGCGCACTTCGCCGAACGCGCGCAGGCCGCCGAGCAACCGTGGGCGACGGTGAAATTGGCACACTCCTTCCGTTCCAGCGCCGCGGTCCTGCAAGCCGTCGATGCGGTCTTCGCGCAAGACGCGGCGCACGATGGCGTTCTGTTCGACGACGAGGCGGCGTTGCGCCACGAGGCGGTGCGCATCGGCCACGGCGGCGTGGTGGAAGTGTGGCCGCCCGCCCTGCCCGCAACCCGCGACGACGAAGCCGCGTGGCAACCGCCGCTGACCCGGCACGGCGGCGCCCTGGCCCACACCCGCCTGGCCCGCCTGATCGCTGGGCGCATCTGGCGTTGGACGGTCGCGCCGGAAGGGGAATGCGGGGACGATACGCGGCTGCTCTCCAGGGACCGGCGCCTGCGTCCGGGCGATATCCTGGTCCTGGTGCGCCGGCGCAACGTCTTTGTCGAGGAACTGGTGCGCGCGCTGAAACGCCTGGGCGTGCCGGTCGCCGGCGTCGACCGCATGGTGCTGCGCGAGCAGTTGGCGGTCATGGATCTGGTCGCCCTGGGCCGGGTGCTGTTATTGCCCGAGGACGATCTGACCTTGGCCTGCGTGCTGAAAGGGCCGCTGCTGGGATTGAGCGAAGAACAACTCTTCACTTTGGCCTACAACCGCACCGGCACGTTGTGGCAATCCCTGCGCGCCCAGAGCAATGGCGGCGATCCGGCCATCGCCGCGGCGTACGCACAGATTCGGGCCCTGCTTGGGCGCGCCGATTTCGTCCGCCCGCACGAGCTGTTCGCGGACATTCTCGCGCGCGATTGGGAAGACGGCACGGGAGATAAGAAGAGCGGCCGCGAGCGCCTGCTCGCCCGCCTGGGGCCGGAGGCGAACGATCCCATCGAGGAGCTGTTGTCGCTGGCCCTCGACTTCGAGCGCGAGCATGTGCCTTCCCTGGAAGGCTTCCTGCACTGGCTCGAGGTCGGCGCCCAGGAGGTCAAGCGCGACATGGAGCACGGCAAGGATTCCGTGCGGGTGATGACCGTGCACGGCGCCAAGGGCTTGCAGGCGCCGGTGGTCATCCTGCCCGATACCATGCAATTGCCACCGTCGCGCGGCGGCCTGTTGTGGCTGGCCGATGCGGACGATCTGGTGCTCTGGTCGCCGCGCCGTGATACGGACGGGCCACTGGCCCGCGGCGCCCGCCTGACCGCGCAGGCGGCGCAGGAGCGCGAATACCGGCGTCTGCTCTATGTGGCCCTGACCCGGGCCGAGGATCGCCTCTATGTGTGCGGCTGGCAGACCGGCGACACGGTGTCGGAGGGGTCCTGGTACGCCCTGGTCGCCGGCGCCATGGAACAGATCGGCGAGGCCGTTGTCTTCGACTTCGGCGCGCCGAGCGAAGAAGGCTGGAGCGGACCGGGTTGGCGACTCGCCTGTCCGCAGACCGCCGATACGGATCAGGATCGCGAAGACCTGCCGGCGGCATCCATCGCCGTCCTGCCGCTGCCGGCCTGGACCCGTACCCCGCCGCCGCCGGAGCCGGCGCCGCCGCGGCCGCTGGCGCCTTCACGGCCGAGTGCCGCCGAACCGGCGGTGCTTTCGCCCCTGGGCGGCGATGCGGGCGCGCGGTTCCGCCGCGGCCGGCTGATCCACCGATTGCTGCAAAGTCTGCCGGAGATTCCGGTGGCGGCGCGCGCCACGGCGGCGGCGCGCCTGCTGGCCAGCCCGCTCTATGGCCTGTCCGCCGCCGACCAGGCGGAGATGGCCGAGGCCAGCCTGGCGGTTCTCGCCGCGCCGGATTTCGCCCCCTTGTTCGGGCCCGGCAGCAGCGCCGAGGTGCCCATCGCCGGTCTGGTGGGCGAGGCCCCTGAAGCCCCCGGGGCCACCGTGGTGGCCGGCCAGGTCGACCGTCTGGTGGTCACCCCCGAGGCGGTGCTGATCCTGGATTTCAAGACCAACCAGCCGGCGCCGGCCCACGAATCCGAGGTGCCGGTGGTCTATTTGCGACAAATGGCCACCTATCGGGCGGTATTGGCCCGGATTTACCCGGATCGACGCGTCACGTGCGCCCTGTTGTGGACCGATGGGCCGCGTTTGATGCACCTCAGCGATGCGGCCCTGGATGCCTGTGCGCCTTGACGCTGGCGGAGTCGGCTCCCTACATTGCAGGGGTGCATTCAAGAGGTCATTGCCCTGATCGGGCCGACCCGACACGGCCGGAAAGGTAGGACATGTCCACGAAACCCGTCAGCGATGATTCCTTCGAAACCGATGTTCTCAAGGCGGACGGCGCC
The DNA here is from genome assembly GCA_036397065.1 of Kiloniellales bacterium. Lineage (GTDB taxonomy): Bacteria > Pseudomonadota > Alphaproteobacteria > Kiloniellales > J153 > JAJFGI01. The sequence goes on along the minus strand of DASWJP010000031.1, from coordinate 4,701 downwards.
GTCCTGGTGGACTTCTGGGCGGAATGGTGCGGCCCGTGCAAGATGATCGCCCCGGCCCTGGAAGAGATCGCCAAGGAAATGGGCGGCCGCGTCACCGTGGCCAAGGTCAACATCGACGACAACCCGGTGACCCCGCAGAAGTATGGCGTGCGCGGCATTCCCACCTTGATGCTGTTCCGCGACGGCCAGGTGGCGGCGACCAAGGTCGGCGCCCTGGCCAAGAACCAGCTTCAGGAGTGGGTCGAATCGGTGCTCTGACACCGCCCCTGCGCTTCTACCGTTCCAACGAACCCCGCCATCCCGGCGGGGTTTTTTCATATGGATGAACAGGGCCGAGGTCCGCCTGACACCCCCCACCCTAACCCTCCCCCACAAGAGGGGGGATTTACTCGTGGCGCCCTCGTCGTCTCCCTCCCCCTCGATGGGGGAGGGCCGGGGTGGGGGTGAGCCTCAGTTGACCGATCGAGCTTATTGGCAAGCTTTCAGTCATCGCACTGGCTCATTCGGCGGCGGCGATTCTTATTCGTCGCGGCTCTATTGATTTTCCGCCAGCACCTTACCCGCCAAGTAGAGCGACCCGCAGATCAGAATCCGCGCCGGTCCCTGTGCCTGCACCAGGCTCTCGACCGCTGCGCACACGCTGTCACATGCGGTCGCGGATATGCCGGCGGTGCGCGCGTGCGCGGCGGCTTGTTCCGCGGATAGCGACGCCGGTTCGCTGGGAATGGCGACGGCGCGCAAGCTGGCGGCGTGAGGTGCCAACGGCAACAGAAAATCCTCCGCCGCCTTGGTGTTGAGCATGCCGTAGATGAGGTGCAGCGGCCGGTCGCGCCAGCCCGCGGCCACCTGGCCCAGCGCCGCACCGGCGGCGGCGTTGTGTCCGCCATCGAGCCAAAGCTCCCACCCCTCGGGCAGCAAGCCCGGCAATGGCCCGGTGCTCAGACGCTGGAGCCGCCCCGGCCATCGCGTCCGCGCCAACCCGGCGGTACGTGCCGCCGTATCGACGGCGTAGTCGTCCAGCAGATCGGCGCAGGCCAGGGCAATACCCGCATTGTCGATCTGATGCGCGCCGCGCAGCACCGGCAGCGGATACTCTCGCGCGCCGCCACGCCCGTGGAAGACGAAGCCGCGCTCCCCCGCCTGCACGCGCCAGTCGCGCCCGTGCACATAAAGGGGCGCTCCCACTTCCGTAGCGCGCCGTTCGATGGCGGCGAGGGCCACCGGCACCTGTGGCCCGATGACCGCCGGCACGCCGGGTTTCAGGATGCCCGCCTTCTCGGCGGCGATGCCGGCCAGATCGCTGCCCAGATACTGCACGTGATCGATGGAGACGGGCGTGATGCAGGTCAACCGCGGCCGGTCCAGCACGTTGGTCGCATCCAGCCGCCCGCCCAAGCCGGTTTCCAACAGAACCGCATCCGCGGGCTCGGCGGCAAAAGCGAGAAAGGCCGCGGCGGTGGTGATCTCGAAGAAGGTGATCGGCGTAGCGCCGTTCACCGCCTCGCAGTGTTCCAGCAGGGCAAGTAGCGCCGCCTCGTCGATGAGTCCGTGACTGAGCCGGATACGCTCGTGAAACCGCACCAGATGTGGCGAGGTGTAAACCTGCACCCGGGCGCCGGCGGCTTCCAGCATGGCGTGCAGATAGGCGATGACCGAGCCTTTGCCGTTGGTACCGGCCACATGCACGACCGGCGCCAGATTCTGTTCCGGATGACCGAGCCGGGCGAGCACGTCCACCACCCGGTCCAGCGACAGATCGATGATCTTCGGATGCAGCCGGCCGAGGCGGTCGAGGACCGCGTCGCTAGGCGCGCGGGACGGCGATGTCGGTGGCACGGCCGGTGTTGCCCTGGCCAGGCTTGCCTCTCGTTCCAGTCTGCGGCAGCGGCAGGACCGCCGCGGGCGGCCGCTTGTCGCGCAGCAGGCGCAGGAGGTTGATCAGGGTGTCGCGCAGATCGCGGCGGTGCACCACCATGTCGACCATGCCGTGTTCCAGCAGGTATTCGGCGCGCTGGAAGCCTTCCGGCAAGGTTTCGCGAATGGTCTCTTCGATCACCCTCCGGCCGGTGAAACCGATCGTCGCCCCCGGTTCGGCGATCGCCACGTCGCCGAGCATGGCAAACGAGGCGGAGACCCCGCCGGTGGTCGGATCGGTGAGCACGACGATGTACGGCAGGCCGGCTTCCTTCACCTCGTCGGCGGCGACGACCGAGCGCGGCATTTGCATGAGCGAGAGAATGCCCTCCTGCATGCGCGCGCCGCCGGACGCCGGGATGACGATCAGCGGCGCCTCCTGCAAGATCGCCAGACGGGCGGCGGCCAACAGGCCCTCGCCCACCGCCAGGCCCATGGAGCCGCCCATGAATTCGAAATCGAACACGGCGATCACCGTCGCCTGGCCGTCCATGCGGCCGTGGGCGACCAGGATGGCTTCTTTCTCGGCGGTCTTGGCGGTCGCTTCGCGCAACCGGTCGACATAGCGCTTGCGGTCGCGGAAGCGCAGGGGATCGACGAGAATCTCGGGCAGCTCGATGGTGGTGAACTTGCCGTCATCGAAAAACATCTGCAGGCGCTGGCGGGCGCGGATGCGCATGTGATGGCCGCAATGGGGGCAGACCCGGAGGCTCGCTTCCAGCTCGCGGTGGAAGATCATCTGCGTGCATGCCGGGCACTTGTGCCACAGGTTGTCCGGCACCTCGGCCTTCTTGACCAGGGCGCGGATCTTCGGGCGAACGAAGTTGGCGATCCAGTTCATCGGGATTTGGCTTTTGCCGTTCCGCTCTGCTGCCGGGCACCGCGCACCGCCTGGGCCAGCTCGCCCACCAGGCCGAGCACATCCTCGACCAGGCCGGGCTTGGCGCGGCCGCGCGCATCCAGGTTGGCGCGGATGCGCTCCACCAGGGCCGAGCCGACCACGGCCGCATCGGCCACGGCCGCCACCTCGGCCGCCTGGGCTGGGGTCTTGATGCCGAAGCCGACGGCGATGGGCAGATCGGTGTGCCGCTTCAGGCGGGAAACCGCCTGGCGCACCGCCTCGCCGGTGGCCGAGCGGGTGCCGGTGATGCCCATGACCGAGACGTAATAGAGAAAGCCTCCGGTATTCGCCAGCACCGCCGGCAGGCGCGCATCGTTGGTGGTCGGCGTGGCCAGGCGGATCCAATGCAAGCCCGCGGCAATCGCCGGCATGCACAACTCCGCGTCCTCTTCCGGCGGCAGATCGACGACGATCAGGCCGTCGACCCCGGCGGCGACCGCATCCTTCAGGAAGCGCTCCACCCCGTAGCTGTAGATCGGGTTGTAATAGCCCATGAGCACGATCGGCGTGTCCTGGTCGGAGGCGCGGAAGCCGCGCACCAGATCGAGGGTCTTGGCCAAGGTCGTGCCGGCGGCCAGGGCCCGCTGGCTGGAGGCCTGCACCGCCGGGCCGTCGGCCATGGGATCGGAAAAGGGCATGCCCAGCTCGATCACGTCCGCCCCGGCGGCGGGCAATCCGGCGACCAGGGCGCGCGCCGTCTCCGCATCCGGATCGCCGGCGGTCACGAAGGTGACCAGGCCGCCGCGTCCCGCCGCCGCCAGCGCGGCGAAGCGGCGCTCCAGGCGGCTTTTTTGTTTGCCCGTGCTCATATGTCGATGCCCAGCGCCGCCGCCACGGTGAACACATCCTTGTCGCCGCGCCCGCACATGTTCATGACCAGCAGATGGTCGCGCGGCAGGGTCGGCGCCAGGGTGCTGACGAAGGCCAGGGCATGCGCCGGCTCCAACGCCGGGATGATGCCCTCCTGGCGGGAGCACAGTTGGAACGCGGCCAAGGCTTCGTCGTCGGTGGCCGAGACGTATTCGACCCGGCCGATGTCCTTCAGCCAGGCATGTTCCGGGCCGATGCCGGGATAATCCAGGCCGGCGGAGATGGAATGGGCCTCCTTGATCTGCCCGTCCTCGTCCTGCAGCAGATAGGTGCGGTTGCCGTGCAGCACGCCGGGCCGGCCGCCGGTCAGCGAGGCGGCATGCTCGCCGCTGTCGAGGCCGCGCCCGGCCGCCTCGACCCCGAAGATGCGGATATCCTTGTCGTCGAGGAACGGGTGGAACAGGCCGATGGCATTGGAGCCGCCGCCGATACAGGCGACCAGGCTGTCGGGCAGGCGCCCCTCGGCGGCCATCATCTGCTCGCGCACCTCGCGGCCGATGATCGACTGGAACTCGCGCACCATGGCCGGATAGGGATGCGGCCCGGCCGCCGTGCCGATGATGTAGAAGGTGGTCTCCACGTTGGCGACCCAGTCGCGCAACGCCTCGTTCATGGCATCCTTCAGGCTGCGGCTGCCGCTGGTCACCGGCACCACCTCGGCGCCGAGCAGCTTCATGCGAAAGACGTTCGGCTTCTGCCGCTCGATGTCCTTGGCGCCCATGTAGACCACGCACGGCAGGCCGAAGCGGGCGCATACGGTCGCCACCGCCACCCCGTGCTGGCCGGCGCCGGTTTCGGCGATGATGCGCTGCTTGCCCATGCGCCGGGCGAGCAGGATCTGGCCCATGCAGTTGTTGATCTTGTGCGAGCCGGTATGGTTCAGCTCGTCGCGCTTGAAATAGACCTTGGCGCCCTTCTTGCCCCCGCTGGCCTTGGCGAAATGCTCGGTCAGGCGCTCGGCGAAATAGAGCGGGCTGGGCCGGCCCACGTAATGGGTGGCAAAGGCATCGATCTGG
>DASWJP010000030.1:0-6098 GCA_036397065.1 Kiloniellales bacterium | reverse complement strand
CGGCGCGGGCCATATCATCGGCGTGCTGCGCGGTTCGGAGAACGAGAAGATCACCCGCTTCAAGCACCAGGCATTGTCCGTCTTCGGCGCCGGGACCGACCGGCCGCAACGGGAATGGCAGGGCATCATCCGCCAGATGATAGCCGCCGGCCTGTTGGAGATCGACATCGCCGGGTTTGGCGGCCTGCACCCGACGTCCGCCGGATCGGACTTGCTGCGCGGTGCCGGCGCGTTTCACTACCGCCCCGACCGTATCGGCGCGGACCCGGTGGCCAAGCGGGCGACCACGGCCGCCACCAAGGCGGTGGACGAGTTGGATGCCGCCGCGACGGATCTGCTGAAGAGCTTGAAAATCTTGCGCCTGGAACTGGCCAAGGCGCGCAACGTGCCCGCCTACGTGATCTTCTCCGACCGCTCGCTGATCGACATGGCGGTGAAACGCCCCCGCACCCCCGGCGAATTCGCCCAGGTCTTCGGCGTCGGCGCCGCCAAGCAGGAAAAATTCGCAGATGCGTTCCTGCAGGTGATTGCCGCGGCCTAGCGGGCGGGTTGCCTACTTCCCGACCGCTACCTTCCTGGGTTTCGCCGTGTCCTCGCCCAGGGGGGCCATCTTGATGGTGGTGATCTGGTTGCGCAGGCGGCCGAGGATTTCGAAGCGGAAGCCGTGGAAGACGAAGGTCTGGCCGACCTCGGGGATGCGCCGGGCCTCGTCGAGCACCAGGCCGGCGATGGTCGAGGCCTCGGCATCCGGCAGGCGCCACTCGAACTGGCGGTTGAGATCGCGGATGGTCACCGCGCCGTCGACCACCACCGAGCCGTCGGCCTGCATCTGTACGCCCTCGATCTCAACGTCGTGTTCGTCGGCGATCTCGCCGACGATTTCCTCCAGGATGTCTTCCAGGGTGACGATGCCGCCCACCTCGCCGTATTCGTCGACCACGATGGCGAAATGCTCGTGCCGGCTGCGGAAGGCCTGGAGCTGCGAGAGAAGGTCGGTGGATTCGGGGATGAACCAGGGCGCGTTGGCGATCGACAGCACGTCGAGCTTGTCGATATCCGGCAAGGCCTCCACGGCGCGCAACAACGCCTTGGCGTGCAGGACGCCGACGATGTTGTCAGGATCTTTTTGCCACAGGGGCAGGCGCGTGTGCGGGCTCTGCAAGACTTCCTCGACGATCCGGCGCGGCGGCAGATCGGCATCGATGGAAATCACCTTCTTGCGATGGGTGATGATCTCGGCCACCTCCACCTCCGCCAGATCGAGAATCGAGCGCAGCATGGCGCGCTTGTGGCGTACCTCTTCGCCCTCGCCGGCGTGCAGGTCGATGGCGCCGCGCAACTCCTCCTCCGATCGCTCGGGGCTCAGTGTCGTTGACATTTGCACGCCAAAGAGCCTCAGCGTGCCGCGCACCACCATGTGAACGGCGTGCGTGACGGGGAACAGAATGATGACGCAGAAGCGCATCAACGGCGCCACGGCCAAGGCCATGCGGTCGGCGTGGTGGATGGCGTAGGTCTTGGGCAGCACCTCGGAGAAGATGAGGACCAGCAGCGTCATGCCCAGGGTGGCATAGGCCACGCCCGCGTCGCCAAAGAAGCCGATGAGCACGCTGGTGGCCAGAGCCGAGGCGGTGATGTTGACCAGGTTGTTGCCCAGCAGGATGGCGCCGATCAGGCGCTCCTTCTGCCGCCACAGCTCGTTGACCATGCCGGCGCGGCGGTTGCCTTGCCGCTCCAGGGTGTGCATGCGCGGCAGCGACACCGCGGTCAGCGACGTCTCCGATCCGGAAAAAAAGGCGGAAAGTACGAGCAGCGCCAGGATGGCACCGATCGGAATCAATAATTGCGGGTCCATTGGGGGTTCGCGAATGAGTTGGAGGTACGTCCCGGTACTATAGCATAGGATGACCGGGCCAGCGCAAAGGCCGCTTATGCGGCCACGACGGCGGTCAGCATGGCGTCCACCGCCGCCACATCCACCTGATCGCTGACGAAGGCCTGGCCGATGCCGCGGGCCAGGACAAAGGTGACACGGCCATCCTTCACCTTCTTGTCGCGGCGCATGTGCGCCAGCAGGCTGGCGGGGTTCCACAGGCGGCCGCTGTCCGTATCCAGGCCGGTGGGCAGGCCGACGGCCGCCAGATGCCGGCGCACACGCGCCGCATCCTCCGCCGGACACAGGCCCAGGCGTACCGACAGATCGAAGGCCATGACCATGCCGATGGCCACCGCCTCGCCGTGCAACAGCTCGTCGCCGTAGCCGGTCTCCGCCTCCAGGGCGTGGCCGAACGTATGGCCCAGGTTGAGCAGGGCGCGCACACCTCCCTCGCGCTCGTCGGCGCCGACGATGGCCGCCTTGGCGGCGCAACTTGTGTACACCGCATGGCGGCGGGCGGCGAGATCGCCGTCGATGACGGCGTTGCCGTGGCCTTCCAGCCAGGCGAAAAAAGCCGCATCGCCGATCATCCCGTACTTGGCGACCTCGGCATAGCCGGCAAGAACCTGGCGCCGCGGCAGGGTGGAGAGCGCGCCGGTATCGGCCAGGACCAGGCGCGGCTGATAAAAACTGCCGACCAGGTTCTTGCCCTGGGGGGTATTGATGCCGGTCTTGCCGCCGACGGAGCTGTCCACTTGCGCCAGCAGGGTGGTCGGGATCTGCACCAGATCGATGCCGCGCAGCAGAATGGCGGCGGCGAATCCGGTGATGTCGCCGATGACTCCGCCACCGAGGGCCACCAAAGTGCTGCCGCGCTCAACGCCCAGCTTGAGCAGGTGCTCGCACAGCGCGCCCAGATGGCCGAAGTCCTTGGTCGGCTCGCCGGGCGGCAGGACAACGGCCTCGAAGGTGAGCCCGGCATCGGTCAGGGCCCGCTCCAAGGTCGCCAGATGCAAGCCGGCCACCGTATCGTCGGTGACGATCAAAACGCGTTTCTGGCGCAGCACCGGCGCCATGTACCGGCCGGCTTGGTTCAGCAGGTCGTCGCCGACGAGGATGTCGTAACTCCGCTCGGCCAGATCGACGCGCAAATGTTCATGACCGCTCACTGGACTGCGCTCTCCTGCAAATACGCCTTCAAGGCGGCCAGCACCCGGTCCCGCGTGACCTCCGGCGGGCCGTCGGCGCTGTCCACGGTGATGTCGGCCTCGGCATAGATCGGATAGCGCTGGTCCATGAGATTTTGCAGGATCTGCCGCGGGTCGCCGCCTTTCAGCAGCGGACGGTGGTCGCGCCGGGCCGTGCGCCGCAGCAAAATCTCCAGATCGGCGCGCAGCCAGACCGAGATGGCCCCCTCGCGTATCGCCTGGCGGGTGGCGGGATCGACAAACGCGCCGCCGCCGCTGGCCAATACATGGGGCGGCTGGCCCAGCAGGCGGGCGATCACCCGCCGCTCGCCGTCGCGAAAGGCCGCTTCGCCGTGGCTTTCGAACATTTGCTCGATGGTGCAGCCGGCGGCGGCTTCGATCTCGGCGTCCGCATCGACGAAGTCCACGCCCAGCGCCGTGGCCAGCTGGCGGCCGATGCAGCTCTTGCCGGCGCCCATCAGGCCGACGAGGACGATCGGTTTGGAAAGAGTCACATGCGTGGCCGTGGCCATGTCCAGCATCCGATTGATAACAGTCAAACTTGGCGTCTTTGCCGTGGCCGTATGCTCAATCTCATGTGGCCGCCGCCGCAAAATAGCCATAGTCCAAACCTATTATACTTATTACTAAGCCATGCAACCCCATGTCTTAACAACTTTGCGCGCTCTTTGAAGGGAAACGAGCAAAAAGAGGGCCTTGATGCTTCCCCTCGGCTGCGAAGCGTGCGAATCTACGCGCCGATTCCTTTTAACTTTCATCAGCACCTCTTATGCGAAGATTGAGCCTGATCGCGATTGTCCTTGTTTTTGGTTTGCTGGGTACCGGCGCCGTGTTCCTGCTGACGTGGGATATCCCGCCGCCCGCCCTCTCGGTTGAGAAGACCTTGCCTGATGACCGGTTCCCCCGCTAACGCATACCTGGCGGCCTCCGTAGCGCGGCGAAAGTGGCCTGGCGGCGCCGGTCTGGCCGCCCTGACCATCTGCTGGGCCGTGGCCGCACCGGCCGCCGCGATAGCCCAGGAGACGGTCCTGCCGGCACCGACCGCGCTGGGGCCGACCACGCTGGTGCCGGGTGCGCCCGTGCCGGCGGACACACCGGCAACACCGGTCGTCTCCACCCGGCCCCTGATCGAGGTCAACCCGCTGGCCGACATCTCGCTCGATTCGGTGGGGGTGCTCGGCTCGGAAAACGGCGGCTTCGGCCAGGACCTCTGGCGCGATACCGACCGGGCCTTTGTCGACAGCCTGTTGCGCCGCCTGCCGGGTGATATCCGCTCGCCGACCCTGCGCGAGTTGGCCCGGCGCCTGCTGCTGACCATCGCCACGCCGCCGGTGGTACCCAGCGGCGTGGCCCCGCCCCGGGGCAGCAGTCTGCTGGCCCTGCGCGCCGAACGGCTGGCGGCCATGGGCGAGGTGGACGGCGTGAACGAGTTGCTGGCGGTGGTTTCCAGCCGGCAAGACGACGAGCCGATGGCCCGCACCCGCGTCAACAGCTTGCTTTTGGCCCAGGACAACGACGAAGCCTGCCGGCAGGTGCGCGGCGGCATCGCGGCCTTTCACGCGCACGCTTATTGGCAGAAGGCCATGGTCTTGTGCAACATGGTCGCCGGCGATACCGACAAGGTCATGCTGGGCGTCGATCTGTTGCGCGAGATGGGCGCCACCGACGATCCGGTGTTCCTGACCCTTGCCAGTGCCGCCAGCGGCGGTACCGCCGAGGTGCCGCCCGATGCGGCCCTGACACCGCTGCATCTGGCCATGCTGATCGCCACCGGGCGGCCCATACCGATGTCGGTGGTCGAACAGGCACCGCCCGACCTGTTGATCGCCATCGCCCGCTCGCGAACAGCCGATGCGGAGGTGCGGGCGCGCGCCGCCGAACGGGGTTGTGCGGCTGGATTGATCAGCGGTGATGCGCTGGCGCAAATCTACGGCGAATTCTCCTTCACGCCCGATCAGGTGGCCAACGCGATCAGCAGCTACGCGGCATCGCCGGGGCCGCAGACCCGGGCCATGCTCTATCAAGCGGCACGCGCGCAAAGTCTGCCTGCCACCCGTGCCGAGGTCTTGCGGGTCGCCTTGCAGCAAACCTCGGACGACGGGATCTACAAGGCGATGGTGCGCGCCTTCCTGCCTCTGCTGCTGGAGGTTCCGCCCAGCCCGGAGTTGTCGTGGTTCACCGGGACGGCGGGGCGCGCGCTCTATGCCACCGGCCGGTTCGAGTCGGCGAATGGCTGGCTGGCTCTCGGCCGCCAGGAGGCCTTCCTGAATCCGGTGGCCGCCACGGCGGTGGCGGCCCTGTGGCCGTATTCCCGTTTGGCTGGCGATGTGGCGCTGACCACCGACGGCAGCCTGGCGGGTTGGTCCTCCATGCATGGGGGCACGGCCGATGCGGATCAGTCGCGGCGGCAGACCTTGCTGCGCGCCGCCTTCCAGGCCTTGGGCGAGCAGGACTCGCTGCACTGGAACACGATTGCCACCGCGGCCGAGGCGACACCCCGGCCGTTGCCCGCGGCGGCGCTGTTCTACGCCTTGCAGGACGCCAGCGAATCCCAGCGGGTGGGGGAGACGGTGCTGCTGACATTGGTGGTGCTGGGCACTGCCGGGCCGGCGGAAAGCCATGTGATGGCGTTGAGCTGGTCGATTGCCGCGCTCAATCGCATCGGCCTGGAGCACGAGGCACGGGCCCTGGCCATAGAGGCGGCCCTGGCGAACGGTGTCTGAGCCCGCCACGGCCACGGACCCCTCGGCGGGGGCGCGGGTCGAGGCCTTTCTGGAAATGATGGTCGCCGAACGGGGTGCCGCGGAGAATACCCGGGCCGCTTATGGCCGTGATCTGATCCATTTCAAGAAATTCCTGCTCGGCCGCCGCCGCGATCTGGACAGCGCCCGGCAGGTGGACATCCGCGCCTATCTGACCCGGCAGGCCGAGGCACAGATGGCGCCGCGTTCCGTGGCCCGGCGGCTGTCCGCCCTGCGCCAGTTTTACCGCTTTCTCTTCGCCGAAGGCGTGCG
>DASWJP010000029.1:0-5718 GCA_036397065.1 Kiloniellales bacterium | reverse complement strand
CGGCCAGCGCCACCGCCGCCAGCAGGGCCACGGCCCCGGTAACGCGCGCGTCCGGCAAGGCCGTCCACATCAGGGCGGCGGCCACCGTCGCCACCAGGGCAATCCGGTCGGGCACGCCGAAGGGCGGCGGCAGCCGTGCGGCGTCGCGCTTCTGCAGCCAGTTGCGGGTGAAGCTGGGCACGATCCGCCCGCCGACCAGGGCGATGAGGACGGCGACCGTGCCGATCCCCAGGCGCAGACCCAGACCCGCATCGCCGGGCCCGCCGATGTATTCCAGGTGGATCAGCAAATTCGCCGCCGCGAGCACGGCGATGACCCCGACCATGGGCAGATTGCGCCAGTTGCCGCCGGCGGCGATCTCGCGCAGCACGATGACGCCGAAGGCGACGAGGAAGGACAGATCGACCACCGCGGCGGCGGCGGCCCCGATCTCCACGGACACGGCGACGGCCACCCGGCCGGCCAGCCACAAGGCCAGCAGCAGGCCCAAGCTCCAGCCGCGCACGGGCAGGCGCCCGGTCCAGTTGGGAATGGCGGTCAGGAGAAAGCCGGTGATCGCCGCCACGATAAAGCCGAAAAGCATTTCGTGGGCATGCCAGATCAGCGGATCGAAGACGCTGGGGGGTGCCGGGCCGCCGGACAGTATCCACAGCCACTGGGCCATCGCCACGATGGCCCACAGGGCGGCCGCCAGGAAGAACGGGCGAAAGCCCTGGGTCAGCACCGCGGGCACGGTGCCGGCGCCCCGCTCCGCGGCGCCTATAGTCCGTAGCGGGACCAAAGCGCCCGCTCCTCGACCGCCGCCAATGCGCCGGACGCCCATTCCCGGGGCTCGAAAAGGCCGAGGGGTCCGGCCCCGCCGACACCCACCCGCCGGCGCCACCAGGGCGCGGCGCTGTCGACCCGGCGCAGGACCACCTTGTCGCCAAAGCGTGCCCGCATGGTCTGGCGCAATTCGCCCACATCGTCGATCAGGCCAAGCTCGACCGCCTTTCGCCCGGTCCAGAACTCGCCGCTGAACAGGGCTTTATCGTCCCCCTTCAGGCGCGCACCCCGGCGGGCGCGGACCAGGGAGCGAAAATCCTCGTGGATATCCTCCTGGATCGCTTTCAGGCGGGCCACGTCCTTCGGGTCTTCCTTGCTGAACGGATCGAGCATGGATTTCTTGTCGCCGGCCGTGTGTATACGCCGTTCCACGCCGACACGTTGCATCAGGCCCGTAAAACCGAAGCTGGCGCTGATGACACCGATGGAGCCGACGATCGAGCTCTCCCGGGCGAAGATCTCATCGGCGGCACAGGCCAGCCAGTAACCGCCCGAAGCCGCCACGTCCTCGACAAAGGCCACCACCGGCACCTCCTTTTCCGCCGCCAGATCGCGGATGCGCCGGGCGATCAGGTCGGACTGCACGGGCGAGCCGCCCGGCGAGTTGATGGAGAGTGCGACGGTGGCCAGACGGGGCAGCTTGAAGGCCCGCTCGATGTTGGATTCGAGGCCGGCGAGGGTCAGGCCGGAGCGGATCGGGCCGAAGGCGCCGATGGCGCCGGAAAGGCGCAGGACCGCGACCACCGGAGGCGGATTCTTCAGCGTCCCGATGGGCAGGACGCGCGCCAGCAGAGAGCGGAGATCGAATTTGCTGCGTACCGACATGCCCATGAACATAGGGGGCCTGCAAGCGCCTGCCAATGGCGGCGTGAAGTCCAATTCGTGGGGAAAACTTCGCCTAGTCGTCCCGGTCGCCCGGCCGGCGGCCGCCCAGCCAGCCGCGGCGGCGGAAGAAATAGAGCAAGGCAACGGCGACCGCGGCCATCAGTCCCAGGGCCATGGGATAGCCGAAAGTCCAGCTCAGCTCAGGCATGTTCCACGGCGAAAGGTCGGAGCGGAAATTCATGCCGTACAGGCTGGCGATAAAGCTCAGGGGAATGAAGATGGTGGCGATGATGGTCAGCACCTTCATGATCTCGTTCATGTGGGCGCTGATGCTGGAGAGGTAGACGTCGACAAGGCCGGAGGCGACCTCTCGGAAGGTTTCCAGAATGTCGATCAGCTGGATGGTGTGGTCGTAACAGTCGCGCAAATAGAGCCGCGTGGGCTCGGTGATCTGTTTCGTGGCATTGCGGGACAAGGCGCTGATCATCTCCCGTTGCGGCCAGATCGCCCGCCGCAGCGCCAGAAGATCTCGCTTCATCTCATGGATCTGGTTGACGTGGCCCCGCGTCGGCGCGCTCATGACCACATCCTCGAGGGCTTCGAGTTCTTCGCCGTAGTCCTCGAGGACCGGGAAATATCCGTCGATCACCGCATCGAGCAGCGCATAAGCCAGGTAGTCCGCCCCGGCCTCGCGAATCTGGCCGCGGTGCCGGCGGATGCGGTCGCGCACCGGATCGAAGCAATCGCCGGACCTCTCCTGAAAGGTCAGCAGATAGCCCTCGCCCAGGAACATGGTGAACTGTTCGGTGTGCGGCGCGTCATCGAGCGCGACCATGCGCGACACGATGAACAGGTGGTCCTCGTATTCCTCGACCTTCGCCCGCTGATGCACGTTGACCACGTCTTCCAGGGCAAGCCGGTGCAGGCCGAACATCCCGCCGATGGCACGAATAAAGTCCATATCCGCCAGGCCATCCACGTTGACCCAGACGACCGGCCATTTGCCGCGGCTGGATGCGATATCCTCGAGCCGCGCCGCCTCGACCTCCTGCACATCCGCCGGGCCATAGCCGATGACCCGCACCACTGGCCGCTGGGCGCCCGGATCGGCAACCAGCGTGCCCGGCGACGATCCCGGCGGCGCCCGCCGCCGCCGCATGCGAATGCGGCTATCGGGGGCGGCCTCATCCGGCGATCCGCTATGCCCGTGGCTCACCCGTGACTCCCGTGCTGTCTAGAACCGCAATGCCGCGGCATCGCGCAGCACAGCCTCGGCGGCAGCGGAGAAGCCGCCGTCCGGCTGGTGCAGGATCATGCCCGGGCAAAGACAGGCCGGAGCCGCCACCCCCTTGCGGGCCCGGACGATGACCCGCTTGGCCGGTTTACCGGCGCCCGGCCACAGCGGGTAGACGGAAATATCGCCGGCCTGACCGGACAATGTGGCCAGGATCGCATCCAGCCGGTCGGCCCGGTGGATCAGGGTCACACTGCCCTGTGGCCGCGCCATGATCAGGGCCAGCCGGACCCAATCGGCCAGGACCACCGCGCCTTCGCGCATGGCCGCATCGCGGCTGGCCAGGGCCAGAGGCTTGCTCACCCCCGCGGACAGGAACGGCGGGTTGCACATGACATGGTGAAAGGTGCCCGGCGCCAGGCGGGGCGGCGGTTTGGCCACATCCCCATGGATCGCCAGAAAGCGGTCGGACACGCCATTCAGGCGGGCATTGGCATCGGCCAGCTTGACCAGATCGCCGTCGATCTCCAACCCGGTCACCCGGCTCTCGGCTTGCCGGGCCAGCAGACATAAGGAAGCGGCGCCCACGCCACAGCCGAGATCGAGCACACTCTCTCCCGCCCCGGCGGGTATGGCGGCGGCCAGGAAGACCGGATCGATGGCGGCGCGGAAGCCGGCCATGGGCTGGCGCAGGCGAACCCGGCCGCCCAGCAGGGCATCCTCGCTGATCGCTGCCGGCATGTCCTCTCCACAAGAGTCATGCACCATCGTTGTTTCCGGCCCAGGGCGAGTCACGGGGCGAGTCACGGGGCGAGTCACGGTGCCACGTCCTCGCCCGCCGCGCGCAACACCCGCGCCGCCTGGGCATAGTCATCGTCGATCACCGCCAAACGGCGCGGAATTGCGCCAATCGAACCCTCGATAATGCTGGTATGCACGTCCAGCAGCACCGTCTCGATACCGGCATCCGCCAGCAGGGCCTGTACCCAGGACAGCTTGACCACGTCGTTGCTGCGGAGGATTTCTCGCATTGCCTCTTGCTCTACCACCAGCCATCCGGCAGCGTCACCCTTGACCGGCTGGCGCAGCGACCTATTCTGGGCCAACCGGAAACGGTTTTGCCGGCACTCCTGGGTGATGATAACCGGGAGGCCCGCCGAGGCAAAGACAGGGGAACGGTTTTGACACTCGCCGTCGGCATCGAGATTGCCCAGCACCCCGAGGTGCGCAAGGGTGTTGAATCGCTTTCGGCGCTGGTCGCCGACGATATGCAGGCGGTCAACCGGCTGATTCTCGACCGGATGCAATCCCCGGTGGCCCTGATACCGCAACTGGCGGGGCACATCATTGCCGCCGGCGGCAAGCGGCTGCGGCCGATGCTCACATTGGCCTCGGCCCGGTTGTGCGGCTACCAGGGCCGCCGTCATATCGCCCTGGCGGCCAGTGTCGAGTTCATTCATACGGCCACACTGCTGCATGACGACGTGGTCGATCAGAGCAGCCTGCGCCGCGGCCTGTCGACGGCGAATGCCCTCTGGGGCAATCAGCCCAGCGTTCTGGTCGGCGATTTCCTGTTCAGCCGGGCGTTTCAGTTGATGGTCGCGGACGGTTCGCTGAAGGTCTTGAAGATTCTCTCCGATGCCTCGGCGGTGATCGCCGAGGGCGAGGTGCATCAACTGATGACCGCCAACGACATCCGCACCATGGAGAAAGAGTATCAGCAGGTGGTGACGGCCAAGACCGCGGCCTTGTTCGCCGCCGCCTGCCAGATCGGCGCGGTGGTCGCGGACCGGCCTGAGTCCGAGGAGATCGCCCTGCGGGACTACGGGCGGAATTTCGGCATCGCCTTCCAACTGGTCGACGACATCTTGGATTTCTCGGCGCGGCAGGCCGAACTGGGCAAGACCGTTGGCGACGACTTCCGCGAAGGCAAGATCACCCTGCCGGTGATCCTGGCGATTCGCCGCGCCGATGCGGCCGAGCGGGCGTTCTGGCGCCGCTGCCTGGAGGATTTGGAACAGACCGACGAGGATCTGGACCACGCCATCGCCCTGATGCACCGCCATGGCGCCCTGGACGACAGCATGGCGCAGGCCCGGCAATACGCCGCCGACGCGCGCGAAGCTATGAACGTGTTTCCGGAGTCGGCGGTGCGGCGGGAATTGATCGACCTGATCGATTTCTGCGTCGAGCGGCGGTACTAGGCCGAACGCGACTCAGTCATTCGTTATTTCGGGAAGTAGGGGAATCGGCGGGACGGGCCGCGCGATGCGCGGCGCCGCCGAACGGCCCATGGTGAATGGGCCGGGCGGGAAAAACGAGCGTGGAAGTGGTCTAGAGCAAGATGCGCCAAAGTTGACGCGTTTGCCCCCTCACCCTCCCATCGCTGGCGCGATGGGGCCCTCCCTCTCCCACGAGGGGAGAGGGGAAATCGATGCGAATCTGACCGCTTAACCCTCTCCCCACCGTGGGAGAGGGTGGTGAGGCGAAGCCGATCCGGGTGAGGGGCGATTCAACTTTCGCGCACCTTGCTTTAGCTAGCCCACTCGGCATTGCCCGTGTGAGATTGCTTGGCGAGGTTCGCCGCCAAGCCGCCACCGATTCAGATACTGAACTAGTCACGCCGAAAAGCGGAGAATAGTTTGCCCCATGGCTCTTACAGCGCAACTCGATCGTTGCTTGAATGGCGCGGCTATTCCAGCACGGAGTTGACAACAGCAGAGGAACATCATGGGCAAAAATCTGTACGAACGGCTTGGCGGCGCCAAGGGCATTGCCACATTGGTCGACGACATCGTCGAAGCGCACATGAACAATCCGTTGGTCAAGGCTCG
>DASWJP010000028.1:0-2011 GCA_036397065.1 Kiloniellales bacterium | reverse complement strand
ATCGCCGCCAGCAACGGTATGTTTGCCATGGCCGTTTGGGATCGGCGCGAGCGCCGGCTGCATCTCGTTCGCGATCGGTTGGGCATCAAACCCCTGTATGTCGGCCGGCAGGGCAACCGAATAGCATTTGCCTCCGAGCTCAAAGCGTTCGCGGTCCTGCCCGGATTCCTGGGCGAGATGGATCCGGGCGCCATCGCCGGGTTCCTTCGTTTCGGCTATGTGCCGGCGCCACGCTCGATTTGGCGCAATATCACCAAGGTCGAGCCTGGCGAAATGGTTTCCATCAGCGCCGACGGCGCGATGACACGGCGGACATACTGGTCGGCCAGCCGGATCGCGCAGGCCGGCCTCGATAACCCGTTCACGGGGGACACGCGTGCCGCGGCGGATGCGCTGGAGAACCTTCTCCTGGACGCGGTTGAACGGCAGATGGTTTCGGATGTCCCGTTGGGTGCATTCCTGTCGGGCGGAATCGATTCGTCGTCGGTCGTGGCCCTTATGAGCCGTGCCGGGCGCGGGCGCGTGCGCACCTTTACCATAGGGTTTGCCGAATCCGGTTTCGATGAGGCAAAACATGCGGCCCGCGTTGCCGCGCACCTGGGCACGGAGCACACGGAATTGACGGTCACCGCGGCGGATGCGCTCGCCCTGGTGCCAAATCTTGCGGAAATCTATGACGAGCCGTTTGCCGACAGTTCGCAAATCCCGACTCATCTGGTCTCCAAGCTCACGCGGCAGCATGTCACCGTGGCGCTCTCGGGCGATGGCGGCGACGAGCTGTTCGGCGGTTACAACCGTTATACCTTCGCTGCACGGTGGGGCCGTGTGTTGGGATGCATGCCGCAAGGCGTTCGTGCGTGCCTGGCTGCGGCGATCCAGCGACTGCCTGCCAAGCGACTCGACAGCCTGCTCAGTCGCGTGCCGGGCCTGCCTCCGCAAGCGGCGGACCTATTCCTCAAAGGCGCGGAAATCCTGCCGCACGACACGAATGACATCTACCGCCGGCTGGTCAGCCTGAACGGCGAGGTGGCGTCGCTGCTGCAGGATGTCATGGAGCCGTCCTGGCGCATCGACGGCGACCCGCTGGACGGTCGAGGCGATGCCATCGACCGGATGCAGATTTTGGATACCATGACCTATCTGCCGGATGACATCCTGACCAAGATCGATCGTGCCTCCATGGCGCCGGCCCTCGAGGTGCGCGTGCCGTTGCTCGATCATCGCGTCGTCGAGTTTGCTTGGCGTCTGCCGCGCCGGATGAAGATCCGGGGGGGCACCGGCAAATGGGCGCTGCGCGAAGTCCTGGCGCGTCATGTGCCGCGGGCCATGGTCGAGCGGCCCAAGCAGGGATTTGGCGTACCGCTGGCCGACTGGCTGCGCGGCCCGCTGCGCGACTGGGCCGAGGATCTGCTCGACCCGGCGCGATTGGGCACGCCCCTGGCGCCGGACCCGGTACGCCGGATGTGGGCGGAACACCTCAGCGGCCGCCGAAACTTTGCTCATGGCTTGTGGACCATCCTCATGTATGAGGCATGGCGCCGGCGTTGGGCCGGGTCCCGGTAGCGATGTCTGCGAAAGGTTGTTCTTTGTAGTTGCCGCGAGCTTTGTGCTTGCCAAGATTGGTTTTGGCATGACACTTGCCTAGAACAACTCTTGGTTGTTGCGGGACGACGGCGTACTTCGGTGGTTGACTTAGATTGCGTCTGAAGCTTCCAGAAATACACGTGGCGCGGACGGTCAGAGCCGTTGTTTCAGTGGCTCTGCTGTTTGCGGTTGCTGCCTATCTATATCGTTCGGGCGTCCTAGAGGTCCCGGCTGGTCTTAAATCCGCGCATATTCTTGTCGCCGCGGTTTTTCTCTTTGCCAACGCGATCCTGGCTGGCTGGCGGCTCTCCGTCCTGGCGCGCTTCGAGGGGTATGCTCTGGCTTTAAGCCCCGCGCTCAAGGCCAATGCGGCGGGCGTGGCGCTGTCGCAGGTCATGATCAGTTTCCTCGGCCAGGCCGTCGGCCG
>DASWJP010000027.1:0-27447 GCA_036397065.1 Kiloniellales bacterium | reverse complement strand
AGGTCGCCCTTGCGGACCGCCTGACCGAGGTCGACATGCGGCTCCACCAGTCCGTCGTGTTCGCTGAAGGTGAAGCACTCGGCCGATGGCATATCCAGGCGGATGGTCGGCTCGAACGCCGGGTCGCCGCGCAGGATGCCGGCGTGAATCAGCACGTTCCGCACGCCTGTCTTGGCGATCGCGGCGGAGCGCGCGGTTGCCGTGCCGCCGCCGCCCAGCTCGGTCGAGACGAAGACCTTGCCCATCTCCTCCGCCGCGGTGTCGTACATGCCGGCGGAATCGATCTCCAGAAGCATCATCGAATAGGGCGCGTTGAACGCCTGCATCACCTCGACGCAGCGCCCCTGTTGCTTTTTGTCGGGTAACACATGGGCCGCGGCGAACGGCACGAAATCCAGGGTTTTGCCGCCGGCGTGGATATCCAGGACCACATCGGCCAGGGGCAGCAGGGTGCGCTGGAAATAATCGGCGATTTTCTCGGTCACGGAGCCGTCCGGGCGGCCGGGAAAAGCCCGGTTCATGTTGACCTTGTCGATCGGCGAGATTCGGGTGGCGGCCCGGAACGCCGGATAGTTCATGGCCGGCACAATGATGACCCGGCCCGTGATGTCCTCGGCTGTCAACGTCTGCGCCAGGTCGTACAGCGCGATCGGGCCTTCGTACTCGTCACCGTGATTGCCGCCGGTCAGCAGGGCAGTTGCCCCCTTCCCCCGCCGGATCACCGTGATGGGGATCATGACCGAGCCCCATGCCGAATCGTCGCGGCTGTAGGGCAGGCGCAGATGGCCGTGCTGGATTCCGTCGCGCTCGAAATCCACCGACGAGGTGATCGGGTTCGCTTTGATCGGCTGCCCTACTTTCACGCCTGCCTCATTTCTTGACCACAAGTTTGCGGGGCACGCGGGCCAGGCATTCCGGGCCGTTGGCGCCGATAACGATGCTCTCGGTGATCTCCAGTCCCCAATCCTCGAGCCACAGCCCGGTCATGAAGTGGAAAGTCATGTTTTCCTTCAGCTCGGTTCTGTCGCCCGGGCGCAGGCTCATGGTGCGCTCGCCCCAATCGGGCGGATAGCTGAGGCCGATGGAATAGCCGGTCCGGTTGTCCTTGATGATGCCGTATTTTTTCAGGACCGCGAAAAAGGCATTGGCGATATCCTCGCAGACATTGCCCGCCTTTGCTTCGGCGAGGCCGGCCTCCATGCCTTCCAGGACCGCCTTCTCGCCGTCGAGAAATTTCTGATCCGGCTTGCCCAGGAAGACCGTGCGTGACAGCGGGCAGTGGTAGCGCTTGTAGCAGCCGGCAATCTCGAAGAACGTGCCCTCGCCCACGCGCATCGGCTTGTCGTCCCAGGTCAGATGCGGCGCCGAGGCATCCTCGCCCGAGGGCAGCAGCGGCACGATCGCCGGATAGTCACCGCCGAAGCCGTCGGTGCCGCGAATGCCGGCGTCGTAGATTTCGGCCACCAGGTCGCACTTGCGCAGGCCCGGCTCTATCTTCTCGGCGATCCGCCCATGCATCGCCTCGACGATGCGCGCGGCGCGGCGCATGTAGTCCAATTCCTGTTTGGACTTCACCGCACGCTGCCAGTTCACCAGGCCGGTCGCGTCATTGAAGCGCGCATTGGGCAGGTGCTTTTGCAGCGCAGCGAAGGCGGCGGCGGAAAACCAGTAGTTGTCCATCTCCACCCCGACCGGACCTTTCGCCCAGCCGCGCTCCGCGATGATGCCGGCAAGGAGATCCATGGGATGGCGCTCGGTCGATTGCACGTAGTGGTCCGGATAACCGACGATTCGGTCGTGATCCATATAGACCGTGCGCTTGGCGCCATTGGTATCCTGGCCGCGGCCGAACCACACCGGCGCGCCGTCCGGCGGCACGATCACGCATTGATGCACATAGAACGACCAGCCGTCGTAGCCGGTCAACCAGGCCATGTTCGACGGGTCGGAGACGATCAACAGGTCAACACCGGCCCGTTCCATCGCGGCCCGGGTCTTGGCTAGCCGCGCGGCGTATTCATCGCGGCTGAAATTCAATTCGACCTGAGTCATGGGCGCGTCTCCACTAAATCCATCATGAATCGAAATCGGTGCCGGCGCCGGCGGCGATGGCCCGCTGCCGGGCCAAGGCGGCAATCGCCGTGTCCTGCACACCGGTGCCGGTCAGATCGGCAACCGTGATCGCCTTGGCCGACGGCCGTCCCGCCTGGGTACCGGCGATCACGCCGCCAAGCTCCGGAAAGTCCGCATCGGCGGCGACCAAGCCGGCTGCAATGGCATGGTGCAGTTCGCCCAGGCGGCGCACCTGGGACAGACTGTCGGCGACATAGAGATCGGCGCGCACGACCGCGTTGGGATCGAGCTCGTTCTTGTGCTCGGCATCCGAGCCCATGGCGGTGACATGCTGGCCGGGCTCCAGCCATGGGGCCATCAGGATCGGCTTGGTCGCCGGCGTCGTGGTGACGATGACATCGGCGCCGCGCACCGCCCCCTCCACTGTCGCCACCGCCTCGACCGGAATGTCCAGTTCGGCCGCCGCCGCCGCGGAGGTTGCGCTGGCCTGATCCTTGCGCCGCGCCCAGATGCGGGCATGCGCGATCGGCCGCACCAAGGTCAGCGCCTTGAGCTGCAACCGCGCCTGCACCCCGCCGCCCAGGATCGCCGCGATCTTCGCGTCCGGCCGCGCCAGATGCTTTGCGGCCACCGCCCCGGCGGCGGCGGTGCGCACATCGGTCAGATAGCCGTTGTCGAGCAGCAGCGCCTCGACCAAGCCGGTCTTGGCGCTGAACAGGACCATCAGGCCGTTGACGCTGGGCAGCCCCAACTTCGGATTGTCGAAAAAGCCGGGAGATATCTTGATGGCGAAGCTGTCGAGCCCCGGCACATAGGCGGTCTTCACATCGACCTCGCCGTTATGCGCCGGAATGTCGAGGCGCAGGATCGGCGGCATAATCACCGGCTTGGTCGCCAGGGCGGTGAACGCCGCCTCGACGCACGCAACCGCATCGAGGTCGAGGGGCACGGCGGCCCGCAGGTCGGCTTCGGTGAGAATCTTGATCGTCGGCATGCGCCTTAGTCCTTGGTCACGTCGACGGCCTCGCCGCCGATGATCCGATAGTGCAAGTCAATGTCGATATTGCCGCCGCTGAGCACGGCCACGGTGACGCCGGGATCGGCGATTCGCCCAGCCATGAGCGCGGCAATACCCACGGCACCCGACCCCTCGATGATCTGGCGTTCCGCCCAATAGGCGTGGCGGATCGCCGCGGCGATCTCCGCCTCGCTGACCAGAACCAGATCGTCCACCAGGTCGCGCACCATGGCGAAGGTGTAGCGGTTTTCAAGGCCGATGCCGCCGCCAAGCGAGTCGGCCAGCGTCGCCAGTTCCTCGACATGGATCGGTTTGCCGGCCTTCTGGCATTGAACCATGGCAGCACCGCGCTCCATGGAGACGCCGATTACCCGTACCGTAGGCTTGCGTGCCTTGAGCGCGGCGGCCACGCCGGAAATCAAGCCGCCGCCGGAGACCGGCACGATGACGGTCTCGACCGCCGGCACTTGCTCCAAGATCTCGAGGCCCAGGGTGCCCTGCCCGGCGATGATGTCTGGATGGTCGAAGGGCGGCAGCATGGTCATGCTCTCATCGGCGACCAGGCGGTCGACTTCCGCCTGGGCATCATCCTGGGAGCGGCCGACGATGCGCACTTCCGCGCCTTGCGCCTTGATGCCGTCGACCTTGTTCTTGGGCACCAGGGCCGACATGCAGATGACGCACCGCACGCCGGCCTTTCGGGCCGCGTAGGCCAGCCCGCGCCCGTGATTGCCGGTCGAGACGCCGACCACGCCATTGGCCCGTTGCGCCTTGCCGAGGCACAAGACCGCGTGGGTGGCGCCGCGCAGTTTGAAGCTGTCGGTGATCTGCTGCTGCTCGAGCTTGAGATGCACCGGCGCCCCGGCCAGCGCGCTCAAGGCCGCCGAGGGCTCGACCGCGGTCAGTCGGATACGCCCGTCGATTGCCCGGCGCGCGCGCTCGATATCCTTGAGAGAGACTGTGGCCGAATCAGGCACTGGCCGCTCGCTCGTCGGCTGGCGGCGCGGGCAGTTGCGTGAGGCGGCCGTGACCCTCGATGGGCCGTTCGATCCCGGCCCGGCGCAAGGTCAGCCAGACGCCCGCCTGATTGCTGGTCACCACCGGCTTGCCGATGCGCTCCTCGATCTCGCCTGCGACCTCGGCGGCGCGCAAGGCGGTGCAGGAGATGAACAACGCCTCGGCATCCGGTGCCGTCGTCTCGCACGCAGCGGTGACAATGGTCGCGGGACTGACCCGCGCCATCATCCGGTCGTCGTCGAGCCCGAGGCAGGTCAGATTGACCACCTCCTGGCCGCGCCCCTGGAAGTACGCCGCCATCGGTTCGCTGGTTTCCGGCAGATACGGTGTCAGGATGCTGATCCGCCGCACGCCCAAGGCACGGAAAGCGGCGCGCGCGGCGGCGCTGGGCGTGATCACCGGAACGCCCGGCTTGGCGGACTGCACGGCGGCCTCTACGGCCTCGTCGCCGATCACGACCGAGGCCGCAGTGCAGCCATAGTAGAGCGCGTCCAGGGATTCGCCCGGCAGGATCAACGCCGCGCCCTCGGTCAGGCGCGGCTGCATGCGGAACAGGTTTTCCGGCGTGGTCGGGTTCTCATACGCGATCCGATTGGCGTAAACCCCCACTTCATCGGGCCGGCAGATGCGGGCGACGTCGCGCTCCGTCGTGTGATCCGTCGCCAGCAGCACCAGGCCGATTCGCCGCGGCACCGGCCGGGTATCCAGGCTCAGGGGCATGTTGCTCCGCGATACGATGCCTGTTCCCATGCCGCGGCCTTACCTGCTTTCCCGGCCGCTGTAACGGCTCTCCAGCTTGCGTAGAAGGATCACCGCGGGCACGCTGACGATCAGGAAGAACACGCCGACCATGGTCATCGGTTCGACATAGCGATAGTTGAAGTTGGCGACGCTGCGCGCCTGATTCATCAGCTCGACCACCGTGATCGCGGAGAGCAACGGCGTTTCCTTGAACATGGCGATGAAGTAATTGGCCAGCGCCGGGATCATCGGCGGCACGGCCTGCGGAATGATGATGTTCACCCAGGTCTGCCGCTTGTTGAGGTTGACGGCTTTGGCGGCCTCCCACTGGCCGCGAGAAATGTTGTCGATACCGGCGCGGTAAACTTCCGCCGTATAGGTTCCATAGTGCAGGCCGAGGCCGATCACACCAGCCACCAGCGGGCTGAGCAGGATGCCGGCATCGGGCAGGATGTAGAACAGAAAATAGAGCTGCACCAGCAGCGGTGTGCCGCGAATGAATTCGACAAAGAATCCCGTGGTGCGGCCGATCAGACGATTCTCCGAGCGACGCAGGATAGCGAAAGCCATGCCGACGATCATGGCCACGATGGTGCCCAGGATCGTGGCCTGGATGGTGATGATCAGGCCCTGCCCCAGTGTTGGCAGGATTTTCCAAGCAAAATCCCAATCCCATTCCATGGCGGCGCCCTAGGCTTTGGTCACGTCGAGGCCTTCGGAGAGTCGCCGCTCCAGGCCCCGGATGAAAAAGGTGATGACGGTCGCGATCAGGAAATAGAGCAGCAGAATGGTCAGGAACGGCAGTGCCGTGCTGCCGGTCTGGGCGCGGACCACCTGCGCCTGAAAGGTCATGTCCGACAGCGAGATCAGCGAGACGACCGCGGTTCCCTTCAACAGCTCGATCGCGTTGTTGCCGAAGGTCGGCAGCATCAGGACGAAGGCCTGCGGCAGGATGACATAGCGCATCTGCTGCCAGCGGGAGAGGTTGATCGCGGTGCAAGCCTCGACCTGCTCACGCGGGATGGCCAGGATCGCGCCGCGCACCACCTCGGCCCCATAGGCGCCAACGTTCAGCCCAAGCGCCAAGACACCCGCCTGAAGCGGCGTCAGCGGAAATCCGAGAAGCGGCAGCACGAAATAAGCCCAGAACAACTGAACGAAGATCGACGTGCCACGAAAGAATTCGATGTAGGCGGTGGCCAGTGCACGCACGGCAAAAAAGCGCGACAACCGGCCCATGCCGGCGATGAACGCAACAACCAACGCGAAGGCACACCCGATCAGGGTCAGTTGCACGGTGACCCAGGCACCGTCGAGGATCAGCGCAAGATATCCGGACCATTGCGACATGGTATGGGGACCTATCGGCGCACGAATTTAGATCCGACCGGCATGGCGCCGGCGCGCACCCGGTATGTTCGGGTGCGCGCCGGTCCCATGGCTCGACTCAGGACTCAGTTCGGACCACCGCACAGATTCTCGCGGCTGGTCAGGTTCGGCGCCTCGCCGGAAAAGCCGTATGGCTCGACGATCTTGGCGAACTCGCCACTCGTCTTCATTTCGGCAAGAACCTTGTCGTAGGCATCACGCAGATCCTCGTCGCCCTTGCGGAACGCCGCACCGGCGCAAAAGACCGGCGTATCCTTGACCGGCGCATACATCTCCAGGTTCGGATCGTTCGCCTTGGCCAGCAGATCGCTGATCGACAGAATCGGCAGGCCGTAAACATCGATCCGGCTGTCCTGCAGCATTTTGACGCCACTTTGCGCGTCGGGCACGACGATCACCCGATCCCGTGGCACGCCGGCCTCAAGCGCCAGGCGCTCCTCGGTGCCGCCGCCGGGTGCACCAACCTTGGCCGTCGGGTGCTTGGCGATGTCGGCATAGCTGGTCAGGCCGAGCGGGTTGCCTTTCTTAAGCGCGAAGGATTCGGTATCGCACAGGTCGGGCTGGGAAAAGATGACGGCCGCGCACCGCTCCGGCTTGATGAACAACCCGGCGGCCACGGCATCGAAACGGCGCGCCTGAAGCCCGGGGATCATCGCGCCGTATTCGGAGATCGAAGCGACGATTTCGGGAATGCCCAGCTTGGCGAAAACGGCGCGGGCAACCTCCGGCGCGGCGCCGGTCACCTTGCCATCGGCCTTGACCTCGGTCCACGGCGGCTCATTGGCAATGGCAATACGCGCGAAGCCCTGCTCCTTCAATTGCGCCAGCTTTTCCGCCGCAAGGACGGGTTGGCCGACGATCAGCCCGGCCACCATCCCCATGACCATGGTGGCGACCGCGCCGGTAAGCGCCCGGCGACGTGTAATCGAAAGTAAACTCATGTGAAAACCTCCCTCTGTTGTTCATGGCCCCGTGGCGGGGCCTGCCTGCACTATCCGGGTTATCCCGGTAAACGGCCGCCCTCCTAGATTCGTTGTCCGGCGGCGATGATTTTCTTCAGGAATATCTGCGTTCGTTCCTGTTTCGGATCTCGGAAAATCTGATCCGGCGGGCCTTCTTCGACGATGCGACCGCCATCGAAGAACAGCACCCGGTCGGCGAAGTCGTGGGCAAAACTCATTTCGTGCGTGACCAAAAGCATGGTCATGTCGGTTTCCTCGGCCAGCTTGCGCATCACGCTCAGCACTTCCTCGACCAACTCGGGGTCGAGCGCCGAGGTCACCTCGTCGAACAGCATGATCTTGGGTTGCAGCGCAAGCGCCCGGGCGATGGCGACGCGCTGCTTCTGGCCGCCGGAGAGTTGCGCCGGCTTGGCCTCGGCCTTGTCAGCCAGGCCGACCATGTTCAGCAGCGACATGGCCCGTTCCTCGGCTTCCTTGCGCTGCACGCCCTTGGTCAGCATCGGTGCCA
Organism: Kiloniellales bacterium; assembly: GCA_036397065.1. Lineage (GTDB taxonomy): Bacteria > Pseudomonadota > Alphaproteobacteria > Kiloniellales > J153 > JAJFGI01. The sequence continues at coordinate 19,739 of DASWJP010000027.1, read as the reverse complement.
AGGTGACGTTGCGCAGCACGGTCATGTGCGGGAACAGATTGAAGAGCTGGAAGACCATGCCGATCTTGGCGCGCATCTTGTGCAGATGCGCCTCGTCGGCGGGCATCAGGCTGCCATTCGCCGGCTTGTGCCAAAGGTGGTCGCCCTCGATCTTGATATGACCGGCGTTGATCGTCTCCAGCGTCATCAGAATGCGCAGGATCGTGGTCTTGCCGGAACCGCTCGGGCCGATGAGCGCCAGCTTTTCGCCCGGTTCGACGGTGAAACTCAGGTCCTTGAGGACCTGGAACTCACCGAAGCTTTTGCACACCCTGTCGATTTCGATGATCGGCGCCGGCATCGGGGCGCATCCTCCCCAACCAGATATTGTTATGATTTAAAAGACGATGAAACAATGACAATTCACCGTCAAACGAAATATTAACTCATGACAATTTTCGCACCGCCCGAATACCAGCGTCTCAGATGGCCAGAAGCGCCGGTTCCGGTTCCGCGCGGGCCATGCGCGCGACCACCTCAAGTCCTTGGCGCAACTCGTCCCTTGTGGTTGCGCCGACGCTGATGCGCACGGCGGCGGTCCGCACCGATGCCTCGGCGGCGAACGAGGCCCCGGGCGCCACCGCGACGTTGTGCAGGCGGGCCTGGGCGACGAACTCATCCTCGCGCCAGCCGGACGGCAACGGCAGCCAGATGTGCAGGCTGTTCGGGTGCTGCCGGCGGGGAATATCGCCCAGCACCTCGGCGGCCAGGGCATTGCGCGCCTTGAGGGCCGCCCGCTGCCAGTGCAGAAGCTCCCGGGCGGTGCCGTCGGCGACCCAGCGGGTGGCGATCTCGGCGACCATCGAGGTCGCGCTCCAGTTGGTCACCAGGTGCCGGGTGGCCACGGAGCTGAGCAGCAGGTCGGGGGCGACCAGGTAGCCGGTGCGCAGGCCGGGCATGCCGCACTTGGTGAAGCTGGTGACATAGAAGGTCCGTTCCGGCGCCAGGCTGGCGATGGGCGGTGGCCGATCCTCGACCAGGGGCCCCCAGGCATCGTTCTCGATGATGTAGAGGTTGTGCCGGCGGGCGATCTCGACGATCGCCTCGCGTCGCGCGCGGCTGACCATGGCCACCGTCGGGTTGGCCGCCGAGGGCACCATGAACAGGGCCTTGATCGTCTCGCTGGCGCACGCCTGATCGAGCGCATCAGGCAGGATCCCGTCGTCGTCGATCGGCAGCCCCTTGAGGCGCAGGCCCAGATAACTGGCCTGCGGGCGCAGCATGTGATGGCCGATCTCCTCGGTCGCCACCGCGTCGCCCGGCCGGGCCGCCGACATCAGCGCGATGGTCAAGCCGGGACTGGCGCCGTTGGTGACCAGAACGGCGCTCGGCGAGGCCCGCAGGCCGCAGAGCCGCAACCACTCGACCGCCACCTCGCGGTATCGCCGGTGGGCCAGGCTCGGGCGGAACGAGAACAGCGTGCTCAGCGGCAGGTCATCGTGCAGGGCGGCGAGCGCCGTCTTCATACGCTCGATATGGATCGTATCGCCCACCGGCTTGAGGATCGACAGATCGATCAGACCACCGGCACCCCGCTCGGTGATGAACGGCGGCGCCGGTTCGGACCGGTCCGGGCGCACGAAGGTGCCGCGGCCGACCTCGCCGACGATCAAGCCGCGGCGGATCAGCTCCTCATAGGCGCGGCTGACCGTTTGCACGCTGATGCCCAGCCGGTGCGCCAGATCCCGGTGGGTCGGCAGCCGGGTGCCGGGCATGAGCTCGCCGGTCTCGACCACGCGGGCCACCAGGTTGACCAGCGAGCGGTAGACCGGGCGCTTCAGGCTATGGCGGTCGGGCGGCCAACTTGTCATGGTACAAGCATGCGGAAAATCATGACAATTGACAACCATATTCGCAGCCGCCATCGTGCAGCGAAAGCACGCGGCCAAGACGCCGGGGCCTTCACCAAGGTCAGGAACTGTATTCGGAGACAGCCCGGGCGCGCCGCGCCCGGAGCGCAGGGGAATCGGAGTTTGAATATGCTGGAAAACCGCGACGAGTTGGAAGCCTGGGATCGGGAGCACTTCTTCCATCCCTCGACCCACATGGCCCAGCATGCGCGCGGCGAAAGCCCGGCCCGCGTGATCGAGGGTGGCGAGGGCGTCTATATCGTCGACCGCAGCGGCAAGCGCAGTCTGGATGCCTTCGCCGGGCTTTATTGCGTCAACGTCGGCTATGGCCGGACCAAGATCGCCGAGGCGATCGCCGCGCAGGCGCACAAGCTGTCCTATTACCACGCCTATGCCGGGCATGGTTCGGAGCCGGCAATCCGCCTGTCGCGCATGATCATCGAGCGGGCGCCGGCCGGCATGAGCCGGGTCTACTACGGCCTCTCCGGGTCCGATGCCAACGAGACCAACATCAAGCTGGTCTGGTATTTCAACAACGTGCTCGGCCGGCCGGAGAAAAAGAAGATCATCTCGCGCTGGCGCGGCTACCACGGCTCGGGCGTGATGACCGGCAGCCTGACCGGCCTGGACTTGTTCCATAAGGCCTTCGACCTGCCGCGCGCGCCGATCCTGCACACCGACGCACCCTATTATTTCCGGCGCACCGACCGCGCCCAAAGCGAGGAGGCGTTCTCGCAGCAATGCGCCGCCAATCTGGAAGCCCTGATCCTTGAGCAAGGGCCGGAAACCGTCGCCGCCTTCATCGGCGAGCCGGTGCTGGGCACCGGCGGCATCGTGCCGCCGCCGAAGGGGTATTGGCAGAAGATCCAGGCGGTCCTGAAAAAATACGACATCCTTCTGATCGCCGACGAAGTGGTCACCGGGTTCGGCCGGCTCGGCTCCATGTTCGGCTCCGCCCACTACAACATGACACCGGACCTGATCACCGTCGCCAAGGGTCTGACCAGCGCCTATGCGCCGCTGTCAGGCGTCATCGTCGGCGAGCGTGTCTGGAAGGTCCTCGAAAAAGGCTCCGATGATCTCGGCGTCATCGGCCACGGCTGGACCTATTCGGCGCATCCGCTGTGCGCTGCGGCCGGTATCGCGAACCTGGAGCTGATCGACGAGCTTGGCCTGGTGGACAACGCGCGCGAGGTCGGGGCGTATTTCAGGAAGTCGCTGGCCCAGGCGGTCGGCGATCACCCCATCGTCGGCGATGTGCGCGGCGAAGGCCTGCTCGCCGCGGTCGAACTGGTGAAAGACAAGGCGGACGGCCGCCTGTTTGACCCGGCGAAAAAAATCGGCCCGCAGGCCGCCGCCGCGTTGCTCGAGCGCGGCGTGATCGCACGCGCCATGCCCCAGGGCGATATTCTGGGCTTCGCCCCACCCCTGTGCCTGACCAAGGCGGAGGCCGACGTCATTGTCGACGCCGTCAAGGGCGCGGTCGAACACGTCGCGGCGCGGCTCTAGCCGGCCTCCGTCCCACCGCACGACGGGTCGGGCGTTGTCCGATTGTCGCCAACGGCCCTCCAATATTGGCACACGAGTCACCGGCGCCATAACATCGTTTATGCCTGCTCTAACTTGCCGCGACCCCGTCCCCGATCGCATCAGACAAGTACGATATGAATTTCGAAAAGAGCTCCGATTGCGAGGAGATGCCCAGCTTGCCGTAAAGGTTCTTCCGGTGGATCTTGACGGTTCCGGTGCTGATCTCGAGATGCCGGCCTATGGATTCGGATGAGTGTCCGCGCAGAACCATCCGCACCACGTCCCTCTCGCGCCGGGTCAACACCCCTTCCCCGAACTTTTCGAACGCACCGGTGACCTGCGTGTCCAGGGATGGCCGGGTCACCTCTGGCTCGGTGCCTATGGCTTGCTGACTCTCAAGGTTGCGCCAGCGGCGAAATGACAACGCATGAACGATCGGCTCGACACGGCGCAGTTTGCCGAAATCGCGATCGCTGAATGGCGTGCTCGTGCCGGCGCGCATCAGCGATATGACCAACCTCATGTCGTCCGAGAGGGCGATCACAAACCCGATCTCCTCCGCCAGCCCGGTGCGGCGGTAGTAGGAACGGTGGTATTCGGAATGGTAGAAGCGGTCTGGGGCGATTTCACGTAGCCGGTAGAGACCTGGTTGGATGCGTTCCGCACAGGCCTGATAGAACGGGTCCAACAAGTAGGGACCCTCCTGATAGTCCGTGACGAAGATGATCCGCTCTCGCGGGGTAAATGTGTCATAGACACAAATCGGTCGCTCAGCCCCGCGGTAGACGAAGAACACGGGAAAGTCGAATGGAACAACGCGTCGCAATGCCTGGACCAGGACAGCAGGAAACTGATCCGTGTCCTCGGCCGCGATCACCGCCGCGAGCTGTTCGTGCCAATCGCGGGAATCCAGTTTCGGAAGGGTCTTGGCGCGGTTCTTCACGATTACAGGTAATATCCCTTGGCAAGGAGATTATCGCATTTCTATCCCGTGGGGGATATATACAGTTCCTCGCCTCTAAGCGCATGCTCAAATACAAGGCGAGGTGCATCACCTATGCACTCAGCGTAGAAATCCAACGCAAACAAGCGTTTGGTGGATGGCAGACAAGTTCGAACCAAATGTGCCCACAGGCTCCGACGTACCCGACGTCGAGTTCGTGGGCACTACCAAACGCTTCGGCGAGGTCGTCGCGGTCGATAACGTCAGCCTGTCGGTCGAAAACGGCGCGTTTTACTCCTTTCTCGGCCCGTCCGGCTGCGGCAAGACCACCTCGCTGCGGCTGATCGCCGGCTTCGAACAACCGACCGAAGGCGACGTGCGTATTGGCGGTCAATCCATGGTTGGCGTGCCGCCCCATCGGCGCCCGGTGAACATGGTCTTCCAACACTACGCCTTGTTCCCGCACATGACGGTTGGCGACAACATCGCCTATGGTTTGCGCCAGCGGACGCCACGGCCAGCCGGCCCCGACATCGATCGGCAAGTCCTGGAAACGCTCGATTTGGTTCGACTTTCGGGCTACGAGCGGCGGCGCTCCTGGGAGCTTTCCGGCGGCCAGCAACAGCGGGTCGCGCTGGCCCGCGCCTTGATCAATCATCCGACCGTGCTGCTGCTGGACGAACCGCTGGCCGCACTGGATCGAAAACTGCGCCGTGAAATGCAGATCGAGCTTCAGACCCTGCAGCGCGACGTCGGCATCACATTCATCCTGGTCACCCATGACCAGGAAGAGGCGCTGTCGATGAGCGACAGGATCTGCATCATGCATGAGGGTCGCATCGTTCAGACCGGCAGCCCCACGAGTCTGTATGACGAACCGATCAACCGCTATGTCGCCGACTTCGTGGGAAAATCCAACTTCTTCGAGGGTCAGGTCGCGGAGGCGGACGACAAAGGCGCCAGAATTCGCGTTGCCGATGGGCGCACCTTCGCCGGCCGCAACCCGAAGGGTGTCGCGGCCCTGCAAAAAAATACTTCGGCCGCACTGGCGGTCAGGCCCGAGCTTATTTTTATTTCGGCGTCAAACAACGGAGTGCCATTCGACGCCGACGTGGAAGCCAGGGCGACGATCAAGAACCGCATATTTCTGGGCGAACAGACGGAGTACTTGGTCATGGCGCAAGGTCTTGGAGATATCCTTGTGCGCGCCCCTAAACACGCCGAGACCCTGAGTGGAGGATTCAACCCGGGTGATCAAGTGCGCATCGGATGGCAGGCCGCCTCCGCATTGGCGCTCGCGAATACATAAACACGAGACTTGGAATTCAAACGGCCAACCTAGAGGGAGTGGGAGATGTCCAAAACATACAAAGACAACACGCCAATCAGCAGGCAAAAATTCATGGAGGAGTTGCGCCGCTATCAGAAAGGTTCTGTTAGCCGGCGCCATTTTCTTGCCGTAACCGGACTCGGCATGGCCACGGCCGTGATGGCCGGCGCGGTGCCCGGCCTGCGGCCCCGCAAGACATGGGCGGCGGGTGAAATCGGCGACCGCGTGATCCTGGCCACCTGGCCGAACTATCACGACCCGAAGAATTTCGAGAAGTTCACCGAAATGACCGGCGCCAACGTGCAGGTCAACGTCTTCGGTTCGAATGAGGAAATGCTGGCCAAGCTGCAGGCCGGCGGCAGCGGATGGGACGTGTTCGTGCCGACCAACTATACGATCACGACCTATGTCGGCGAGAAACTGATCGAGCCACTCGATCTCGCCAAGATTCCCAACTACGAGGCGGTCGCGTTCGATCCGCGCTTTTCCGATGCCGGCACGGTCGACGGCACGGTCTTTGCGGTGCCGAAGAATTGGGGCACTACCGGTTATGTGGTGAACACAAAGCATACCGGCGGTAAGAAGCTGAGCACTTGGAAAGAATTCTGGGACCTCACGAAGACTGAGTTCTCGGGGCGCACGATGGTGCATGATTATCAGCTGACCACCATCGGCAACGCGCTGAAATACTTCGGCTACTCGTTCAACTCGGTGGATCCGAAGGAACTGGCGGATGCGGAGACGCTGCTGCTCGAAGTAAAGCCGCACCTATATGCCATCAACAGCGATTATCAGCCGCCCATGCGCAACGGCGACGCCTGGATGTCCATGGCCTGGACTGGCGACGGCAAGCAACTTCACACCGACATTCCCGAGATCGAGTACGTTCTCGGCAAGGAGGGTGGCGAAATCTGGAGCGATTACTTTGCGATTCCAAACGGCGCGCCGCACCGCGATGCGGGCTATGCGTTGATCAACTTCCTGCTCGATCCGGCGATCAATGCGAAGGAGGTGCTGACCCACGGTTACCCAGTGGCGGATGCCCGGACCAACAAGATGCTTCCGAAGGAATTGCTGGAGGACCCGATCCTGTATCCAGCGAAGGAACTATTGGACGCGTTGGAGTTCGGCGCGGCCGCGACGCTCACCGATCCGAACCGGGCCGAGCTGCTGGCACGTTTCAAATCGGCCTGATCGGCCGTACAGCAAGATAGTCGTGGCGGGGCGGGCAGAGACCGGCGCCATGTCGGACAAGTGGGTCAACAGGCTGTTATTGGCCCCGGCCGCGGCATGGCTCCTGGTCATGCTCGCCCTGCCGCTTTTCGTCATTCTGGTGTTCAGTGTCGGTGAGCGTGGCCCGGCCGGCGGCTATGTTCCCGCACTGACCCTGGCCCAGTACGCGAATCTTCCGGCTCGGTTCACCGCCTTCAAGAACACGCTCCTGCTGGCGCCTATGGGCACCGTCGTGGCCCTCGTGGTGGCGTATCCGCTTGCCTATTATCTCGCCGTGAAGGCGAATCCTCGGCTCAGAACATTGCTGCTGGTCTTGGTCATCGTGCCGTTCTGGACCAGCATTTTGATCCGCACCTATGCCTGGATTTTCATCCTGGGCGGCCGTGGCCTTCCCGCGCTGCTGGCGCTCATCGGCTTCGAGGATGTGCGCATGATCAACACCCCTTTTGCGGTGCTGGTCGGTATTGTCTACGGCTATCTGCCGCTGATGGTGTTTCCAATTTACGTTAGTCTGGAAAAACTGGACAAGGGGTTGTTGGAAGCGTCCGGCGACCTGGGTGCCCCACCTCTGCGAACATTCCTGCAGGTGACTTTGCCCCTATCCATCCCAGGTGTTGCGACCGGGTGCATGCTGGTCTTCATCCTGCTGATGGGAGAATTCCTGATTCCGGCCCTGCTGGGCGGTGGCAAGGTGTTCTTCATCGGCAACGCGTTGGTCGACCTCTTTCTGCAGTCGCGCAATTGGGCATATGGATCGGCGGTCGCGGCGACCCTGGTATTCATCATGCTGCTGACCGTCAGCCTGTACATGCGGCTGATGATGCGCCGCACGCACAGAGACGATGCTCCCCTCTTTTAGGTTGTCCAGGTCGTGAGACTGTACGCAATCGCCGTCTATCTATTCCTCTACATCCCGATCGGGATCATCGTGCTGTTCAGCTTCAACGCCGGACGTCATGCCAGCGATTTTCGCGGGTTTTCGATCCAGTGGTACGGCAAGGCCTTGGCCAATCCATTCGTCATAGAGGCGCTGACCACCAGTCTGCTGGTGGCGTTCACCACGGCGGTTCTGGCCAGCCTCATAGGCACAATGGCAGCATTGGTATTGCAGAGCATGACCGGCCGCCTTCGGGCGCTCTACGACGGCGCCATCTATATCGCCATCATGATCCCGGGCATTGTCATTGGAATTGCCACCTTGATCGCGCTGGTGACTCTGTTCAACGCGGTCAATCCACTGTTGGTGGCGATCTGGCCGACTGATGCGCCGCCGCAACTGGGCATGGGGTATGTCTCTCTGATCGCCGCGCACACGCTTTTCACCATGGCTCTGGTCATCGTCATCGTGCGGGCACGTGTCGCCGGCATGGATCGCGCGCTGATCGAGGCTTCGGCCGACCTCTATGCCACGCCTTGGCGAACCTTCCGGCAGGTGACTCTGCCACAGATCTTCCCGGCGATCCTGGCGGGCTTTCTCTTGAGCTTCACGTTCAGCTTCGACGATTTCATCATCGCCTTCTTCGTCGCGGGTTCGGAGACGACACTGCCGATCTACGTTTTCTCTTCGATACGCCGGGGCGTTACGCCTGAGATCAACGCAATAGGCACAATGGTGCTGGCGGTTTCTCTGAGCCTGCTGATCGCCGCGCAATTCCTGCTGCGCGCACGACGGCGGCCCACAGGGGTCACCGCCCCATAGCATATTCGAATCGAGTTCCTATGTGACCAAGGGTAAAGACGAAATGATACTCGATGATCGGATTGCGATTGTCACCGGCGCCGGGTCAGGCATCGGCCGGGCGGGCGCCGAGATCATGGCTCGCGAAGGGGCGCTGGTGGTCGTGGCCGATCGAAGCACGGAAAGTGGTGAGGAAACCGTCCGGCGCATCGTCCATGCCGGCGGCCGTGCCGAGAACCGGCCAACCGACGTCACCGACGAACGGGCGTTGGCCAAGCTCATCGACGGCACCCACCGGGACCATGGCCGCATCGATATCCTGCATAACCATGCCGGCATTCAAGTCGCCGGCGGGTTGGAGGAGATCGATGGCGACGGCATGGATGCCTCTTGGCGGATGAATGTCCGCGCGCATTTCATGGGCTGCAAACTCGTCGTGCCACACATGAAGGCGCAAGGCGGAGGATCGATCATCAATACCGCATCCAATTCGGGGATTTTCGTGGACAAAAGCATGCTGGCTTATATCACGACCAAGGCCGCGAACATCATGATGACTCGCCAGATCGCGTTGGACTACGCGAAGTTCAAGATTCGTGTGAATGCGCTCTGCCCCGGATGGGTAGATACCCCATTTAACGATCCCTATATTCATCAAATGGGAGGCCGGGCGGCGATTGAGAAATACGTCGCAGAGACTATTCCTATAGGCCGCTGGGCCACCACGAACGAGATCGCAGAAGCCATTCTCTTCCTCGCATCAGACCGCTCGTCCTTCATAACCGGCCACGAGCTGGTGGTGGATGGTGGCGAATGGTTTGGCTGAAACACCTGTGTCTACCAAAACAATCAATCCGTAGAGTTCAGAGATCACACTTGCGTATGCTAATCGCACGCGTCCGGGAATATCTCGATCTTGGCCCGAAAACCAAGATACGAGGTTTTCCGCGCCGGACAGAGTTTTTGGTATGGACAGGGGTGCCTTGGTGGTGCAGGCAGTCTCGGGCGAACTCGTCTCCGCCCGAATTCCCTGTTTAACAGGGAAAATACAGGGAATTTTTACGAATTTGGCCGATTTGACGGAATTCCAGGTGGAATCACTCGGTTAAATCAGCGGGTTAGCTACGAATTCCCTAAGAATCGGAACAGGGAATATTTTCAGTCGAACAGGGAATTTTCTCGCGATAACAGGGAAACGCATCTGCGGATCAGGGAACGTGTAAACGCCTAGCAGCAGGTTCAAATCGGGGGCTCGCAACCACCGAGAATTGACTCTCCCAGTGATCGGGATTTGATCGCCAGCAGGCTTTGTCAAGGGCTTGCAGTATCAAGTCGTGCACCGCAGCCACCCTTGCGAGCCTGTGACGTGGCAAAGCAGTGCGTCACTGACAGCACACGAACCGCTGGGCGCTCCGTCGGCGCCGCGCCCCAGCCAAGCCTTGCTCGCTCCGTCTACTGGTCGGATGTCGCGCGGATGAGCGTTTCCCTTGCGGATGACAGATGCGCTCGGCATGCGAGCTCGATGGTTGGGAGATTACGGCCGAGCAGCGCTTCGATGTAGGTCAGATGCTCCTGGATAGCTACTTCATTTCGTTGACGCTCATCGCGCTTACTCCACTGGTAGTGATAGTGAAAAATCATCGTGATGATGTCGTAGAAGCCATCGATAAACCGGTTCGGGACGGCTGAGTTGATCAGGCGATGGAAGCGGTTGTCGAGGTCGGAAAAGTCATGATAGCGATGCTCGATCTCGCTGAGCAGGGCGAGGTGTTCCGCGCGCAACGCTTCAATCCCTCGCCAGAGTGGAGAGCTATCCGGTAGCGCACCGAAAGCCCTGGCCGAGCGCAGCTCGAACATCTCACGAATCTCAAACAGCTCGAGCGCAAAGCTGGCCGTGAAACCCTTGAACACCCAGCCTGCATTCGGCCGCCTCTCGATCAGGCCGAAATGTTCGAATCGGTTGAGAAATTCTCGAATGCCCGTGGTCGCCACGCCGAACTGCCGGGCCAGCTCGAGCTCATTAATCGTGGTACCCGGACTCGCATTGTCGCGCAGCATCCACTCCATGAACCGCTTTTCGACCTGGGTCGCCATCGGCACGGTCTCCGCCTCGGGAAACCGCTGCATGGCGTCACGCTGCGAGCGGACGATGCGCTGACGCCCGGTGCCACTGACGAGACCCCTCTGGGCCATCGCCGAGAGCACCTTGCGCACCGTCGTGCGACTAACCCCCAGCCGATCGCACAGGGCATTTTCGGACGGCAACTGGTCGCCGTCATCGAACTGGGCAACCAGATCGAGGGCGTCATTGAATGCACGCTTGAATACGGTGTCGGCTTTCATAGAAGCTCTCTAAGCCCGTTTCTGACTTTTAATCCATAAAAAACCACTTGACTAAGACCCTTCTAGAATGTTTTTTACCTATAAGAAACATAAAATCAAGATCGATGGATATGGCAGGAGAGATGAGTGACCAGCGGCGGGTGGCTCCCCGCGCTCTTTCGGACGATCGCCAGAGCGAAGGCAGCACCGCCGTCCTGCTTGGGCTGCGCGTTCTGAGCATCGGGCCAGTGTTGATCCTGATCGCGCTGATCGTCGTCATCAGCCTGCTCACCCCCCATTTCCTGAAACCGGGCAATATCAGCAACATTCTTGCCCAGACCGCCGTCATAGCGATCGTCGCCATGGGGCAGCATCTGGTCATCCTCACCAAAGGCATCGATCTCTCGGTCGGAGCCAACCTGGCCCTCTGCACGGTGATCGGTGCCCTCGTCTACCGCGTGGCCGACTCGTCGGTGCTCGTGATCCTGTCGATGCTGGTCACGGGCGCCGCGGTCGGTGCCATCAACGGCACCGCCTACGTGTTCGGACGGCTGCCGCACGCGTTCATCATCACGCTCGCGACGCTCAGCATCTGCCGCGGTCTCTCGCTCGAGCTGGCCATCGGCCACACCACCATGCGCGGCATGCCCGATGGGGTCTCCTGGATCGGCGGCTCCTGGACCTTCGGCGCGCCGAACTCCTTTTTCGTCGTGTCCGGTCTGACGGCTCTGCTGGTGCTGCTCGCCAAGGCCATGGTGTGGGGTCGCTGGATCTATGCGGTCGGCGGCAAGCCCGAAGCCGCGGTACAGATGGGCATCCCGGTTCGCGGTGTACTGGTCTTCACCTATGTCATGTCCGGCCTCTGTGCAGGAATCGGCGCGGTCGTCCTTGCCGGACGCACTCAAGCCGGCTCGCCACTCTACGGAAACCTTCTCGAGCTCGACACGATCGCGGCCGTCATCATCGGCGGCGCCAGCTTCCTGGGAGGACGCGGCCACATCGGCCATGCGTTGGTCGGGGCAGTCATGATCGGTGTGATCCGCAACGCGCTGAACCTACTGGGAGTCAACGTCTTTTTCCAGATGATCGCCATCGGCCTCATCATCGTGGTGGCGGTCGAGGCCGACATGCTGCGCAGCTATCTCGAATCGCGCGCCCGCACTATGCAGGCAGGGCGGTCCTAATGGGCGCCCCCGCCTTGGCGGTGCGTCATGCAAGCAAGCGATTCGGCGCCGTCGACGCGCTGAAAGATGTCAGCCTGACCGCGTACGCCGGAGAAGTGCTCGCCCTGCTGGGCGACAACGGCGCCGGCAAGTCGACACTGGTGAAATGCATCAGTGGCGTACATGCCCTCGACGAAGGCGACGTCGTGATCGACGGCGAGCCGGTCACGATCGCCACACCCGCTGCGGCGCGGCGTGCCGGCATCGAAACGGTCTATCAGGACCTCGCGCTCTTCGACAATCTGACGCCGGCGCAGAACTTCTACTGCGGCCACGAGATCGCCTTTCCGGCGTGGCTGCCGCGCGGGCTTCGCTTCCTCAAGAGCGGCGAGATGGATCGGAACGCTGCCCGGGTTATCGAGCGTTTGAAAGTCAGGCTTCCGAAGTTCGATGCGCCGGTGGCCCTGATGTCCGGCGGCCAGCGTCAGGCCATCGCGGTCGCCCGCGCCGTCATGTTCGCGCGCAAGGTGGTCATTCTCGACGAGCCGACCGCGGCGCTGGGTCTGCGCGAATCTCACAAAGTGCTCGACCTCATCGTGCAGCTTCGCGCCGAAGGCAAGGTGGTGATCTTGATCACCCACAACATGGAACATGTGGTCGAGCTCGCGGACCGGGCCGTCGTGTTGCTCCAGGGACGCAAGGTCGGCGAGTTGAAGCCGAGCCGCGCCAATCAACAGGAACTGGTTTCCTTGATCGTAGGCGCGGAGGCCTAGAGGAAGTCGCCGGTCCAATGGGCGACGAAAACGAGGGTCGGTTTACTGCAAACCGGTCCAGAATGAGGAGAAGTGCTGTATGAAACGACTTACCCTGCTAGCGGCACTGGCGATTGCGCTCGCAAACGTCGGCTCTGCGTCCGCGGACGACATCAAGCTTGGCTTCATTACCAAGTTTCCCGTGCCGTTCTTCGCTACCATGGAGAATGCGGCCAAGGCCTATGCCGAAGCCAATCCTGGCGTGGAAATAATCTATGGTCAGGGCACCTCCGCCACGGACATCGAGGGGCAGATTGCCCTTATCGAGTCGATGGTCACGCGGGGCGTTCAGGGCATCGCCATCACCCCGGTTGACCCGACCGTGGCCTCGACGTTGGACAAAGCCCTCGAGGCGGGCGTGAAGGTGGTCCTGATGGACAACAATATTCCCGACTGGGAGGGCCGCACCGCCCTGGCGACCACCGACAACTATAATGCCGGCAAGATCGCCGGTGCGCACCTGAAGACCCTGCTCAAGGATGGCGACACACTCGGTATCCTTGAGGGCGTGCCCGGCGTGCCATCGCTCGATGACCGAGTCAACGGCATGCTTGACGGGCTAAAGGGCGTCGATGTCCAAATCGTCGGCAGGGGCGCGACCAACTGCACCGAAGAGCTTGGCATCAATGTCGCCGAGGACCTTCTGACGGCCAACCCAGACCTGAAGGCGATCTATGCCGCTTGCGGTCCGCCGGCCGCGGGTGCTGCGCGAGCCATCCAGAATGCGGGAATCGCCAATGACAAGATCGTTCTCGTCGGCTTCGACTTCTGCTGCGGAGAAGAAGAAGCGCTGCAGGCCGGTACGGAGGACGCCACGGTTGCACAGTTCCCGGCCAAGATGTCCGAGCTGGGCGTGGACGCTCTGGTGAAGGCCATCCGAGGCGAGAAGGTCGAATTGCTGATTGACTCCGGCGCGGCCCTGGTCACCAAGGAGAACATGTCGCAGTTCAAGTAGGGCCTGGCGAGAGCCGGCACCATCGCCGGCTCTCGTTTCTCCCTGCAAGCGACATCCAATTTTCAACGATCGTAGTGGACATCGTGCACGTCGTGGATGCCCTAGTCTGTTCCGAGCCGGGTAGGCTTCATCTCGAATCCCGGCCCGCGCCCCATAACGAGCCGGGGCATGCCCTGGTGCGTCCGCGCCGCATCGGCATTTGCGGGACTGACTACCACATCTTCCAGGGCAAACATCCGTTCCTGCAATATCCACGTGTCATGGGCCACGAGCTGGCCGTGGAAGTCGCGGATGTGCCCGCTGGGTCGCCGTTTTCTCCAGGCGAAATTTGCGTGGTCAATCCCTACGTGTCCTGTGGCCGCTGCGTGGCATGCCGCGCCGGCAAACCAAACTGCTGCGTTGAAATCTCGGTGCTCGGTGTTCATCGGGATGGCGGCATGGCTGGCTTGCTGTCCGTTCCGGCGGAAAACCTCGTACCAGCCGACGGCCTCACGGCGGACGAATGCGCGGCCGTGGAGTTTCTGGCCATTGGCGCCCATGCGGTAAGACGCGGCAGCGTGGCGGATGGCGACGGGGTGCTCGTAGTGGGGGCGGGCCCGATCGGCCTCGGGGTGGCGCTCTTCGCGCGCCTAGCTGGCGGCAAGGTCACGGTCTTGGACCGCGATCCGGAACGAAGCGCCGCGGCTCAGTCGATCGTGAAAGTGCAAGCCATTTCTGCCGTCAGCGACACAGCGCGAACGGATGGCCCGCGCGCTCACAGTGACAGCTTCGACGTCGTTTTTGACGCAACGGGGAACCCGAAGGCGATGGAAGCGGGCTTCGAATACGTTGCCCATGGCGGCCGCTATGTGTTGGTTAGCGTGGTGAAGGACTCGATCATGTTCGCCGATCCCGACTTCCACAGCAAGGAGATGACACTGTTTGGAAGCCGGAACGCCACTTCAGAGGATTTCGCACATGTGATCGTGGCCATGCGCGCCAAAGAGGTTCCGCTCCACCGGCTGATCACGCACCGTACCAGCCTGCGGGATGCTGCCCATAACATCCCTGTCTGGGCCGCTCAGAAGACCGGCATCATCAAGGCGCTGATCGACATTGACTGATCAAATTGCAAAGCAGCGCCTTTCCATGTCACACCCTCGGCTCAGGCTGCCCTACGACCGCTCGACCGTGAGTCCAGGTATTCTGCACCTCGGAGCGGGCGCGTTTTGCCGCGCACATTTGGCCGCCTACGTCGACGATATCCTGAAAGCCGACCCCACCTGGGGGATCATAGGCGTGTCCCTCCAACGCCCCAATACGCGCGTTGCGCTCGCGCCACAGAACTTTCTGTACACTCTTGCGATCCGCAGCGGTTCCGGCATGGAGACAAGAGTTATAGGTTCGGTTCTAGACGTGCTGGATGCGGCGACACAGCGCGAAGAAGTAATCGCTGTCTTAGCTGATCCGCGGATCCGCATCGTTTCACTCACCATTACCGAGAAAGGCTATTGTCACGACCCTGCAACCGGCGCGCTGGACACGGCTCATCCGGACATCGTCCATGATCTGGCCCACCCTGAGCAGCCGATCTCTCCGCCTGGCCTGATCGTCCGGGGGCTGGAACTACGACGGGTGGCGGGCATCGCGCCATTCACCGTGCTCTGTTGTGACAACCTCCCCGCAAATGGTCAGACGGTCGCGCGGGTTATCACCGACTTCGCCGCCCTTCGAGGGGGGGACCTGGTGCACTATATACGGCGAGAGGTCGCCTTTCCTGCGACCATGATTGACCGGATTGTGCCGGCAACGACCGACAACGACCGCGAGCTTGTGTTTGAAGCGACAGGCTGGTGGGACGAATGGCCGGTCAGTACGGAGCCGTTCACGCAATTTGTCATTGAGGACCGGTTCCCGTCCGGGCGGCCACCGTTTGAATTGGCTGGCGCTCAGTTTGCGGCCGATGTCAGTCCGTTTGAGCGCACCAAGCTTCGCTTGCTGAATGGCGGCCACTCGATGCTCGCCTACCTCGGTTATCTTGCGGGGTATGAGCTCGTAAGCGAGGCGATCGCCGACAGCGCTCTGCGCACCCTTCTCCGCGAGTTCATGGCCGAGGAGGTCAGTCCTACCTTGCCCGCGACCATGAACGGCCTTGACGCCTACCGGGATGCGCTGATTGCCAGGTTCGACAATCCTGCACTTAGGCACCGCACCTGGCAAATTGCCATGGATGGCAGCCAAAAGCTGCCCCAACGGCTTCTGGGAACCATTCGAGACCGCCTGGCGCTTGGCCAGCCGATAACGCGTGCCGCACTCGGCGTGGCGGGGTGGATGCGCTACGTAACCGGGTTTGACGAACATGGCCGAGAAATCGATGTGAGGGATCCCCTGGCGGGAAAACTACGCCAGATAGCCGATTCGGCGGGAAACTCTCCGGATGCGCTAGTGAAAGGGCTGCTTGGCATAGCCGAAATATTTGGAGGTGACCTTCCTCGAAGCGACGCCTTCATCTCGGTGACCACAGAGCATCTTGCCTCTCTGTTTGAGCACGGAGCGCTTGCAACAGTGCGAAACGTCAACCGGCGGGCCATACCATGACCACTATCACTGAGAAGACAATTCGACTGCACCCAAACGACAACGTGGTGATTGCAATCCGTGACCTGACCGAGGGAGAAGTGATCACCGGAGTAGAGGCGCCGCTGCGTCAAGCCGTCCAACGCGGGCACAAGGTCGCCAGCACCACGATTGCTAGCGGCGGGGACGTCTATCGTTATGGCCAGATAATCGGTCAGGCCACGGCCGATATCGCGCCCGGGGAGCATGTACACCTGCATAATCTCGGCATGAGCGCCCGCAGGCAGGATCACAGCATCGCAAGCCACAACGCGCCTCTGCCACTCATCGACGACCCGCGCAACTTCATGGGCTACCACCGGGCCGACGGCAAGATCGGCACACGGAATTACATTGGAATCCTGACCACTGTGAACTGCTCCGGTTCGGTTGCAAACTTCACGGCCGCAGCGGCTGAGAAGACGGGGCTCCTGGACGAATTTCCAAATGTCGACGGCATTCTTCCAATCGTTCATTCAACCGGTTGCGGTATGTCGGCTCAAGGGGAGGGCTACGCGACCCTCATGCGCACGCTCTGGGGCTACGCGCAGAATCCCAACTTTGGCGGCATACTTCTGCTTGGACTTGGCTGCGAGGTAATGCAGGCCTCGGCCCTTCTAGCCGGCCGCACTGTGAGGGCGGACGGTATGCTGCGGCACATGACCATTCAGCAGGCAGGGGGCACGCACAAAGCCATAGCCCGCGGCCTAGAGGCGTTGCGCGACCTCGCGGCATTCGCCAACGCCGAGGAGCGCCGGCCAGCCCCTCTATCGGAACTCGTGCTCGGACTGCAGTGCGGCGGATCGGACGGCTATTCGGGTATCACGGCAAATCCGGCGCTCGGCCATGCTTCCGACCTCCTGGTGCGCCATGGCGGCACGTCCATTCTCTCAGAGACGTCGGAAATCTACGGCGCCGAGCATATGCTCACCCGCAGGGCTGAATCCAGGGAGGTAGCGGAGAAGCTGATCGAGCGTGTGCGTTGGTGGGAAGACTATACCAAGCGCAATGGAGGTGAAATGGACAATAACCCGTCCCCCGGAAACAAGCGTGGCGGCCTGACCACCATACTGGAAAAATCTTTGGGCGCGATCGCGAAGGGCGGAACCGCTCCGCTTCGAAACTTCTATCATTTTGCCGAGAAGATCGACAGCAAGGGCCTCGTCTTCATGGACAGTCCCGGCTACGACCCCTGCTCGGTCACCGGCCAGATCGCCTCAGGCGCCAACCTCATCGCATTCACAACAGGGCGTGGGTCGGTGTCGGGCTACAAGCCTGTTCCCTGCATCAAAATTGCCACCAACACGGAGATGTATGCTCGCATGTCGGAGGACATGGATGCGAACTGCGGCGATATTGTCAGTGAGGGCGTTTCAATCGAGCAAAAGGGTCAGGAACTCTTCGAATTGATGATGCGGGTCGCCTCTGGCAAAAAAACCAAGAGCGAAGAGCTGGGATTCGGCGGCGTGGAGTTCGTTCCCTGGCAGATCGGCGCCGTCATGTAGCAGCAGTCTCGTCGCTCCGCTTTGGAAATTCTCTCGGCGAAAGCATCCGAAGGCGATCGACTAAGTCCCGTTGGAGAGATGTAGGGACAATTCGACATGGCAATGGCTGCGTGGGCAGACAGCGGCCGGAACCTATCGTCGGAATGCTTCGCCAGCTTTGCCGGCAACACTCAGACTACGTGCCGGTCCGATCACTCACTTGAAATATGGTCTTCCCGGAGTTGATGGCACCACGCCGAAGAATAGCGACATGCCAACTCACGAATCATGACTCGAATCGACGCACATCAGCATTTCTGGCGGCTCGACCGCGGCGACTACGGCTGGCTGACGCCGGATCTCCCTACAATCTATCGCGATTTCACACCCCCCGATCTTGCGCCGCTGCTGCGGCAAGCCAGTGTTGACCGGACCATAGTGGTGCAGGCGGCACCGACAGCCGCGGAAACCGAATTCTTGCTCACTCTCGCCGCGGAGACTGACTTCATTGCCGGGGTTGTCGGCTGGGTTGACATGGAGGCTGGTAACGCCCCAGACGTCATTTCCCGGCTGGCGGCCGGTCCCTGGCTTAAGGGCTTGAGGCCGATGATCCAGGACATAGCAGACGTGGATTGGATGCTGCGGTCGCGCCTCACTCCCGCTTTCGACGCAATCGTTGCTGCTGGATTGGTCTTCGATGCGCTCGTCAAGCCGCCACACCTTGCCAATCTCGTGAAATTGATCGAGCGCCATCCCGAACAGAGCGTCGTAATCGACCACTGCGCCAAACCAAGCATTGCACGTTGGCAGCCGGGCGGCCAATCAGCCCGGACCTGGCAGGATCACATGCGCGCGCTCGCACAGTCGCCACGAGCCTGGTGCAAGCTGTCTGGTCTCGTCACTGAAGCAGACAAGGGCTGGCGGGTCGATGACCTGCGGCCTTATGTCGACTTCATTCTGGAGACCTTCGGACCGCAGCGCGTCATCTGGGGCAGCGACTGGCCGGTGCTCCTGCTGGCCACCGACTATGACCGCTGGTGCGCGGCGACACGCGACCTTCTGAGGGACCTCACAGCCGAGGCGCGCGACGCTGTCTTCGGCGGCAACGCTGCCTATTGCTATGGGCTCTGACACAGTCGGATGGCGCTGTCCAGGCTGCCGACCGCACGCTGCGTGATTGCTGAGCCAAGAGCTACTCCCAAGATCCCATTGAATTCGCCGTCCCCACAATACTCAAGCGTCGTGGTGTCGAAGCGAAGCTGGTTGTCTCTACGGCACAAGGCGAAATCGCGGCGCCAGATGAAAACTCGATTGCCATGCTTGTCCGGGCTCATCGCTGGCTCGACCAGTTGGCAAAAGGGGAAATCGGTTCCGACCGGGAGATCTCTCGCCGTGAAATAATTGACGCCAGCGAGATCAGTCGCATCATCCGGCTGGCTTTCCTGGCGCCCGATATTGTCGAGGCTGTCCTAGCTGGACGTCAGCCTGTCGAGCTCACGCCCAGGCATCTCATACGCGGCGAAATACCCCTCGAGTGGCACCGCCAACGCCGCCTCCTTGGCTTCCCCGCCTGAACAAACGTCTCTGAAAACACCATCATCGGTTCAAAGAATTGACCGCAAATTCCGCCGACGGAGACGTTCGCGCGAAATGGTCGGGTGAACGCCGCCAAGGCCGTCTCTGCACCGTGGATATTCCCCGCAAACCGCGCGAACCCCGCGGAAACCCGGCGGTTTTCACGTCACAGGAATTGGCCACTTGAAGTGGCCGGGGTGGGTGGTGGTGCAGGCAGTCTAGAGCGAACC
>DASWJP010000026.1:0-5410 GCA_036397065.1 Kiloniellales bacterium | reverse complement strand
TCGACCATTCCGGACTGGAGGCCCTTGGCGCGCTGTTCGAGGCCGCACCGAGCCACGCGATCCCCTCCTTCGCACCGCCGGCACCGCACAACGACTCGCTGTTATCCCAGATCGGGCGGGTCCTTTCCGGCGTCTTCGGTGTCGCGGCTCCGCCGCCGCCCCCACCGCCGCCCCCGCCGTTGCAATTGGCCAACCCGGCGACCGTCTCGGTCACCGACGCGGCCAGCCCCCTGGGCGCGGATGCAACCGCCATCGAGGGCAGCGCTTCCGACGGCACGCTGACCTTCACCATCGCCCTGTCGCACGTCAACGACGGGGCGACGCCGATCAAGATCTTCTTCACGCTCGGTGGCACGGCCACGCCCGGCATCGACTACACCGTGCCCGCCGCCGTGACGGACGAGGGGGGCGGCCAGTATTCCGTCACCATCGCGCCGGGCGAAACCTCCGCCCTGGTGGTTCTCACCACGGTCGACGACAGCCCGAACCTGGAAACCGCGGAACAGGTCGATCTGACGGTGACCGGCTCCGACACCCTCGGTGTCACCATCGCCGCCGGCCCGGACGGCAGCGCCGATGGCGATCCGGCCACCGGCATGGGCACTCTCACCGATGCCGCGGCCATCATTGGCACGAACGGCGCGAATACCATCACCGGCACGATGGCTGCCGATCTGATCGACGGCCGCAATGGCAACGATGTGCTGCGCGGTGGCGGCGGCGACGATCTCATCCTGGGCGGCACGGGCAACGATCGCCTGTATGGGGATGCCGGCAACGACGATCTGCGCGGCGAGGCCGGCAACGACCGCCTGTACGGCGGCGATGGCAACGATGTCCTGACCGGCGGTGCCGGCAACGACCGCCTGGAAGGCGGCGATGGCGATGACAATCTGCAGGGCGAGGACGGGGACGACACGATCTACGGTCAGAACGGCAACGACACCTTGCTGGGCGGCGACGGCAACGACTATCTGAACGGTGGCAGCGACGACGATAGTCTGCAAGGCGACGCTGGCGACGACCGGCTGTACGGCGGCAACGGCAACGATCTGCTGTTCGGCGGGGTCGGCGACGACCAGCTATACGGGCAAAACGGCAACGACACGCTGCAGGGCGATGACGGCGACGACACCTTGGACGGTGGCGGCGGCAACGATACGCTGTACGGCGGTGCCGGCGACGACACGCTCATCGGCGGCGGCGGGGTGGACATTCTGGTTGGCGGTACCGGCAACGATACCCAGACCGGCGGCGGCGGCGCCGATCTGCATGTCTTCGACTTCGCCGGCGGGCAGGGCGGCACCGGCAATGATGTGATCACCGATTTCCGCCTCGGCCAAGGCGACTCCCTGCGCTTCACCAGCGTGCTCGATACCAATGGCAACGGCGCCGATCTGAACGACCTGGCCCAGGCCGTGGCCGGCGTTGCCGACAATGGCCTGCACGTGACGGTCACTTTCGTCGACGGCGGATCGCTGACCCTGCAGGGACTCGGCAACGGTGCCATCGACTCGGTCGCTGCCTTGCTCAACGAGCTGAGCCCGAACGGCGTAGAGGTCGTTTAGCCCTTAAGGGGCGGCTAGGATCAAGCTGCCCAGCAACGCCACCGAAGCCTCGCCCGTGACCGGCAAGCCGGCCTTCGCCTGAAAGGCTGAGATCGCCTCGTCCCGGGCGGCCGGGTCGGCCTCTCCAGAGGGCGCCAGCAGGCCCAGGGCCATCAACAACCGATCGATGGTACGCAAGGGCACCGGCGCCGCCGGCCCGCCCTCGGCGGGGGCCTGGCCGTACCCCCATGTGGCGCCGCCGCGCCGGGCCGCGGCCACCGCCTGGGGCGCGCCCGGGCCCGGCTGAAACAGAACCGCCGACAAGGCGCCGGCGGTGTCACCATCCTTGGTCCGGGTGTTGAGCACATGCAACCCGGCGACCCGGAAATCATCACCGGCGATGATCAGCAAGGGCGATCCGGAATCGCCTTTCGCCACGTGACAGGAATGCAGGATACCGGTCTCGCCGCGAAAATTGCCCACGATCTCGCAGCCGAGGTTGACCGACATGATATGGCTTTGGCCCTTGCGGTAGCCGGCTTGCAGGAGCTGTGCATCGCCGCGGCGGAGCTGGGCGTCCAGGCCGTCGTCAATTGGCTGCAGGCCGAACCAGCCCGCCTGGCGGCCGATCGGCTGCGCAAGCTCCAGAATCGCCCAATCGACCGCCGCGTTTTGCGTCGTCGCGCCGTCGGCGTAGTCGAAGCGCCGGTCGCGGTCATAGGCACTCACCGGCGAATGGATGAGATAGGTATCGCGCTGATACCCGGCGACGAAGTGAACCTCGCCGGGCCCGCGCCAGCGGCCCTCGATGGGGTCATACAGGCAGTGCGCCGCCGTCAGCACCGCGCGCTCGCCAATGAGGAAGCCGGTGCAATGGGCGCGCCCGCCCACATTGACCCGGCCGATGGCGCTCCATGGGTATTCCATGGCGTTGACTTCGAAGCGCTCGCTGGTGTCGGCCGGTTCGGCCACCGCCGCTGGCCGCAAGCTTGAGACGACAACCAGGGCCGCACCCAAGGCAAGGGTTGCGGCCATACGCCACGCGCTCATGCGCTACTTGGTGGCCAGGCCGGCGATCAATTTCTCGCCGGCAACCGAGGATACGGTTTCGCGCAACGCCGCGACAATCGCCGGATCGTAGCGATCGGCGTTCTGCTCCAGAATTTCCAACGCGGCCTCGGCGGCGATGCCGGATCGATAGGCGCGCGGCTCCACCCGGGCGCAGAACACGTCGCAGGCACCGAGGATGCGCGCCGTCCGGAGAATCTGATCGCCGGACAGGCCATCGGGATAGCCCTTGCCGTCCAGGCGCTCGTGCATCTGGATGACGGTTTCGAAGACAGGCAGCCCGAAATCAATCTCCCGCAGGATGCCGGCGGCATGATCCAGATGCCGCTGCATCTCGGCGATTTCGGCCTCGGTCAAGCGATCCGGCTTGTTGAGAAGGTCGCGGGAAATGGCCAGCTTGCCGATCTGTGATAGATTGGCGGCGATTTCCACGGTGGCGATGTCTTCGGCGCTGGCATCCAGGCGCTGCGCCACGGCGGTGGCGAATCCGGCCACCCGCCGCGAATGGCCGGCCAGGTAGGGGTCGCGCAATTCGACGGCGCGCACCAGGGCGCCGACCATCTGCTGCACCGCCTGCTCTTTCTTGCGCTGCTGCTCCACCAGCTCGGTCACGTCGCGGGTGACCGAGACGATGCCGGAAACGCGCCCGTCCTCGCCGTGATAAGGCACCTTGGAGATCTGCAGGGAGTGCAGCTTCTTGCCCAGATAAATCTCTTCGCTGACGGTCACGGCTGTGTTGGCGGTCAATGCCCGCTGGTCCGAGATGCGCAGGCGCTCGGCTGTCCCTTGGCCGAACACCGCCCCATCGTCCAGGCCGGTGATCTTGTCGACATCGCGGCCCAGGGCGCGGGCGAAGGCCGGGTTGACGTAGCTGTACGTGCCGTCCAGCCCCTTGAGGCCGATGTAGTCGGCGATGGTGTCGTTGATGCTGTTCAACAGCCGCTTCTGCGCATCGATGCGCGCCGCCAGCCGGCGGAACTGCTCGGCGAGGGCAGAGCTGTGCTCGTTCGACAGGCGCCACCAAAAGGCGCCGAAAGCGGCAATGACCGCGATCACGACCAGAACCGCAACCGCGATGGCGGCGGCCATGAACCCGCTGACGGCGGCGTCCACGGCCCCGACGCCGATCTCCTGCACGATCCACCACGTCGGCCCGTTGACGGCGACGCCGACCGAATACACCTGCTGGTCATTGTCAACCGACGCGCGTTGGTCGAAGGGGATGGTGTGATCCGGCAGGTTCAGCGTCAACCCGGCGACCGGATGAACCGGCGGCGCCTCGCCGGGTGCCACGGCGACCATGACGCCGCCGTCCAACTGCACCAGGCGCGGCCGCTCGCCGGGACGCGACAGGGGCGGCGGAGTCAGGATTTGCCCCAACGCCGCCGAGACCGGGGCGGTGAGCAGAAGGACGCCCACCGGGCGGTCCGTCGCGACTTCGCTCTGCGCCCGGAATATCGGCGCGTGGATGTCCAAGACAAGTCCCGCCGGCGCGGAGCGGGCCGGGCCATAGCGCAAGACACCGATCTCGAAGACTTCCTTGGCAATGGCCTGCTGGGCCGGGGTGATGGGATCGGCACCGGCGCTGGTCACATAGGCAACCCCATTGCGTCCCACCACATAGCCGGCGAGGAAGTCGGCGTTCTTGATGAAGTCCGTCAACACCTGTTGCATGAACGGAAGCTGTGCCGCCAGCGGCACGCCCATGCCCGAGGGCACGGAGGCATCCGGCGGATTGGTTTTCCCGCGGGTGGCCAGATCGGAAATGTCGCCGCCGGAAAGATCCATCTCCGTGGCGAACAAGCGGAACAACTCGCTGTCGACCACCCGGTCCGCCGGCCGGGTCATGCCGTCCAGCCAGGTGGCGATGACGTCGCTTCGGCCGTCTGCCAGGATTTGCAGGCGGCGCTCGAATTCGCCGATCACCTCGGCACGCTTCAACTGAATGGCGATGAAAGGAACGACGATGGCAATGGCAACCACCACGGTGATCACCAACGCGCCACGGGTCAGCGTGCGCGTGGCCGCCGGACGGTACTCCTTCGGATCGATATCAGCGGTGATCCGATCGGCCGCCGTCTCGTCGCCGGTACTGGCCATGGGTGAAGATGCTCTGAATCTTAGTTACGCGCCGCCAGGCCCTGATACGGCTGCGAGCTCGGCTTTTGGAAACTGCCGATGTGGGCCCACCTCGTTGTTTCGTTCATTGAGTACTGCGGGACATAGTGCTTGTATGCGGTGTGAGATAGAAGGAGATTCGATAGGCTATCAAGTATTAACGTATCGTTACCCTCTTGGATCGCCAGGATCGCGTGGCCGATTCCGCGGATTTGGTCCATCAAGATCACAATCCGCATTTCGTCCGCACTGAAGCCCAGTTTGCGCAGGGCAAAGTACTTGGCGATCGAATAGTCTTCGCAATCTCCAGACCGGGTCATGAATTCCCGAGGCGTCGCCCAGTATTCGCTGAGGCCATAGATCTCGGAATCCAGCTTGTACGGCCAGCGATTGAAAAAATTGTTGACCGTTTCCAGCTTCTCGCGACGGCCCAGGCCCTCGGCCGAGGTGACGATCTTGCGCCAGTTCTTGAGCACGGGGGTGCCGCAGTCGGCAGCATTGTCGAGGCACCGGTCGAAGGCCGGCGCCTCGGCCTGCATGACCGCCATGACCCGGGTCCATTGCGGCAGACCCTGGAACGAGGCGGACGCAACCTCTATCGAGCCGAACAGTCCGGTGCCATCGCTCAGGTTGGCCATTTGACTGGCTTGCGCCACGTCGGCAAGCGTCGTCGTTCC
>DASWJP010000025.1:0-14145 GCA_036397065.1 Kiloniellales bacterium | reverse complement strand
GCCGCCGCCGGTCAGCGCCGCCAAGGTGGCGGAATGATGCGGGTCGCGGAACGGCCGCTGGCGCAGCAACTTGCCGCCGGCCAACTGGCCGGCGACCGAGTGGATCATGGACACCTCCAACGCCTCGGCCGGCGCCAACGGCGGCAGAATGCCGGGCAGGCGCAGGGCCAGCATGGATTTGCCGGCGCCCGGCGGGCCGATCATCAGCAGGTTATGGCCGCCCGCCGCCGCCACTTCCAAGGCCCGCTTGGCGGTTTCCTGGCCCTTGATGTCGATCAGATCGGCGGCCGCCGGGGCCACTTCGGCCATGGCCGGCTCGGGCGGGCTCAAGACCTGGGTCCCCTTGAAATGGTTGATCAGGCCGAGCAAGGACTCCGGGGCCAAGACCTCGATGCCGCCGGCCCACGCCGCCTCGCCGCCTTGCGCCGCCGGACAGATCAGACCGCGCGCGGCGGCATGGGCGTGCAGCGCCGCCGGCAGCACTCCGGCCACGGCGCTCAAGCGGCCGTCGAGGGCAAGCTCGCCGAGGGCCACATACCCGGCCGTCTCCTCCTGCGGCACCACGCCCATGGCGGCGAGCAGGCCTAGGGCGATGGGCAGGTCGAAATGGCTGCCTTCCTTCAACAGATCGGCGGGCGCCAGGTTCACGGTGATGCGCTTGGGCGGCAGGGCGAGGCCGAGGGCCCCGAGGGCGGCGCGCACCCGCTCCCGGCTTTCGCCCACCGCCTTGTCGGGCAGGCCGACCACGGTGAAGCTGGGCAGGCCGGCGGACATTTGCACCTGCGCATCGACGTCGACCACATCGACGCCCATGAAGGCCACCGTATTCACCCGCGCGACCATCGCGGTCCCCCCGAACCATCGGCCGCATCTGCAAATCGGCGGCCGTTGCGGTCAGTCTAGGCCGCGTCCGCGCGGCGCGCCAGTTGAGACGCGCGCCAACATGCCGTAGCGTTGTGGAGAGAACAGGACGGATCACAGCGGATAAGGACAGGGAGTCATGAAAAATCCAGCGAGAGTGTTCGCCGCGGCGGCTTTGGGGCTCGTGTTGTGCGCGGCCCCGGCGCTGGCACAGGATGGCGGCGCGGTGACCATCTATCGGGGCGTGCAGGCGGAGACCGTGCGCTTCGCCAATCAGGGCGGCGTGACCGTGGTCCGCGGCCAGCCCGCGGCGCAACCGGCCGAGCCATTGGAGCGTCGCTCAACCCGGCACACGTTTGGCCGGACGGTTGCCGGGGATACCCTGTGGATCGTCGATGGGAAGACGGATCGCCTGTTGGCGTGCGAGCTGCGCCGCACAACGCAAGTGGGCGAGCGACGCATTCGCTGTGTCGAACGGGCCTTGCCGGTCGCCTTTCGCTAGCGGGGCTTAACGCGCGCCGGCGAAGCCGGTGAGTACGTTGACCGCATTGACGCCGATGGCGGCGACCGCATAGCCGCCCTCCATGACGAACAGAGTGGGCAGGCGTAAGGTCGCGATGCGCGCGCCGATGCGCACGTAATCCTCGCTTTTCAGGCGGAACTTGGAGATCGGATCGGCCTCGAAGGTATCGACGCCGAGCGAGACCACCAGCGCCTCGGGCTTGCACGCCTGGATGCGGCCGCAGGCGGTTTCCAGCGCCGCCGACCATTCCGCGAATCCGGTGCCCCAGCGCATCGGCAGGTTCAGATTGTAACCCTCGCCCTTGCCCGCGCCGGTCTCGTCGGCGTAGCCGAGAAAGTAGGGATATTCCTGTCGCGGATCGCCGTGCAGGGAGGCGAAGAACACGTCGGCGCGGTCATAGAAGATCGCCTGGGTGCCGTTGCCGTGGTGATAGTCCACGTCGAGGATGGCCACCCGCTTGGCGCCGCCGTCGCGCCAGGCCTGGGCGGCGATGGCGGCGTTGTTGAGAAAACAATAGCCGCCATAGAAATCGCTGGCCGCGTGATGGCCGGGCGGCCGGCACAGGGCGAACGCGGCCGCCTCGCCGTCGGCCACCAGCTTGGCGCCGGTCAGGGCGACGTTGGCGGCGGCACTGGCCGCCCGCCAAGTGCCGGCGGTGATCGGCGTGCCCGCATCGAAGGAAAAGTACGACAGCTTGCCGTCAATGGACTCCGGCTCCTTGTGACGCATGCCACGGGTCGGCCAACTCAGGGGCAGGGCATCGTAGGCGCCGTGCTCGGCCACCCAGGCATCCCATGCGGTTTCGAGAAAGCGCAAATAGGCCGCATCGTGTATGGCCCGTATCGGGCCGGCGCCGAACGCTTCGGGTTCGATGACCGCGCCTAAGGCCACCTCGCGCACCCGGGCGAGCACGATATCCGCGCGCTCCGGCCGTTCGTGGCATGGCTGCAACTTGCCGTCGATCAACTCCGACTGACCGTCCTGCAGGCGGTGCAAATCGCTGTAGACGGTTTTCACGTCAGGACGCCGCCTTGGCGGCCTGGCGCACGGCGGAACCCGCCGCATCGACGATGCGCACATGATCGGCGCGCCAGGCGCCGGGCCAGACCTCCGCCTTGCCGTGGCGCAACTGGCGCATCAGGCCGATGGGAATGTCGCGGGCCAGCAGCACGGGGCCCGGACCCTCGGCCCGGTCGGTGGCCGGCAGATCGGCGAAGACGCCGGTGTGGCCGAGAGCTTCCTCGCACGGCACATAGACGGCGGCGCCGGAGGTATTCGACAGGCGCGGTTTGCTGGCCGCCGCCTTGCCGATGCAGCCCACCGGGGCCACCGCGGTCATCAACTCCACCGCGCGCGCCTTGGCGCAGGAAAACACCCGCGAATAGCCGGAAAGCTTCTCGGTCATGGAGGGCACCAAAATCATATCCACATCGCACGGCGCCAGCAGGCTGGCCAGGGCCGGCATCTCGATATCCAGGCAAATGAGCACGGCCAGGCGCACCCCCCGCCACGCGACGATCTCGATTTGCGAGCCGGTGGCCAGGTTCCAACCGGCCGGGTTCTGCTCGCCGGGGGTCAGGCACAGCTTGTCCTGGGCGATGGCGCGCCCGTCGGGCAGCAGCAGCCAGGCGCGGTTGACGTGCGGCGGCCGACCGGGAGCCGGCCGGTCGAGCCGCGCCGGCATGGTGCCGGCGAGCAGGGCCATGCCGTGCTTGCGCGGCAACGGCTTGATCAGGTCCAAGGCCGCCGGGGCCCGATCGGCCATCCAGGCGATCTCCGCCTCCGGCGCCAGATCGGCCGGGGCGAAGGACAGCCATTGCTCGGCCGCGTATTCGGGCATGAGCAGGATATCGGCGCCTTGCGCCTTGGCCGCGGCCATCTGCCCGTCGACGGCGGCGGCCCAGGCCTCGATCCCGCGTAACGGCACCGCCAGGTTGGTCGCCCACGATGCCAAGGTGAGGTGTTCGGTCATACCGGAAAACCCGTGTTTGCAAGCCGGTGTTCGGCAACCTTCAAGAAAAGCCCCGGCAAGAAAAGCCCCGGGCGACAGCCGCCGCCCGGGGTCTTCATCGCCGTGCTACCTTCGCTTAACTCTTCAAACGGGTCCAGACCTTATCGCGCAGCTCCAAGGCCTTCGGCGAACAGAACTTCACCGGGACCAAGCGGTCCTGGAACTCGGCCGGCATGTTGATCGCCGGATCGGCCTTCATCGAATCGACGAGGAATTCGCCCGAACCGTCGATCGAGTTCATGTAGCCGCTGAAGTTGGAGGCCACGGCCGCATTCTCCGGCGCCATCATCCAGTTGAGGAAGATCTTGGCGTTCTCCAGATTCGGCGCGCCCTTGGCGACCATCATGTTGTCGGTCCAGAAACCGGTGCCCTCTTTCGGGTACACGTAGACTGCCGTGGGCAGCTGCTCCTTGGTGCGGTGGGCGGCGCCGTTCCAGTGCTGGAACAGGATCGTCTCGCCGGCAACGACCGCATCGATGGTTCCGGAGGTGGCGTAGATCTTCACCGCCTCTTTTTGCTTGAGCAGCACATCCAGGATCTTCTGCGCTTCGGCGCCATCTTCGGTGCACTTGTCCACGCCCACGTAATAGGCGGCGGCGTTATAGAGATCGGCCACCGAATCCAGGGCGCCGAGCTTGCCGACCAGCTCCGCCCGCGGCTCGAAAAACTCTTTCCAGCTCTCGTCCAGCTTGCCCCCGGGCACCTTCGCGGAATCGTAGGTGAAGCCGGTGGTGCCCCACATGAAGGGCACGGAATACTCGCGGCCATCGTCGCCGGGCACGGTCTGGAACGGCATCTGCACGTTCTTGAAGTTGGGCATGGACTTGGCGTCGATCTTCTCGACCAGGCCCTGCTTGACCAGCGCCTCGACGGTCTGGCCGCCGGGGAAGACGATGTCGTAGCCGCCGCCGCCGGCCTGCAGCTTCGCCACCATGTCCTCGTCCGAGGCATAGGTATCCAGGGTGATCTTGGTGCCGGTATCCGCCTCGAACTTCTTCATCAGATCGGGCGGAAAATAGTTGGCCCAGTTAAACAGATGCAACTCGCCGGCCGCCTGGGCGCTACCCGCCATAGAGATGGCAACGACCGCCGCTGAGACGGCCAACCCTAACTTACTTGTGATCTTCATTACGCGCGCTCCCTGTTATTCAATCCGATTTCGTTAATATTCACATGATGGCATGGAGATTGGGCGAAAAAAAGCTCGCGGGCCAGTGTGAAATTAACCCTGTTTAGCGCCGCTGCTTCGCCAGGATGAAGGATAGAGTCACAAATATCACTGAAATCAATATCATGAAGGATGAAACGGCATTGACTTCCGGGGTGATTCCCATGCGCACCATGCCGTAAATATAGACCGGCAACGTGGTCGACCCGGCGCCGGAGACAAAAAATGTGATGACGAAATCATCGAGCGAGACGATGAAGGAAAGTACAAGCCCAGATAGAATGCCGGGCCAAAGCAACGGCAAAGTCACGCGCAGAAATGTCTGCCATTCGTTGGCGTAAAGATCGGCCGCCGCCTGGGCCAGGAACGGGTCCATATCCGCCAAGCGGGCGCGGATCGGCAGATAGGCGAAGGGAATGCAAAACACCCCGTGCGCCAAGATGACCGTGAAATGGCCGAGCTGAAAACCCAGGGTGGCAAAGAACAGCAGGGTGGCCACGGCGGTGACGATCTCGGGAACGATCAACGGCAGGGCGATGACGGCGTTCACGCCGTCCTGGCCGCGGAAACGGGCGCGGCTCATGGCCAGGGCGGCGATGGTCGCGACCATGGTGGCGGCAAGGGACGCGGCGGCGGCGATGACCAGGGAGTTCTTGGCGGCCCGCACGATATCCGGGTTGCCCAGGACCACGCCGTACCAGTCGAAGGTAAAGCCGGTCCACACGGTGACGGTCACGTTCTCGTTGAAGCTGAGCGCCACGAGAATGCCGATGGGCAGATACAGGAACGCGAAGAAGAGGAACGCTGTCGGCGATATGCCGGGAAAATAGCGCAGGCGGAATTTCCGCTTCGCTGTCTTGTTTGGCTTCGTCACGTCTTGCCGGACGCTCATGCGGGCCGGCCCTTGCCGCGCCGCTGGCGCAGCAGATAGACGGTCATGGTGAGCAGAACGATGGCCAGCAGCACGAAGGCCAGCGCCGAGCCGAACGGCCAATTCCGCGCCGCGCCGAATTGCAGCTGAATCAGATTGCCGATCAGCAACGACTTGCTGCCGCCGAGCAAGGCCGGGGTGACGTAGGATCCCAGGCACGGCACGAAGACGAGGAGCGAGCCGGAGATGATGCCCGGCAGCGCCAGCGGCAAGAGCACCCGGCGCAACGCCTGCAGCCGCGAGGCATAAAGATCATAGGCGGCCTCGACCAGGCGGAAGTCGATCTTCTCCAAACTGGCGTAGATCGGCAGCACCATGAACGGCAGGAACGAATAGGTCAGGCCGACGGCCACCGAGAAATCCGTATACAACAGGGTGATCGGCTCGGACGTCAGGCCGAGCCATTGCAGTCCGTGGTTGACCAGGCCGGTGTCGCGCAACAGCAGGATCCAGGCGTAGTTGCGCACCAGCAGATTGGTCCAGAACGGGATGGTGACCATGAAGATCAGCAGATTGCGGTAACGTTCCGGCTGCAGGCTCATGTAGAGCGCGGTGGGAAATCCCACCGCCAGGGCGATCACCATGGTGGTCAGGGCCAGCCAGAACGAGCGCAGGAAGATGGTGGCATAGTCCAGATTGACGCCGAAGCTGCCATCCAGGCGATGCTCGAAGAGGATGTTCATATAGGCGATGCCGGAAAACTCGCCCCACAGAACCTGTCCATAGGTGCCGCGGGCCAGCACCGACACATAGCCCATCAAGCCCAGGGGCAGGATCATGAAAATGCCGATGACCAGCACCGCCGGCCCAATCATGACGGCGCGATTGATCCGGTCGCGGCGGTGAAGCGACAATCGCATCAGTCGCTCAAGACCTGGATCGCCTCGGGCGGCACCACCACGGCGACGGCATCGCCCGTGGCATAGGCGCGGTGCGCACCGGTGCGGTTTTGCACGCGCACGGTGAAAAGGCCGGCGCCCTCGGCCAAGGCCACGCGGTAGACCGTATCGGCGCCGATGTAGACGATCGACTCCACGGCGCCGGCCAGCCCGTCCTTGCCGGGGGATTCGAGACTGGCGCGCTCGGGCCGGATGGCCAGGTTGACGCGCCCGGCGGGCGGCGTCCCCGCGGCGGCATGGGCCACCAGCGTCTGGGCGCCGCCCAGGCGAAAGCGCACCCGGCCGCCATCCGGCGCCGCGGCGGTGGCCTCGAGCAAATTGATCTCGCCGATGAAGTCGGCGACGAAGCGGTGGCGCGGATGCTCATAGATTTCGGCGGGTGGGCCGACCTGCAGAATGTGCCCCTGGCTCATCACCGCGACCCGATCCGACATGGTCAATGCTTCTTCCTGGTCGTGGGTGACGAAGACGAAGGTGATGCCGCTTTCCAGTTGCAGGCGTTTGAGCTCGATCTGCATTTCCTTGCGCAGCTTCAGATCGAGGGCTGACAGCGGTTCGTCGAGAAGCAGCACCTTCGGTTGGTTGGCCAACGCCCGGGCCAAGGCCACCCGCTGCTGCTGGCCGCCGGACAGCTGCGCCGGGCGCCGCGCTTCCAACCCGCCAAGCTGCACCAGGCCCAGCATCTCGGTGACGCGCGCCTTGACGTTGGCCGGAGACATACCTTGCATCTCCAGGCCGAAGGCGATGTTCCGCGCCACCGTCATGTGCGGGAACAGGGCATAGCTCTGGAAGACCGTGTTCACCGGCCGCTGGAAGGGCGGCAAATGAGCGATCTCGGCCCCGTCGAGCAGGATCTCGCCGTCGGTCGGCTGCTCGAAGCCGGCGATCAGGCGCAACAAGGTGGTCTTGCCGCAGCCGGATGGGCCCAGCAGGGTGAAAAACTCGTTGTGGTCGATATCCAGGGAGACGTTGTCCAAGGCGCGCACCTGATCGGCGGCGCTGCCGAAGACCTTGGAGATGCCGCGGATGGAAATGCCGGCGGCTTCGGACTTGCTCATGCTCATACGTTCGGTGTTCGCCGGGTGGCGGCGTGGCGCGCTTCGATGGCATCCCAGATGCGCGCCGACAGGTTCACGCCGTCGAAACGGTCGATCTCCTGGATGCCCGTGGGCGAGGTGACGTTGATCTCGGTCATGAACCCGCCGATCACGTCGATGCCGACGAATATGAGGCCGCGCTCGCGCAGCGCCGGACCGATGGCATGGCAAATCTCCTTGTCGCGCTCGGTCAGGACGGCTTTTTCCGCGCGGCCGCCCACATGCAGATTGGAGCGTGCCTCGCCGGCCGGCGGCACCCGGTTGATGGCGCCCGCGGCCACACCGTCGATCAGGATGATGCGCTTGTCGCCCTGGCGCACGTCCGGCAGGTAGCGCTGCACGATGATCGGCTCCCGGTACAGGCTGGTGAACAATTCCAAGAGGGCGTTCAGGTTTTCATCATCGGGCGTGATGTGAAAGACCCCGGCGCCGCCGTTGCCGAACAGCGGCTTGACGATGATGTCCTTGTGCGCGGCACGGAAGTCGGCGATCTCCCGCCGGTCGCTGCTGATCAAGGTGGCCGGCATCAGCTCGGTGAAATGGGTGACGAACAGTTTCTCCGGCGCGTTACGCACGTGCACCGGATCGTTGACCACCAGGGTTTGCGGGTGCACCTGTTCGAGCAGGTGGGTGGCGGTGATGTAGGACATGTCGAACGGCGGATCCTGGCGCATGAGCACCACATCCATGGTCGCCAGATCGATGGATTGGGCGGACCCGAAGCGGGCCGGCGCGGCGGCATCGCGGCGCGGCTCGAACGGCTGCATCCGCGCATAGACGCGGCCCTCGCGCAAGGACAGCTGCGGCGGCAGATAATGATACAGCCCGTGGCCGCGGCGATGCGCCTCCAGCGCCAGGGCAAAGGTGCTGTCGGCGTTGATGTCGACCCGCTCGACGGGGTCCATCTGTATGGCGACGGCCAGGCTCATGAAAACACGTACATCCTTCCATACCCGCGTCGCAACGGCAGCCCGGCCGGACTATAACGGTAGCAAGGACCCCCAGCCTATGGCAAATCGCGGGATCGGCGAGGCAGCGGTTGACGATTGCGTGTCAAGACAGGCGGGTCATGCGTCCTTGACGCGCACGTAATTGACCACCCGGCGCACGTAGGAAATGTTCTTGGCGTGGCCGATCACCCGGTCGATCTCCGCCTGGCTTTGCGCTACCCCCATGAGATAGACCACCTGGTTGACCGTCTCGATCGAGTAGTTGATCGAGCTGACCTCGGAATCGACCAGAAGCTTGGTTTTCAGCTGCGTGGCGATCCAGATATCCTGCGCCGAATCGGTCAACGAGCTTTTGTCCTGGACTTCGATCTCGTTGATCACCTCGCGTACGCCGTTGGCCTGCCAAGCCAGGCGCACCGCGTTCAGCCGGGTTTCCGGATCGGGCACGTTGCCTGTCAGCAGCACCTTGCCCTCCTGCACCTGGAGATTGATCTTGCTGTACAGCGACAGGCTTTCCTTGAGCCACAGATCGTTGATGTGCAGGCGGATCTCGGTGTCGTTCATGGCGCCCTTGAAGCCGCGCTCCTGTGCCGCGGCGACCCCGGCGCTGGCCCCGGCGCCGACCACGAAGGGGGCGCAGCCAGAAAGACCTAAGCCAAGACCGGCGATGAGCAAGGCGACCAAGAGGTGGGGACTGACTCGAACAGAGTTCGGCATGGGGCCTCCGGAAATCATCAAACGAACGGCGCGGCGCCGCGCCGTCCTTAAGATAGGCAAGCCGATCGCGTTGCGCAAAGTCCCGTTGCGGGCCTAGGCATCGTCGTTGCGCCAGGCGCCGGGCAGATGACGCGGCCGATGGCGGGGGGCGAGCAGGACCACATCGAAGCGCATGTCGCACTCGGCCAGGGCCGGGTGGCGCTGCACGAAGCTGGCCGCCGCCCGGGCGATGCGCCGTCGCTGCCGGGGCCCGATGGCGGCCTGGGCCGTGGCCAGATCCGGCCGCGCCTTGACCTCCACCAGGGCCAGGGTGCGGCCGCGGCGGGCGATCAGATCGATCTCGCCGACGGCCACGCGGAAATCGCGGGCAAGAATGCGATAGCCTTTGAGACGCAGCCACCAGGCAGCCACCCATTCGGCCCGGCGGCCCCGGCCATAGGCGCGCCGGCGCCGCTGCCGGTTCATGGCGCGGCCCCCGGACGGCGTAATTCGAGGGCCCGGGCATAGACCTTTTGCCGGGGCACGCCGGTGACCGCGGCCACGGCGGCCACCGCATCGCGCAGGCTTTCCGTGGCCAGGGCGGCGCGCAGGTGCGCATCCAGATCGTCCGTATCCGTGGCGGCCGCCACGGGCGGGCCGATGACGATGACCACCTCGCCGCGCGGCGGGCCGGCTGCCGCATAGTGCGCCGCCAGGACGTCCAGGGGCTCGCGGCGCACCTCTTCGTGCAGCTTGGTCAACTCGCGGGCCACCGCCCCCGGCCGCGGCCCAAGCACGGCGGCCATGTCGGCCAGGGCCGCGGGCAGGCGCCGCGCCGATTCGTAGACGATGAGGGTGGCGGGCACGGCCGCCAGCTCGTGCAGCACCTGGCGCCGGGCCGCCGATTTGGCCGGCAGGAATCCGGCGTAGAGGAAGCGGTCGCTGGGCAGGCCGGAGACGACCAGCGCCGCCAGCGCCGCCGAGGCGCCGGGCAGGGCGGTGACCGCGATGCCGGCGGCGGCGGCGGCCTGCACCAGCTTGTAGCCCGGATCGGAGAGCAGCGGCGTGCCCGCATCGGACACCAGCGCCACGGCTTTGCCACACTTCATGTGTTCAATCAGCCGGGGCCGCACCCGTTCGGCGTTGTGCTCGTGGTAGGTGGTCATCGCGGTGTGCAGGCCGTGCGCCGCCAGCAGCTTGCGGGTGACCCGGGTGTCTTCGCAGGCAATGACGTCGGCCTTGCTCAGAAGATCGAGCGCGCGCAAGCTGATGTCCGCCAGATTGCCGATGGGCGTGGCCACCAGGTAAAGCCCCGGTGCGGCGGCGCCTCTAGGCAAGCTGTCGCGCGCGGCAGGTTTACTTAGGGGCGCCGGACCGCTACGGTCGGCGCGCTTTGAGGACGATGGATTCGCCGGTGATTTCTTTGACATCGTTACCGCGCCACCGCCGGTTTCTTCCGCACCGGCCGCTGCTCCTGGGGTTGAGCGCGCTGCTGCTGCTCGCCGGCTGTGAATCCGCAACCGTACCCACCGCCATTCCCCCGGTGCAAGACACGCCGCCGCCCAGCGCGGCGGCGGCCCCGGCGGTGATCCTGGGCGGGCCCCTGCGCGCCGAGACGGCGGAGCCGCCGGCGGGGGCCGCCGTCACGCAGACCGATTTGGATTCGCGAATCCGGGTCGGCTTGCTGCTGCCGCTCAGCGGGCCGCAGGCGCGCCTCGGCCAGGCCCTGCTCAACGCCGCGCAGATGGCTCTCTTCGATGTGGGCGGCGACGGCTTCGCCCTGGTGGTCGGCGATACGGGCAGTTCTCCCGAAGGCGCGGTCGCGGCCACCCAGCAGGTGCTGTCCAAAGGCGCCAAGCTGATTCTCGGGCCCCTGTTCGCCACGTCGGTCGAAGCCATGGCCGCCTCGGCGCGGGCCGCCCAGGTCAACGTGGTCGCCTATTCCAACGACCGCGCGGTGGCCGGCGATGGGGTTTACGTGGTCGGACTCGGCCCGCGGCCGCAGATGGATCGGATGATCACCTATGCGGTCAGCCAGTCGCTCACCCGCCTGGCGGTCTTTGCCCCCGATACGCCGTACGGTGCCGCGGTCGTCGATTCGGCCCGCGATGCGGCGGCGCGCACCGGTGCCGTGCTGACCCGGGTGGTGCTGTACAAATCCGATGCCCCCGATTTGACCCCCGAGGTCCGCCTGCTGGCCGACTACGAGGCGCGGCATCAGGCGTTGTTGGCGCAGCGGCAGCTGCTGGCGGCGAGCACCGATGAGGCGGCCATGCTGGCGCTCAAGCGGCTCGATGGCTTGGAGACGATGGGGCCGCCGGATTTCCATGCGGTGATCCTGCCCGATGGCAGCAAGCGGGTACAGTCGATCGCGCCGTTGCTGGCCTATTTCGATGTGGATCCGGCCGAGATTCGCTTCCTCGGCACGGCCCTGTGGGACGATCCGGAGCTGGGCGCCGAGCCGTCCCTGCAGAATGCCTGGTTCACGGCGCCGACCCCGGCCCTGTGGACGAGTTTCCGGGATCGCTATCAGAAAACCTTCGGCGAGGCGCCGCCGCGCCTGGCGACCTTGGCCTACGATACCACGGCCCTCTCCGCGGTGTTGGCCCGCCGCGCCCAGGAAAAAGGCCAGGAGCCTGACTTCAGCCAGGTCGCTCTGACCCAGGCCAGCGGCTTTTCCGGCATCGACGGGGTGTTCCGTTTTCTGCCCACGGGCGAGGTGGAGCGCACCCTGGCCATTCTCGAGATCCGCCGCAATGGCTTCAAGGTGATCGACGAGGCACCACGCAGCTTCCAGCCGCTGGTAAACTAGGCCAACAGACGACCAAGCAATCCATCCAGGCGCAGGCGGCCCGCATCGGTGGCGCGCAAGGCCGCCTCATCCAGCACCAGGAACCCGCCACCGATCAGTTGGCGCAGCGTGGCGGCGGGCAATGCTTCTTCCGGCTCGGCGCCCACCTCGCGCCGGAAAGCGGCGCGGGAAACGCCTTCGCGCAGACGCAGGCCCATCATGACCATCTCCGCCAGGCGCGCCGGCGCGCCGATGTCGTCCCGCGCGCGGGTGGCGTGGCCGGCCGTCTCGACGCCGGCCAGCCAGGCCTCGGGCGCCCGGTGCTGGCGGGTGGCGATCTTGCGCACCGTCCCATCGCCCATCGGTAAACTCAAACGGCCGTGGGCACCGGGGCCGATGCCCACGTAATCGCCATAGCGCCAATAGGTCAGATTGTGCCGGCATTCCTCGCCGGGCTGTGCGTGGTTGGAAATCTCGTAGGCCGGCTGTCCGGCCGCGGCCATGGCCTCCTGGGTGGCCTCGAAGAGATCGGCGGCGCGGGCCTCGGCGGGCGGCGACAATTCGCCGCGCCGCCAGGCGCCGTGGAAGACCGTGCCCTCCTCGATGGTCAGCTGATAGAGCGACAGGTGTGTCGCACCCTCGGCCAGGGCCTGCGCCAATTCTGCGCGCCAGGCGGCCACGGTCTGTTCCGGCCGGGCATAGATCAGATCGAAGGACCAGCGGGAAAAATGCCGGCGCGCCACGTCAATGGCGGCCAGCGCTTCGCGGGCGCTGTGCTGGCGGCCGAGAAAGCGCAACGCCGCATCGTCCAGGGCCTGCACGCCGAGCGAGACCCGGTTGACCCCGGCGGCGCGAAAGCCGGCGAAACGGGCGGATTCCACCGAGGTCGGATTGGCTTCCAGGGTGATTTCCACGTCATCGGCCAGGGTCCAGTGCGCGCCGATGTGGGCGATCACCGCCGCCACCGTCTCGGGTGCCATCAGGGAGGGGGTGCCGCCGCCGAAAAAGACGCTGGTGACCCGCCGCGCGGATGTTTCGGAAGCGTAATGGTCCAGCTCGGCCAACAAGGCACGGCGCCAGCGAGCCTGATCGATGGCCTCGCGCACGTGGCTGTTGAAATCGCAATACGGGCACTTGGCGCGGCAAAACGGCCAATGCACATAGATGCCAAAGCCGGCCGCGGGGAGAGGTGCCGGAATCGCCGCGGGGTGCGCCGTCTGAATCGCCGGGGCGGTCATCGCAGATCGGCGAAGCCGCGCGCCGCCAGTTTGGCGAAGGCGCGGGTGCGGTGATTCAGCGCATCTTTTTCCGCCGCCGTCATCTCGCCAAAGGTTTTTTTGGCGCCCTGGGGCTGAAAGACCGGATCGTAGCCGAAGCCGTTGGCACCGCGCGGCGGCCAGACCAGGGTGCCGTCGACCCGGCCCTCGAAGGTCTCGTGGCGGCCGTCGGGCCAGGCGAGGCACAGGACGCTGAAAAAGGTGGCACTGCGGTCTGTGGCGCCCCGGCGCGCCAGTTCCTCTTCGACCCGGCCCATGGCCACGGCAAAATCGCGCCCCGGTCCGGCCCAGCGGGCCGAATGGATGCCGGGCTGGCCGCCCAGGGCGCTCACCGCCAGGCCGGAATCATCGGCGAGCGCCGGCAGGCCGGCGGCGCCGGCCGCCGCCAAGCCCTTGAGGATGGCATTCGCGGCGAAAGTCGCCCCGGTTTCCTCCGGCTCCGCCAGGCCGAGGCCGGCGGCGGAAAGGACAGTCAACCCGTGCGGCGCCAACAGCGCCGACATTTCCCTGGCCTTGCCGGGATTGTGGCTGGCCAGGACCAGTTTACCGGCGGTACCGGCGGTCTCTTGGCGGCTCATGCGCCCTCCGCGATCCCCAGGGCTCGGCGCTGCAGTGCGGTCAGCTCGCGAATGCCGCTCTCGGCCATTTCGAACAAGGTTTCGAACTGGGGCCGGGTGAAGGGTTCCTTTTCGGCGGTGGTCTGCACCTCGATGATGCCGCCGCCGCCGGTGAGCACGAAGTTGGCATCGGCCTGGGCCGTCGAATCCTCGGCGTAATCCAAATCCAGGACCGCATGCCCCTCGAACAGGCCGCAGGAAACGGCGGCCACCTGATCGGTCAGGGGAATGGCGCTCAGCGCCCCGATCGCTTGCATGTGGCGAAAGGCCAGGTACAAGGCCACATAGCCGCCGGTGATGGCGGCGGTGCGGGTGCCCCCGTCG
>DASWJP010000024.1:0-9244 GCA_036397065.1 Kiloniellales bacterium | reverse complement strand
TGATCGGTACCTGGCTGCCCGCGTTCGGCTATTTCCCGGCGCTCGGCGGCGATCATTTCGGCCTGGCGCCGTGGCG
This sequence comes from Kiloniellales bacterium, assembly GCA_036397065.1. Classification (GTDB taxonomy): domain Bacteria; phylum Pseudomonadota; class Alphaproteobacteria; order Kiloniellales; family J153; genus JAJFGI01. The sequence continues at coordinate 9,168 of DASWJP010000024.1, read as the reverse complement.
GGATCTGTTCGCGACGCCTGGATTGCCCGGCGCCCTGCGCCTGTCGCTGACATCCGGCGTGCTGTCGACAGCGGTATCGCTTTTACTCACCGTCGGCTTCGTCGCCGCCTGCCACAACACACTCCTGTTCCGGCGGTTGCGCCGGTTTCTGGCGCCGCTACTGGCGGTGCCGCATCTAGCGATTGCCGTCGGCCTGGCGTTCCTGATCGCGCCCAGCGGTTGGCTCTTGCGCCTGGTCTCGCCCTGGGCGACCGGCTGGCAGGTGCCGCCGGATGTCGCCCTGGTGCAGGACTCCTACGGCCTGGCACTGGCCTTCGCCTTGGTGGTCAAGGAGACGCCGTATCTTCTGTTGATGACGATTGCCGCCCTCGATCAAGCCCATGCCAGCGAGCGTTTGGCCGTGGCCCGCTCGCTTGGCTATGGGCCGGTGACGGCGTGGCTGAAGACGGTGCTGCCGGCCATCTATCCGCAGATCCGCTTGCCCATCTATGCGGTGCTAGCCTTTTCCCTGTCGGTGGTCGACATGGCAATCTTCCTGGCGCCGCAAACGCCGCCGCCCTTGGCCATTCTGGTCTTTCGCTGGTTCAACGATCCGGACCTGGCGATGCGCTTCGTCGGCGCCGCCGGGGCGGTCTTGCAACTGGCCGTGGTGATCGCCGTCATCGGCCTGTGGCGACTGGCCGAGGTAGGCGCCGCCCACAGCTGCCGGCGCTGGCTGACCGGCGGGGCACGCGGCGGGCGTGGTCGCCTGCCGCGCCGCCTGGCCGGAGGCGCGATGACCGGCCTCGTGGCCGTCGCCTGTGCCAGCGTGCTCGGCCTGGCGGTATGGTCGCTGGCCCGCCGCTGGCCGTATCCGCGGGTCTTGCCGGAAAGCTGGACCCTGGACAACTGGATGCGCCAAGGGGCCGGTTTGTGGTGGACCGGCAGTACCACCCTGATCGTGGCCCTGGCGGCGGCGGCCATCGCCTTGGCCTTGACCCTCGGCTGCCTGGAGAATGAGCAGCGACGGGGCCTGACCACCTCGGCGCGCGGATTGTGGTTGCTCTATACGCCGCTGCTGGTGCCGCAGGTCGGCTTTCTGTTCGGCGCGCAAATTCTCGCGGCGCGTGTGGGCATCGACGGCACCTGGGTGGCGCTGATCTGGAGCCACCTGCTGTTCGTCCTACCCTATGTGTTCCTGTCCCTGGCCGACCCGTACCGCAGCCTCGACCCGCGCTTTGCCCGCACGGCGCAGTGCCTAGGCGCCTCCCCGGACCGGGTGTTCTGGCGGGTCAAGCTGCCCATGCTGCTGCGCCCGGTGCTGTTCGCCGCGGCGGTCGGCTTCGCCGTCAGCGTGGCGCAATACCTGCCGACCCTGTTCGCCGGCGCCGGCCGCTTTGCCACCCTGACCACGGAAGCGGTGGCGTTGGCCGGTGGCGGCGACCGGCGGGTGTTGGGAGTCTACGCCTTCCTGCAGAGCCTGTTGCCACTGTTGGCCTTCGCCATCGTCCTGGCGGTGCCGGGCCGCCGCCTCAGCACCCGGCGGCACGCATGAAGGGCCGGCTGGTATTGCGCGGTGTCTTCTTGCGCGTCGGCGGGCGGATGCTGGTGGAACCGCTCGATCTGGCGGTCGCGCCCGGCCAGGTGGCCACGGTCATGGGGCCTAGCGGATGCGGCAAGTCCAGCCTTTTGGCCTACATCTGCGGCACCCTCGATCCCGGCCTGGAGGCCGGCGGGCAGGTCTTGCTGGACGGGGCAGATGTCACTTCCCTGCCGACGGAGCGGCGGCGCATCGGCATTCTCTTCCAGGACGATCTACTGTTTCCGCACCTCAGCGTCGCCGAAAACCTGGCCTTTGGCCTGCCGCGGACGCCTTCGGACCGGAGGGTGCGCCGGCAACGTATCGATGAAGCCCTGGCCGAGGCGGATCTTGCCGGATTTGGCGGCCGCGATCCGGCCACCCTGTCCGGCGGCCAGCGGGCCCGGGTGGCGCTGATGCGCACGCTCTTGGCACAGCCGCGGGCCCTGCTGCTGGACGAACCGTTCTCCAAGCTCGACGTGGGCCTGCGCACGCGGTTTCGCCGGTTTGTCTTCGAGCATGTCCAGTCCAACGCCCTGCCGACCCTGCTGGTAACCCACGATCCGGCGGATGCGCCCGCCGACGGCGGCCCGCTGGTGCGCATCGGCCTGACCGAAGAAGTCAACGGCAAGCCGTGAACGCGGCTTGGAGAAGGCCGCGGCAACGCGTAATATGTTGCCACCGGAATGGCCGCACATGCACCGTGGCAATAGGGGGCGAACCGGCAATGTACGATGCGACCACACAATCGATTCGCGTAACGGTGAAACCGATCTATCTCGAAGAGCAGTCGTCGCCCGACGAGAATCATTTCGTCTGGGCCTATCAGGTGCGTATCCAGAACCTGGGCGAGGAAACGGTTCAGCTGATCAACCGCTATTGGCAGATCACCGATTCCACGGGCCGGAGTCAGGAGGTCCGCGGTGCCGGCGTGGTCGGCGAGCAGCCGACCTTGCGCCCCGGCGAATCGTTCGAATACACCAGCGGGACGCCGCTGACCACGCCTTCGGGAATCATGGTGGGCACCTATGAGATGAAGGGTTTGGACGGCCGGCATTTCGAAGTCGCGGTGCCGGCGTTCTCGCTGGACAGCCCGCATCAGGCGGTGCGCCTGAACTAACGGCGGCGACCGATCCTGCCGGTGCACCGCATCACCCGCGCAATAGCCAACAATTGGGACGCTTGAACTTGACCGCAAAAAAACGCAGCCAGCGCCTCGGCGCCGCCAAGACCCGCGCCAAGAAACCGGCGGCCAGCGGCCGGCCAAGCGAAGCGGAAGCGAAGGCCGCGGTCGTCACCCTGCTCCGCTGGGCCGGCGACGATCCGCAGCGCGAAGGCTTGTTGGAGACGCCGTCGCGTGTCGTCCGCGCCTACCAGCAATTCTTCGAGGGCTATGACGTCGACCCGGTTGCCTTGCTGCAACGGACCTTCGAAGAGGTCGAGGGCTATGACGAGATCGTGCTGCTGCGCAATATCCGGTTCGATTCCCATTGCGAGCACCACATGATGCCCATATTGGGGCATGCTCATGTGGCCTATCTGCCGGAGCGCCGCGTGGTCGGCATCAGCAAGCTGGCCCGCGTGGTCGAAGCCTATGCCCGGCGGTTGCAGATCCAAGAGAAGATGACCGCCCAGATCGCCAACACCATCAACGAGGTGCTGGAGCCGCAAGGCGTGGCCGTGGTCATCGAGGCCACCCATCAGTGCATGACCGCGCGCGGCGTGCACAAGGCCGGCTCGACCATGGTGACCAGCCGCATGCTTGGGCGATTTCGCACCGACCCGCGCACCCGGCGGGAATTTCTCGCCCTCATCGCCAATTCGGGTGCCGGGCTCTGATCACGCCTTTGTGCTGTCCGGGAGGGGCCCCTAGGTGATTCAGTTTCGCCCCGTCATCTTCGTTCTCGGGATTCTGATCTCCGTCCTGTCGGTGGCGATGATCATTCCCGCCATTGTCGATGCCCTGGCCGGCCATCCCGACTGGGAGGTCTTCAGCGTCGCCGCCGCAATGGCGTTGTTCGTGGGTGTTTCCATGATTCTCACGGCGCACTCCGGCTGGGAGGGGTTTTCCCTGCGCCAGGCTTTTATCATGACCAATCTGGCGTGGCTGGTGGTCGCCCTGTTCGGCTCCCTGCCGTTTGCCTTCAGCGAGCTTGAGCTGAGCTTCACCGATGCCTTCTTCGAATCCATGTCGGGGGTCACCACCACCGGCGCCACGGTGATCATCGGCCTGGACAACGCCCCGCCGGGCATCCTGCTGTGGCGGGCCATCCTGCAATGGCTGGGCGGCATCGGCATCATCGTCATGGCGATTGCCGTGCTGCCCATCCTGCAGGTCGGCGGCATGCAGCTGTTCCGTGTCGAAGCCTTCGAGACCGACAAGGTGCTGCCGCGAGCGGCGCAGATCGCCGGCGGCATCAGCCTGATCTATGTCTTCCTGACAGCGGTGGCCGCCATCATCCTGTGGAGCCTGGGTATGACCGGATTCGAGGCCGTGGCGCATGCCATGACTTCGATCGCCACCGGCGGGTTCTCGACCTCGGATCAATCGCTGGCGCGATTCGACAGTGCGGCCATCGATTGGGCCATTAGCGGGTTCATGATTCTCGGCAGCCTGCCCTTCGTGCTTTACCTGCGCATGATCCGCGGCAAGCCCGGATTGATCTTTCAGGACAGCCAGGTGCGGTGGATGATGGCCGTCATCCTGACGGCCGTCCTGTTGGTGGCTGGTTGGCTGTGGTTGCAGGATATCATGGCCCCGGGCAAGGCCTTGCGCTACAGCACCTTCAATGTGGTCTCGATCATGACCGGAACCGGGTACTCGAACGCGACGTTCGATGCCTGGGGCGGATTCGTCATGGCCGTCATGTTCGCGCTGATGTTCGTCGGCGGTTGCGCCGGTTCCACCACCTGCGGCATCAAGATCTTTCGCTTCCAGGTTCTGCATGCCACGGCGATGGTGCAGATCAAACGGCTGGTGCAACCGCACGGGGTTTTCTTTCCGTACTACAACAAGCGGCCGATTCCGGAATCGGTTGCCGAATCGGTGATGGGATTCTTTTTCCTGTTCATCGTCTGCTTCGTCCTGCTGGCCACCGGCTTGGGCATGTTCGGATTGGATTTCGTGACCGCCGTCTCCGGCGCCGCCTCGGCGATCGCCAATGTCGGCCCGGGCCTGGGCGAGATCATCGGCCCGGCCGGCACCTACAAGACCTTGCCCGATGGCGCCAAGTGGCTGCTCTCCGCCGGCATGCTGCTCGGCCGGCTGGAGCTATTTACTGTCCTGGTCCTGTTCGCGCCGGTGTTCTGGCGGGGCTGAGCGCGCGAAAGACGATCGTCTCGCCGAAGAAACGGCTGCCCAAGTCACCGGCCAGGGCCGGATCGCCGGTGGTCAGAAAGATATTCGCGGCGGGTGCCGGCGGCGGCGGAAACTCGACATGCCGGGCGAGGTAGTCGGCAAAACTTTCGGCGACAATGGCCGGCTGGCCAAGGATGCGTACGGCTTTCGGCAACGCCTCGGCGAACGCCCAGGCGACCAGCGGATAGTGGGTGCAGCCGAGAATCGCGGAATCCGGCGTGGCGCCGCCGATCTGCTCGCGCAGACGAGACACATATTGCGCCACCATGTCGCGCACCTCGGCCTCCGCCGCAGCCGATTCGATAGCCGCCACCAGGCGCGGGCAGGCCTGCTGGACGACGTTGATCGCCGGGGCGCGGATGCCGATTTCATACGGATAGGCGCCGCTTTCGACCGTCGGGCGGGTGGCGAAGATGGCCACCGTCGCGGCATCGCGCGGCGCGCCGGGGGGTGGTGCCTTGATATGCCAGGGCACCTGGGTGACCGCCTCGACCGTCGGCACCAGGACGCCGAGGACGCGGCGTCCCGGATAGGCGTGCGGCAGCCAATCCTGTTGCAGCCGCCGCAAGGCCACGGCGGCCGCGGTGTTGCAGGCCAGCAGCACCAGCTCGCAGCCGTGGCTGAACAGCCGGCTGACATTCTCGATGGTCAGGGCATAGATATCTTCGGGCGCACGGTCGCCGTATGGGGCGTGCGCGTGATCGCCGAGATAGAGGAACCGCCGGTCGGGCAACCGGTCGGCCAGGGCGCGCAGGATGGTCAGGCCGCCATGTCCGGAATCGAAGACTCCGATCATGGGCGCAACCGCCGCCGCCTGGTCCGCGACAGCGTCACTGAATGACGTATTGGAAGAACACCGTCTTGACCGTCTTTTCGAGTTGTGCGTCCAGCTCCTTCATGGCGTCTTCGACCAGCTTGAACCAGATCTTCTCGCGGTCGGCGAGCTTGCTGTCCTCGGGTACGGTGGTGGACCGCTCGACTGCAGCGGTGGCAGTGCCCTCGCTCCGCCCATCATCGGCGGTCAGCAGCAGTTCGACCGCGATGCGCAGGGCGTAGCGCTCCGACTGATCGACGGTGAGCATGCCGCTCAGGCCGGTCTTGGTCTTCAGCGTGGTCTCGACGGCCGAGGCATCGCGCACCACATAGCGCAGATGCCGCGACGTGCCGGCGGCGACCAGGCGATCACGGCCCCAAGCCGTCGCCGCCGCCGCCGGGCGCGCCGGAAACAGATGCTCCACGTTGGGCGGCGTGCCGGGCGCCCGGTAGTCGTCTTCCACCGTGATCTCGCGCACATCGAGGTTGATCGGCGGCAGATGCTTGAAGGTGATCTCGGGAAAGCGGTTTTGCGGCGGCGGAGTCGTGCAGGCGGCCAGGGTCAGGCCGCCGACGAGAGCGGCGGCAACAAAAGCTCTTCGCGGCAAACGGAGCATGGGTCTCTCCTTGGTAATGGCGTGGCGCGACTTGACCGACTCGGGCCTGTGTAGGGCGCCGACACGGGCTGATGCTTACCCCCTGATTCGGGCACGATCAAGGCACGGTGAACTCGGCGCGGTGATCACGACGCATAGATGCGGGCCAGGGCGGCCGTATCGAAGCGATAGGTGCGGTTGCAGAACTCGCAGGTAACCACCACTTCGCCGTCGACGCGCAGATCTTCCACCTCATGCCGGGGCAAGGCGCGCAAGGTTTGCTCCAGCCGCCGGCGCGAGCAGCGGCAGCCGGCCTTGACCGTGCGGCGGCGGAAAACCCGCACCCCTTCCTCGTGAAAGAGCCGATAGAGCAGGTCGTTGGGCGGCACGTCCGGGCCGATCAGCTCGGCGCGGGTGCAACTCGCCTGCAAAATCATCGCCCGCCGCCAGGCATCCTCGTCCATGGGTTGGCCCACCGCGGGAGAGTCCTCGGGCAGCCGTTGCAGCACCAGGCCGGCGGCCCGCCAGGCGCCGCCGATTTGGCCGGTGGCGACGATCAGGCCGCTGTTCACCTGTTCCGATTGGCGGAAATAATGCTGCAGGCATTCCGCCAGGGTTTCGCCGGTCAGCTCGACGATGCCCTGGTAGCGCTCGGCCGGCGGGCCCGGATCGGCGGTGAAAGCCAAATAGCCGGTGCCGAGCAACGCCGGCACGCCGGCGCGGCCGGCCGCGATGGCGGCAAGGCGTTCCGCGTTGAACGCCGCATAGCCGCGCAGATCGCCGCTGGAGGTCATGTCGGCGATCATGGTGCCGACCGCCCCATCGCCCTTGGTCTGCAACGAGAAAATGCCGGCCCGCTTGATCAAGCCGGCGAGCATGGCGTCCAACACCAGCAGGTCGCTCAACAACCCCGCCACCGGCGCCGGATAGGCATGGCGCGTCAGGATCTCGTGCACCACCGGCCCCAGGCGCACCAGATTGCCGCGAATCCCCGAGGATTCGAGCAGGAAGGGCTGGATGATATCGTCGTCCGGCTGGCGCCTGGCGGCGGCAGCCTTTCGCATCAGGCGAGGCACCAGTACAGGATACCCTTTTGCGCGTGCAGGCGGTTTTCCGCCTCGTCCCAGACCACCGACTGCGGCCCGTCGATGACCGAAGCGGTCACCTCGTCGCCCCGGTGCGCCGGCAGGCAGTGCATGAAGATCGCATCCGGCTTGGCCAGGCGCATCATGTGATCGTCCACCTGATAGGGCCGCAACAGATTGTGCCGGCTCGGGGTCTCGCCGGACTCGTCGCCCATGGACACCCACGTATCGGTGACCACGCAATCGGCCCCGGTGACCGCCTTTTCCACCGATCCGGTGACCACGATCCGGCCGCCCTCGGCCTTGGCCCAGGCGAGCACGTCGGGCGGCGGCGCGAGATGCTCGGGGCAGGCCAGACGCAACTCGAAGCCGAAGCGCACGGCGGCGTGTATCCACGAGGCGGCCATGTTGTTGCCATCGCCGGACCAGGCGACGACCTTGCCGGCGATCGGCCCGCGATGCTCCTCGAAGGTCATCACATCGGCCATCATCTGGCAGGGATGAGTGCGGTCGGTCAGGCCGTTGATCACCGGCACCGTGGCATGCTCGGCCATCTCCAGAAGCTTCGCCTCGCTGGTGGTGCGCATCATGATGGCATCCACATAGCGCGACAGGACTCGGGCCGTATCGGCCACCGTCTCGCCCCGGCCAAGCTGGCTGCTGTTGCTATCCAGAACCACCGCCTCGCCGCCCAGCTCGCGGATGCCGATCTCGAAGGAGACGCGGGTGCGGGTGGACGGTTTTTCGAAGATCATGGCCAGCATCTTGCCGGCCAGCGGTTTTTCTTTCCCGCCCGGCGTCTCGCCGCGCTTGAACGCCGCGCCGGTTTCGAGCATGTGCCGCAGGGTGGCCGAATCGAAGCGGTCGAGATCGAGGAAATGCTTGATGGACGGCATGTCAGGCCGCCGCGGCCCAGTCACCGCACACCTGATCGAGAATCCCGATGGCCTCGCCGATATGGCTGTCGTCGAGGATCAGCGGCGGCAATATGCGCACCACGTTTTCGGCGGCCGCGGCGGTGAGCAGGCCCTGCTCGCGCAGACGCGTGACCAGATCGCCATTCGGCACCACGGCGCGCAGGCCGATCAGCAGCCCGGCGCCGCGCACCTCGGCCAGCACCTTGGGATGGCGCGCCACCACCTCTTCCAGGCGATCCCACAGGCGCCGCGCCCGCCGGTCCACCTGCTCCAGGAAGCCGTCGGCCAGAATCACATCGAGCACCGCATTGCCCACGGCCATGGCCAGCGGATTGCCGCCGAAAGTGCTCCCGTGGGAGCCGACGGTCATGGGTGCCGCCGCCTTTTCGGTGGCCAGGATGGCGCCGATGGGAAAGCCGCCGCCCAGGCCCTTGGCCAAGGCCGCCGCATCGGGGGCGATGCCGGCCCATTCGTGCGCCAGAAACTTGCCGGTGCGGCCCAGGCCGCATTGCACCTCGTCGAACAGCAGCAGCAGGCCGAACTCGTCGCACGTCGCGCGCAAGGCGCGCAAATACTCGAGGCTGGCCGGGCGGACGCCGCCCTCGCCCTGCACCGGCTCGACCAGAATAGCCGCGGTCTGTCCGCCGATGGCGGCGCGCAGCTCGTTGAGGTTGCCGAAGGCGACCTGATCGAAACCCTCGACCGGCGGCCCATAGCCTTCCAGGTACTTGGGGTTGCCGGCGGCGGCCAGGGTGGCCAGGGTGCGGCCGTGGAAGGCCCCGGCGCAGGTGATGATGCGGGTGCGCTCCGGATGGCCGGCCTGGTGCTGGTAGCGGCGGGC
>DASWJP010000023.1:0-63136 GCA_036397065.1 Kiloniellales bacterium | reverse complement strand
GCGGCGGCCGGCCGGCCCGCCGGGGCTGTCACCTTGGTGGCGGTCGGCAAGACTCATGGCGCGGCGCGTATCGAGGAGGCCATCCGCGCCGGGCACCGCACCTTCGGCGAAAACCGGGTGCAGGAAGCGCAAGGCAAATTCCCGGCTTTGCGCGCCGCCCATCCGGATCTGTCCTTGCACCTGATCGGGCCGCTGCAAACCAACAAGGCGGGCGATGCGGTGGCCCTGTTCGATGTGATCGAAACCGTGGACCGGCCGAAACTGGCCAAGGCCCTGGCCAAGGAAATGGCAAAAGCCAAGCGCCGCCCCGAATGCTTTGTCCAGGTCAATACCGGCGAGGAACCGCAAAAGGCCGGCGTCCTGCCGCGCGAAACCGATGCATTCGTTGCCTTGGCGCGCGACGAATTGGGCCTGCCGGTGACCGGTCTCATGTGCATTCCGCCCCTGGACGAGGAACCGGCCCTGCATTTCGCCCTGCTGGCGAAAATCGCGGCGCGCAACGGCCTGACGAATTTGTCCATGGGCATGAGCGGCGATTTCGAAACCGCCATCCGCTTCGGCGCCACCCATGTGCGCGTGGGAACGGCTATTTTCGGCGCCCGGCCGCTACCGGTCTAAGTCGCCCGGACGTCAGAGTCCGCGACGCACACACGGGTGTGCACGTCGGCGGCGGCCAGTACGGTCAGCAGATCGGGCAACGCCAAGGCGACGCACCCCTCGGTCGGCGCGTAGCCGGGTGCGGCGACGTGCAGGAAGATGGCGCTGCCGCGGCCGGCGACCGCCGGGGCTTCGTTGTGGCTGAGCACCACGATGACATCGTAGAGGCCATCCGCGCGCCACAGCCGCTCATGCCGCCCGGCCGTGGGAAGGGTGACCGGTTGATTGTATCGAAGGTCATCGGCATCGTCGCACCAGCCGTCCGTTGGGGACAGCGGTGCCGTGGGCAGGACCGTGGCCGGGGCCGCCATCCGGTCCGGCCGATAGAGCACCCGGCGTAAGATCCAACACCCGGCGGGTGTGGCCCCGTCGCCTTCGCGCTTGTCGCGGGTCACCCCGCTCCGGCCGACGGCACAGGGCCAAATGGCATCGCCGAATACGGCGCGCCAATGCCCATCCGCGTGGGTAACGATCAGATCCATATCCGGAGTATAGCCAAATCGGCCCGCCCGGTCGCGGATCACGCGTTAGAGCGCTTGATCGATACGCCGGGTGGGGGCCGCCTGTTGTTGTGCCCGTTCCGCGGCCAGCGCCTTGTACTTGTCCAATCCCTCAAGCATTTGCGCGGCGAATTCATCCGGTGGCAGTGGTGTCATCAACCGCGCATCGGTCTCTGTCGTGCCGATTCTTGGTGCCATGCTTGGTGGCTGCAGCACGGCGGCGGATACGCCGGGCCCGCGCAAATCGGCGGCCAGCGCCTGCAACGCCGCGTCTCCGGTCAGGGGCTGCTCGCTCACGGGTATAACCGGAACCGGCTTGAGTTTGGCCGGCATTTCCGTGCTTTTGGCTGCAGTGTGGAACGCGGCGGGCGCCGCCCGGATCTCGGGCTCTGGCGCCTGCGCCGCAACCAGGGAGGGTGTTGGCCGGGCATCCGCCGGATCGGCTGCGGCCACCGCGGTGGTTTGGCCCTGGCCGTGACCCTGTTCGACGCCACCGAACGCGGCGGCAATCGCCATCTCGCCGAGACTTTCGCCGGCGATCTGGCTGGAAATGGCCTCCACGATGCCGGCCACGAACCCCAACGGTCCGCCGAACAGGGCGCCGCCCAGCACCGTGGCCGGGCCGGAAATCTCGTCCCCGGTCACAGCCCGGTAGATGGACGACACAATGGGGATATGTTGCAAGGGGTTAAACAGATCTAGGATGTCGGCAAACGCCAGATCGACCTCGGGCACAGCCATGGGTGTGCGCAGGGTCGGGCGATCCAGATCACCCCCCTGCGGCACAGCCGCCCGCGCGAGCGGGCGGGCGTCGGGCCGGGTGGCGGCAACGGGTAAGAGTGTCGACGGCTCCATCACCCGCTATTGTCGCAAGAACGGGGCCAGACTTAACTATCTGATTCAACGTATATTTCTAGTATTCTTGGGGGCCTAAACCGACACACCCGGCAATATTTGCCGGGTCCGCGCGGACCAAAGGGATCGCGGAAGCGGCTTTAGAACTCGTGACCGAAGCGGGCCGCCTTGGTGGCCAGATAGAAGGCGTTGTGGCCGTTGGAGGGGAAGGCATGGGGCACCCGCTCCTCCACGCTGATGCCGCATCGGGCCAGGGCCGCCATCTTATGGGGATTGTTGGTCAGCAGGCGGACCCGGCGAAAGCCAAGCTGGCGCAGCATCGCCGCGGCCGGCAGGTAGATCCGTTCGTCCGCGTCGAAGCCCAGCTGCTCGTTGGCCTCGGCCGTATCGGCCCCGCGGTCCTGCAGGCTGTACGCCCGAAGCTTGTTGACCAGGCCGATGCCCCGCCCCTCCTGGGCCAGATAGAGCAGGACACCCGATCCGGCCTTGGCGATGGCCTCGATGGCGCCGTGCAATTGATCGCCGCAATCGCACCGCAGGCTGCCCAGCAAATCGCCGGTGAAACACTCGGAATGCAGGCGCACCAGCACCGGTGCATCTCCTTGCGGCTCGCCGATCACCAGGGCCATATGCTCGATCCCGCCATCGCCGGGGCGGAATGCGATGACCCGAGCGTTTTCCGCCTGCGCCAACGGCAGTCTGGCCGCGGCCACGCGGGTCAGCGACCGGGCCCCGGCAAAGCGATACTCCTCCACGTCGCTGGTCCGCAGGGCCAGAAGATCGTGACTGGCCGCCCACGCCGCCGGATTGGCCGGAACCGGGCTGATCCGGGCAAACATAGCGGCGGGCAATAGACGCGACAGCTTGCACACGTCGATCGCTGCGGCGGCCAAGCCACGGCTCACCGTGGCCATGGGCAGGGAGGCTCCAGGGTCAGTCGATCGGCCGCTGGTTGGGTCCGCCAACTCGACCACCGTGGCCGCCGGGGAGTCATCGAGATGCAGGGCCACCACGGTCGCGGCCGCCTGGCTTGGCGATAAACCAAGGGCCGCGGCCCGCCGGCCGGTCAGCAGCAGCTTCGGCGCACTGGACGCCAGGGTAGTCAGGCGAGTCAGGGAATCGTCGCTCGCCTGTTCGGCGGCCACGATCAGGGCCGCTTCACCGGCGCCATGCAACACAATCGGGGCGCCCCGGCGCAAATCGGCAATAGCCCGCGCCACGGCTTGCAGGACCGTGCCATCGGCAACATTCTGGCTTGCGAGTGGTTCGAGCATAAATCCTGTATAGTCTAAGACCTAGCGATCCTAGAGTCACCGATGGCGGTGATCCGGGTCATAACAGCGGCTGCGGGCCGACTCATTAGATGGGGCACCAACGCCGGCCCAACAACCGCCGGGCCCAAAACCACCGGCTCACGCCCGCGACGTCAGATAAGAGGGTAAATCGCCATGCCGCAAGGGCTTTATCGAGGGATGGACCGGGCGGAACTGGACCGCCAGCTCAACCTTCGCGCGCGCTGGCCGGAACATGCGCTCTATTTCGACCGCTGGGCCAAGGAGAGCGCGGCGGTACGGGCGCGGATCGGCGGCCGTCTCGATCTGGCCTATGGGGATACCGGGGGGCAAACTCTCGATCTGTTCCTGCCCAAAAATGGGTCCAGCGTCGGGCCGGAGGGCGTCTCGGTCCGCCCCCCGGTTCTCGTCTTCATCCACGGCGGCTATTGGCAAAGTCTGGACAAGGGCGATTTCAGCTATCTGGCGCCCCCCTTCCTGGAGGCCGGCATTGCCTTCGCCTCCGTGAACTACGATCTGGCACCGAAGATCGGCATCGCCGATATCGTCGCCCAGATTCGCCGCGCCATTCTCTGGCTGGCCGATACCGGTGCGAACCATGGCCTGGACGTGGATCGCCTGTACGTGGCCGGCCATTCGGCGGGCGGCCATTTGGCCGCCATGGCCCTGCTCACCGAATGGGCCGCGATCGCGAACGGCCGGCCCCGGCCGGTCAAGGGCGCCTGCGCCATCTCCGGCGTCTATGAGCTGGAGCCCCTGCGCCGCAGCTATCATCAAGATATTCTGCGCATCGACCCGGCCACCGAGGCGACCATGAGCCCGGCCCGCCTGCTGCCAAAGGAGTCCGGGCCGCTGATTCTCGCCGTCGGCGGCGAGGAAACCGCGGAATTCTTGCTTCAGCAGGCGGAACTGGCGGCGGCCTGGACGGACCACGGCCTGCCGGTCCGGGTCGTGGATCTGCCCGGCCGGAACCACTTTTCGGCGGCGGATGCGCTCGGCATGGCCGGCCATCCGCTCTTCACCGCGGTCAAGGACATGGTCGACGGCGGCTGACCGGCGCCGGACCTCTGCTTGAACCGTCTTCGCGCCAATGTTATCTCAGGGCGAAACAGGCGCTTATCCTGGTCATAGGCCTTAACATTTCGGGCTGTCCTGGGTATCGGCCAACGGGGGCATGATGGTCGCTGGTACGGCGAAAAAGATACTGCTGGTCGATGACGACGATGCCTTGCGCCAGTCGCTGGGCGACCAATTGCGCCTGCACGAGGAGTTCGCCACCGCCGAGGCGTCCTCCGGCGGCCGGGCCATCGAGTTGGCCAAGGGCGAATACTTCGACGCCATCCTGCTCGACGTGGGCTTGCCGGATATGGACGGACGCGAGGTCTGCCGCCTGCTGCGGCGCAATGGCGTCAAGTCGCCGATCATCATGCTGACGGCGGCGCAGACCGATGCGGATACCATCCTCGGCCTCGATTCCGGCGCCAACGACTATGTGGCCAAGCCGTTTCGCCTCTCGGTCCTGCTGGCCCGCCTGCGGGCGCAGCTGCGCCAGCACGAGCAAAGCGAGGACGCGATATTCACCATCGGGCCCTATACCTTCCGGCCCAGCGCCAAGCTGCTGACCCACGGCGAAACCAAGAAAAAGGTGCGCCTGACGGAAAAGGAAACCTCGATCCTCAAATACCTGTATCGCAGCGGCGCCAGCGTGGTCGGCCGCGATACCCTGCTCGGCGAGGTGTGGGGTTATAACGCCGGAGTGACCACCCACACGCTGGAAACCCATGTCTACCGCCTGCGGCAGAAGATCGAGGCGGATCCGTCGAATGCCCAGCTGCTGGTGACCGAATCGGGGGGCTACCGGCTCATCCCGTAACGCGCCCCGCCCAAGACGAAGGCCAGCCAAACGCACAAGACCAGTCCAAAGGTCGACAGGGCACCGAAGATCGGGCTCGCCACATCCCAGCCGCCGCTGCTCTTGAAGGCCAGCGCCAGCAGGACCGGGCCGACCAGGACTCCCAGGTTGCGTCCCGTCATGAGAATGCCGAAGGCGGAGGGAGGCGGCCGGCCGCTGCCGGCCAGAACGCTCGGCACCGCGAACAGACAGGTCGGCACGAACCCGGCGCCGATGCCGTAAACGATCAGCGATATAACCCCGCCGAGCCCGCCACCGGTCACGGGAATCAGCCACCACACCGCGGTCTGGGTCGCCATGCCGGCGACCAAGAGCGGCCCCAACGGCACGCCGGCGCGCAGGACTGCCGCCAACACCAGGGTGGTGGCGATCAGGGCAGCCGGCGGCACCGTGTAGCCGAGCACGGCCATCGACGGCGACAGGCCGTGAACCTCGACCAGGTATTGCGGCAGCCAGGTCATGTAGGCGTAGTACTGGCCGGAAAAGATCATGAAGGCGCCGGCGGCCAGAACCAGGCTGGTGTGCCGCAGGGCGGGCGGTTTTTCACCCCCGGCGGAGCGTGACGGGGCGAAGTCGATCCGCCGCCCGCGATGGAGCACGCCCGCCCACACCGCCAAGGCCAGCGCCCCGGCGATCCCCAGCCACCACAAGAGCGGCCAGCCGGGGCCGGCAAAGGCAATGGGCGCGGCCGCGGTGGCGCCGAGCTGGCCGATGGGAACCCAACTGGCGTTCAAGCCGGCGACCAGGGGCAGCAGGCGCACCGTGGCATTGGCGTTGGCCAGCACCGGGCCGGCGATCGCCAGAACCGCAAATCCGATACCCTCCAGACCGCGCCCGGCCAGCATCAGCCAGCCGTTTTCCGGCGCCAGCAGGCCGATGGCACAGCCGGCGACCATGCACCCCAGGGCGGCGATCACCGGCGCCAGGATGCCGAGACGCTCGAGCAGCCGCGCCAACGGGATCGACAAGATCAATCCGGCCGCCGCGTAGATGGACATGAAGCCCCCGGCCAGTGCCCGGTCATAGCCGTAGGTCTGCAACAGTATGGGCAGGGCGGGCGGCAGCTTGAACTGCTGATAGGCGGCGAAGTAGGCCAAACTCAGGCCAAAGGCGATGCCCGTCCAAGTGCTGCGGTGTGCGATCATGGGCCTCGCGACATCGCGTCAATCAAAACAAGGGGTGAAAACCAGGGCGTGCGCGCCGCCTCGGGACCGCGACTCAGCGACACTGGACGCAGTCTGGCGCAGCCCCGATGGTGCGGCAACTGGAATTCATAGCGGCGCCCGGCCGGCACCGCCAGGAAGGTTTTCGTCCGGCCAGGAACACGGCTATGCTAGACAGTCGTGTCGGTCCATGTCCGCCACGAGGATCGGCAGTGCAGGGGATGGTCTTTGCCCAAACCGGGAGAGTTCAGCGTTCGATTCTGGGGTGTCCGCGGCTCCATCGCCTGTCCCGGGGATCAGCATCGCAAATACGGCGGCAATACCTCCTGCCTTGAGATTCGCTGTGGCGAGCATGTGCTGGTGTTCGATGCCGGCACCGGGTTGCGCCCCCTGGGGCAACAGCTGGTGGCGGACGGAATCACCAGCGGCGATCTGTTCCTGACCCATACCCATCTCGATCACATCGTCGGGCTGCCCTTTTTCGCGCCGCTGTTCAATCCCAATGCCCGCTTCCGCCTGTGGGCCGGGCATTTGCAGCCGAATCTGACCTTGCTCGATGCGCTGTCCAAGTTCATGGCGGCGCCGTTGTTTCCGGTGCCGCCGCAAGTCTTTTCCGGCAACATCTCGTTCCACGATTTCACCTCCGGCGAGACCCTGGAGCCACGGCCGGGCATACGCCTGCGCACGGCGGCGCTCAATCATCCCAACGGGGCCACCGGATACCGGGTCGAATACAACGGCCGGGCGATTTGCTACGTCACCGATACGGAACACGTGGAGGGCGCGCAGGATCAGGATGTTCTCGATCTCATTCATGGGGCCGACATCGTGATCTACGATGCCACATACACCGACGACGAATTTCCCAAGTACAAGACATGGGGGCATTCGACGTGGCAGGAGGGGGTGCGCCTGTGCGACCAGGCGGATGTCGAGCGGCTGGTGATCTTTCATCACGACCCCAAGCATGACGATTCGTTCATGGACCAGGTGGCCGCGGATGCCGAACAGGCGCGGCCGGGCACGGTGGTGGCGCGCGAGGGGATGGTGTTGCGGCCATGATCCCATCGGTTTCGTGGCCGGTCAGCGCCGGCCGGGGCTTTCGCCGGCGCCTGTGGTTCGGTCTCCTGACCGTCTCCGGGTTGGCGCGGCGGGGTTATTTCATTCCCCAACGCCATGCGGTCGCCGCACCGGCGGTCCGCCGCCAACCGTATGCGGCCATCGAGTCGGTTCTGGCCGGGCAGGAGTCGCACTTCAGCGCGGTGCTCGGCTGGCTCGATGCCATCGCACCGGATCTTGCGCGCATTGCCGTGCACCCGGCGGGCTCCGACGACCGGTCGCCGCGGTGGGCGCAGGACTGGTTCCCACGTCTGGATGCGGCGGTGGCCTATGCGCTGGTGCGGCGCATGGCGCCCCGGCGCATTGTCGAAATCGGCTCGGGCCATTCCACGCGCTTTGTCGCCCGCGCGGTGGCCGACGGCGGCTTGACGTGCCGCATCACGGCCATCGATCCGGCGCCGCGCGCCGATCTTTCCGCCATCGCGGTCGACCATCGCCGGCATCAGGTGCAGGACCTGGCGCCCGAGGATGTGGCGGACTTGCAAGCCGGCGATATCCTGATGATCGATTCCAGTCATGTCCTGATGCCGGGCAGCGATGTGGATTTTCTGCTCTCCCGCGTTCTGCCGGAATTGCCGGCCGGCGTATTCGTGCATTTCCACGATATCTTCCTGCCCGACGACTATCCGGTGGAATGGGCGTGGTGCGGGTATAACGAACAGCTCGGCGTCCTGCCCCTGATCCTCGATGCCGGCTGGGAGGTGATTTTCGCCAGCCGCTATGTCGCAACGCGCATGGCCGCGGCGGTGGCCGGCACGCCCATAGCGGGCGTGCCGCTTTTGCCGGAGACCTTCGAGTCCAGCCTGTGGCTGAGGGTCCGGTAACGCGGCGCTCACGGCAAGCTGACGCGACGCGCGCCATGAGTTGGGCTAAGCTCGTCACCTGATCGCGCCAGGAGAGATAAAATGGCAACCGTGTTGCGGCGCATGAAGATCGGCAGGTTACGCCGTGGCCCGGAGACTGGGCTGCCGGAGCGGGTGCGCCATACGATCCAGGAACAGGGCGATGCGACCGAGCGCCTGATCGGCTGGGTGCAATTGGCCGTCGTCGTGACCTTCGCCGCCCTCTATGCGATCTCGCCGAAAACATTCCCGGTGGAGCAAGCGTTCCGGCCGGTGCCCTGGGCCATCGGCGCCTATATGGTGTTCACCCTGATTCGTCTGATGCTGGCCTATCGCATCAGTCTGCCCGGCTGGTTCCTGCTGGTCTCCATTGTCATCGACATGGCCCTGCTGTTCGGCCTCATCTGGAGCTTCCACATTCAATACATGCAGCCGGCGTCGTTCTATCTGAAGGCGCCGACCTTGCTCTATGTCTTCATCTTCATCGCTTTGCGGGCGCTGCGCTTCGAGGCGCGCTTCGTGCTCGCCGCCGGCGTGGCGGCGGCGGTGGGCTGGCTGGCCATGGTGTTCTACGTGATCTCGGTCGATCCGAACGACAACATGATCACCCGCAACTATGTGGAATACATGACCTCGAACAGCATTCTGCTGGGCGCCGAGTTCGACAAGATCGTCTCCATCCTCGTGGTCTCCCTGATTCTCGGCGCGGCCTTGATTCGCGGCCGCGCGCTTCTGGTCCGCTCGGTCGCCGAGGCCGCCGCCGCGCGCGAGCTGTCGCGCTTCTTCGCCCCCGAGATCGCGCGAAAGATCCGCGGCTCCGATCAAGCGATCGCCGCCGGCAGCGGCGAGATTCGCGAGGCCGCCGTGGTCAACTTCGACATGCGCGGCTTTACCCGGTTGGCCGAGACCGCCAGCCCGGACCGGGTGATGAAATTGCTGGCCGACTACCAGCATCACATCGTGCCGGTCGTTCAGGCGCACGGCGGCAGCATCGACAAATTTCTCGGCGACGGGATCATGGCGACCTTCGGCGCGGCCCTGCCGTCGACGACCTATGCGGCCGATGCGCTGCGCGCCGTCGATGAGGCCATCCGCAACGCCCAAGACTGGCGCGACGAATTGCGCGGACGCGGCGAAGATTGCCCGGAGGTGAATGCGGCGGTGGCCACCGGCCGGGTCCTTTTCGGGGCCGTCGGCGACGAGACGCGCCTGGAATATACGGTCATCGGCGATGCGGTGAATCGCTCCGCCAAGTTGGAGCAGCACAACAAGCCGTTGGGAACCCATGCGATCTGCGATGCCGAAACCTACGCGCGGGCCCTGGCGCAAGGCTACGCCCCCGCCCCCGCCGGCCCACCGCGCCGGATCGCGGCCTCGGCGGTGGCCGGCGTCGGTCATCCCGTCGATGTGGTGGTGCTGGTGCCGTAGAAACGGATCGCCTTGAGCGATCTCACCCTGGCCCCGGGTCAGTCGTCCTCGAAGCTCTCGTGGGTCGGCCGGTCCGGGCTGGGCGGCACATTGGCGCTGGCGTCCAGGAACGACTCCAGGTCGACCGCGGAGACGCGCCACTCCTTGCCGATCTTGAATCCGCGCAAATGTCCCTTGCGCAGCCATTGGGTCACGGTTCGCTCGTTGACCTGCAGGCGCGTGGCCACTTGCGGCGGCGTTAATAGCCGGTCTTTGGTCATATCTCGGCCTTGTTACAGCATGCCGATCCAAGCCTGCCCGAAAAGGTTTAAAGCGTTGTTAACGGACACGGACGGACAAAAAGAGACGAATCGGCCTCAGGTTAGAAGCCGGGCGCGGCCCCGGATGCAGCCACGGGTGGCGATCGGTCAGCCTTCGGCCGACGCATCCACATCGATCCCCAGCCCGAGCAGGTTGCCCGCCGAGGCCGGGTCGAGCGCCAGACCCTTGCGCCGGGCCGCCTGCGCGGCCTGGCGGATGATCTGGTCGAAGCCGTCGATCGAGGATTCCAGGCGCAGGGAGATCCCGCCGCCGCGCAGGCTCAATTGCATGAAGCCGCTGCCGCCTTCCTTGCGCTGGCGCCGGGTTCCGTAATAGCGCAGGGTCAGGCGCTCCAGCGCCTCCCAGCGGAGGGCGCGGGTCACCAGGCCGGCGGCGGCGATGCCGTCCTCGGTCACCGCCACCTGCACCACATGGCGTTGCACCGTGCGCAGGGCGAAAACAAGAAACAGGGCCGTCAATCCGCCGAAGATCGCCACGATGACCGGCGAGGTCGGCACCGAGACCAGCACCCCAAGACCGACACTTAGTCCCGCGGCGCTGCGTGCGTAATCTCCCAACAACGCCTGGGGCGGATAGCGATGAACCGTCACGCCGCCCCCGCGGCAGACTTCAGGGCGGTATTTTGCACAGCGGGGCGCTCTTCTTGACTGGACAACGCGGCCTGCACCGCCTCCACGATGGAGACGAATCGCACCGCCGGATGGGCGCGCAGGACCATGAGCAGCCGGTCCAGGAAGATCCAGCTTTCGGCATCGTGCGCGGCGTGGTGGGTGAGAAGTCCCGTGGGCTCGGTCGCGTCCACGGCGCCGCTGCGCCGTGCGCGCAGATGATGCAGCAAACGCTTCAGGGCAACGGCATCGCCGGCAAATCCCCGTGACGCCGTCCAGCGCATGATATCGAGATGGCAATTCACCTGCGCCAAGCCGGGCGCCGCATGCGTGGCGGGCCGCGCGTCATAGGTCGAGAGCGCCCGGTATCCCAGGCCGGGCAAGGCCGCAATCACGCCGCCGTCGATCCGGTTCCATGGCGCCACCAGAAAGGGCATGGCCCGGGCGCCGAACAAGGCCGCCATGCGCGCCTGGCCACGCGCCAGTTCCTCGCATACCACGGTGGCCGGCCGGTCCGCGCCCAGCTCGGCCTTGCGGGCCGGCGGCTGGGCGTGGTTGCGGTGGGCAAAGCCATGTTGCACCGGCACGATCGTGTCGCTGGTGGCGGCGATGCGGGCCGCCAAGGCCAGGGACGCGCGTCCGGGAATGACCGCCAAGGCCAAGGGCACCCCATGGCGCACCGTCAGCTCGAGCAGGTGTTCGAGCGCCGGCGTCGGCTCCACCGCATCGTCGTCGCGCCACCACAGGGTCACGGCGGTGCCGTCGGCGGCCCACGCATCCAGTTCCTGGGTCAGATCCGGCCAATCGGTCATGGGGTTACTATAGCAGCAGCTTGGCCCACGATCTGCGCTGTTTTCTCCATGCCGCCCAGATCGAGGCGCAAATCCGTCGGTTGCGGTGCGGCCGACAGGGCCCGCTGGATCGCCGCGGCCAGGGCCGCCGGCGACAGCTGCGCCTCCGTCAGCACGGTGATCGCCCCGCGGTCGCCCAGGGCCGTGGCGCGCACATTCTGCTCGGTCTCGCCGCTGCCGGCAAAGGGCACGACGACCGCGGGTATCCTGGCGGCGAGAACCTCAAGGATCGTGTTATAGCCGCCCTGGCTGATGGACAAACGCGCCCGTGCCAAGAGGGCGGTGAAATCCGCGCGCGCCCGTTCGACCATGACCCCGGCCGGCGCCGCGCCGCGGGCGGCCTGGAATGCGTCCTCGGGCAGGTTGTTGCCCACCAGGATGCGCCAGGGCACCGATGCCAACGGGCTCAGGGGCCGTGCCGCCAGGGCCGCCGCGATCAACGGCCCGGCCACGGCACCGCCGCCGGCGGAGATGACGACCTCGCCAGACGAGCCCGCCTTCGCTTCGCCTTTGTGCACGTCTTCGACCACGTAGCCGGTATAGCGCGTCTTGGCGGCAATCTCGCCGGCCCGGGGAAAGCTGTGTTGCAACGGCAGGAACGCCGGATCGCCGTGCACCAGGAGTTGATCGAAGAATCGATGGAACGTAGTCAGCATCCACTCAACCTTCTCGGCCGAGCGCGCCGCACCGAGCACATCGCGCAGGGAACAGAGAATTTGCGGCCGAGGCCGGGATGCTTGCGCCGCCTCCAATAGCGGAAGCAGCTCGAAGCGCATGAGGCGCCGGCCAAAGGGAAACATCTCGATGAGCAGCACCTTGGGCCGGGACTGGTCGTAAATTTCAAGCAAGCGGGCGGCCCGCGCCGCTTTCCATGCCGCACCTACCGGTTTGCCAGCGCCGTCGACCAGCTCGGAAAAGCGATCGTCGCGGGCCCGCAGCGGCGGCAGTTGCACGAGCGCCGCCCCGCCCACGTCCAGCCCCGGCACCGGCTGTCCGCCGCTGACCAGGACCACGCCGAGGCCGGCCCGATCCATGGCCTTGGCGATCAACGCCGCCCGGCGCAGATGGCCGATGCCGAGCAGGTGCTG
The DNA here is from genome assembly GCA_036397065.1 of Kiloniellales bacterium. Lineage (GTDB taxonomy): Bacteria > Pseudomonadota > Alphaproteobacteria > Kiloniellales > J153 > JAJFGI01. The sequence continues at coordinate 50,500 of DASWJP010000023.1, read as the reverse complement.
CACATAGAACAGCACGTCGGTCATGGCGCATTCTCCGGCCGGTGCAGCGGGATGTTCAGGCGGTCGATGATGGGGACCCCATCGGTTTGCAGCAGAAAACCGTGGGCGCAGTCATAGTGCAGGCGAACCGGCGCCCTGCCGGTCATGTCCCAGGCGGCGGCCCAGGCGAAGATGGCGCGGATCACGCCCTTGTGGGTGATGGCGACCGTGGGCCGCCTGCCCGCCGCGACCGCGGCCAGGAACGGTGCCAGCCGCGCCTGCGCCTGGCGCGGCGATTCGCCGCCGGGGGCCGCGAAGTCGAGGCCGCGGGCCTCCGCCTCGGCCACCTCGGCACCGCCGGCCTGGCGGACATCCGCCAGGTGCTGCCCCTCCCACGCGCCCCAATGGCTCTCGATCAGCGCCGGCTCGCACTGAAGCGCGGCGCGGGCCGCCGACGGCACCAGCAGTTCGGCGGTTTGCCGGGCGCGGGCCAGGGGGCTGACCCGCCAGTCCCAGGCTTCGGCGGCGGCCACGATCTCGGCCGGCAAGGACCATCCGCGCACCGTTTGCACCCCGGCGGGCGACAGCGGCACGTCCGTATGGCCCTGGATGCGGCCCTCGGCATTCCATTCGGTCGGGCCGTGGCGGATGAGCACCAGCGGAGTCATGGCGCCGTCACCCGATTGAGAATCTCATCCAATCGGGCGGCCGCCCGGTCGATGCCATGCGCGGCGGCAACCGTTGCCTCGGCCGCTTCGGCCATGGTCCGGCGCCGCGCCGGGTCCGCCAATAGCCCGTCCAGGGCGGCGGCAAAGGCATTCGTGTCGCCCGGCGGCGTGAGCACGCCCGTGCGCCCGTCGCGCACGATGGCGGCGACCCCGCCGCTGGCTCCGGCGAGCACCGGCAGCCCGGCCGCCTGCGCCTCCAGCAAAGCCATGCCATAGGCCTCGTTGTGCGCCGGCCAGACCAGCACGTCGCAGGCGGCATACAGAGCGGGCAGGGCCGCACCCGGCAAGGCGCCGAGAAATTGCACCCGCTCCGGCGGCGCCCAGGCGAAAGCCCGCTCCACCTCCGGCCGGGCCGCGCCGTCGCCGGCGATCAGCAACCGCCAAGGGCGATCCGCGAGACCGGCCAGGGCCGTGGCCAATTGCCGGTAGGAGGTCAGCTTGTCGCCGGGGCGCATCATGGCCACCGCCAGCAGCCACGGCGGCGCGGCGGCGATGCCCAGTTGTTTTGCAAAAGCGGCGCGATTGGATTCGCGCGCCTGGACGGCGGCGCGAAAGGGTGCCGGGTCGAGAAACGGCGGCAGCAGATGCACCCGGCCGGGATCGGGCAAGGCGGCCACATCCGCCGGATTGACGGCGATCACGGCGGCCGCGTGCGCCAAGGCTTCCAATGTCGCGCGATGGCCATCGGCCCACGATCCTTCCGCCCGTTTGCCGGCCACCGAAGCCTCCACCGCCACGTAGGGAATGCCCAGGGCCGCGCTGACCGCCGGGCCCAGCCAATCCGGTGCCTTGTAGTAGAGGTGATAGGTCATCCAAACGCGCGGCCGCTCCGCCGCCGGCCGTTTCCGGTAGCGCTGGATCAGGCGCTGGGCGGTGGCCGCCCCGGCGCGGGCGACGCGTGCTTGCCGGGCCGAATCGCCGGTGCCGTCGCGGCTGCGCAGACGGCTGGCCACCTCCACCCGGTGGCCGGCGCGGCGCAGGGCCAAGAGCAGCAGCCGCGACATGCGCCGGTCGCCCGAGGGGACCGGATGGGAGGGCGGCTTCAGGGGGGCGTAAAAAGCGATCCGCATGCGGGGTCTGGGCCGGCGGCCGCGCCGCCCGGCTACTGCGCCGCCGCGGCGGCGGGCGGCAAGCCGAAACGTGCGGCGATGGTGTCGATGCCGGCGGTCAGGGAAAAGTCGGCGCGCACACGCCGGCACCCAGCGGCGCCCAAATCGGACCGGGCCCGCGGGTCGCGAATCAGCTGCGCCAGCGCCGCGGCCAAGGCGGCCGGATCGCCCGGCGGCACCAGCAGGCCGGTCGCCTGATGCTCGATCAGTTCGGGAATGGCCGAGACGCGGGTGGCGATGCAGGGCAAGCCCTGGCTCTGCGCCTCCATCAACACGTTCGGCAGGCCGTCGCGATCGCCATCCCGGGCGATCCGGCTGGCCAGGACGAACAGATCGGCGCGACCGTATTCGCTCAGCACCCGCTCCTGCGGCTGGGCGCCCAACCAGGTGATGCGCGGCGCCAATCCCAGGGCAGCGGCACGGGCGGCCAGCGCCTTGGTGCGTTCGCCGCCGCCGATGTGCACCAGCCGCCAGTGCAGATCCGTGGGCAATTGCACCAGGGCATCGAGCACATCGTCGTACCCTTTCTTTTCGACGGCGCGGCCGACGGACAGCACGATCACCGGATCGGCGGCGTCCGCGCCATCGCGGCGTGGGCGGGTGGGTGGCGGCGGCAGGCGCGCGAAATCGAGGCCGTGGTAGGAGAGCGTGACCTTCTCCGGGCCGGGCGCCAGGGCGGCCAGATGATCGCGGGCCGCGGCGCTGCAGGTGGTGACCCAATCGGCGGCGGCCAGCTTTTCCCGTATCTCCCACTCCGGCGTGGTCCAGATATCCTTGGCATGGGCCGAGGCGCACCACGGCAAACCGGTCATGACCGCGGCATAGCGGGCGACCGAAGCCGGCGTATGGAGAAAATGGGCATAGAGGCGCGTCACCTGGGTCGGCAGTTCGGCGGCCAGAACGCACGCCTGGCCGAACCGGCGGATGCGGTTGCGGCTGCGCTCGCGCGCCAGATCGCCCCGGAAGATGCGCCACGCGGCGGCGTATCCCGGCAATCGCCGTGCCCGCCGCCAGGCGGCCCAGACGCGCCCCGGCTGCGCGTGCAGATACTCCGGCAAATAGGTGACCGGCGCGGTGATCTCCCGGTGGATCGGGTGCACCGCGGCTTCCGTGGGCTGGCGCAGGGAATAGAGGGCGAGGCGCAAGCCGCGCTGTTGCAGGGAATGGATCTCCTGGGCGATGAAGGTTTCCGACAGGCGCGGATAGCCCTTCAGCACAACAGCGACAAGCCCGGGTGCGGCACGATCCGGCATGGCAGTGAGGTTAGGGAGCCCGGCGCCGGTCCGTCAAGGCACCGGCCCACTGGGGATCCGGTCTCTCTCTCCTATTTCGCGCCGCGGCCGGCGGCCATGGACACATTCGCGCGCGAGACGAACGAGTGCCGGCGGTCGTGCAGCAATTGGCTGGCCAGCTTGACCACGTTCTCGCGGCCATCGAGCAGGCCCGGCACGCTGACGCTCGAGGGCAGCGGCTGGGTCGGCAGACGGCGCAGAGCCTGGGCCATCTGGCGCGGATCGCGCACCCCTTCATCGACCAGAACCTGCACCAGGCCCAGCTCCTGGGCGCGAACGGCGCGAATGTACTGCTCAAGCCGGGGCACGGTGCGCGGAATCACCAGGGCCCGCTTGTCGAATGAGAGTACCTCGCAAAATGTGTTGTAGCCGCCCATGCAGACGATCCCCTTGGCGCTGGCCATAAGGCTTTCGATATGGGCATCGAAGGTGATCGCCTCCACCTTGTCCAGGCGCGCGGCACGCTGCAGGAACTCCGCCTGATACTGCGGACCCATGAAGGGGCCAAGAACGAGCAAGGCCGGGTCCGGCAGATCCGGATCGGTTTCGTAGGCCGACAGCACCCAGTCGATGATCGCCTCGCCATCGCCGCCGCCGCCGACGGTCACCAGCAGATAGGGATCGGCGATCTTTTCCGGAACAAACGTCGGCCCGGTTTCCGGCACATGCCGGTTGAGATAGCCGGTATAGGTCATCCTCTGGCGGATCCAGTCCGGCACGCCCAGATCGGCCAAGGGATCGCAGATCTGCGGCAGGCCATAGACCCAGATCGCGTCGTAATAGGCGCTCAGGGCCGGAATCACGTTCTTGCGCTTCCATTCCGGCTTGAGAATGGCCGGATCGTCCATCACATCGCGCAGGCCAAGCACGCACGGCGTCCCCCGCGCCTGCATCATGGCCAGGGTCCGGCGGACCTCGCCGTGCAGGCCCAACGGTTCCTTGTCGACGATGAACAGATCCGGATCGAAAATGTTCGCCGTATGCTCGACGATCGACGCGCGGATGGCCAACGTCTGTTCGATATCGATATGCAGACCCAGCGACGTGTATTCGCCGTTGCGCAGCTTGATGACTCCCGGGATACGCACGAAATCCACGCGCGAGCGGAAATCGAAGCTGCCGATGATCGGCGAGCCGGACAGAATCAACACCGACAGGTTGTTCTCCGCACCCACCAAACTGTGTGCGATCTCGCGGCAACGGCGCAAATGGCCGAGGCCGAAACTGTCATGACTGTAAATGAGAACGCGATTATCTTTGCGGCCGTGCCCCATGCCGCGATCCTCCCCCTGGTTCAGGACGCGATGTCCTGTTTGGCGGACTATGGCATACCGCCCGGCGCGCGTGAAGAGGCGCCCTGAGGACGGTTTTGTGACGGGATCCTATGGATGTTCCGCTTGCGTTCGTCTGGCGGACGCCCCCCGGTGCCCCGTCGGTTAAGGTCAGTTTACGGGTATACCGCCATGGGCTAACGTCATCGGCTGCCTGCGATGCCTGGGTTCGCCGGGCGCCGCAGGCGCGTCATCACAACTGTGCGCCGCGATGGAACCGAACCTTTTCAAATACATCTGGCGCCATTCCAAGGGCGAGCAGATCAACATCCTGGTCATGGTGTTGGTGTCGCTGCCGTTCTATTTCCTCGCCCTCGATCTGCCCAAGGGCATCGTCAACCGCGGCATCCAGGGGGTCGGCTTCGCCGGCCCCGGATCCACGCAATCGTTCCTGGTCATCGATCTGCCCTTCGCCGATTGGCTGAACCTGGCACCGGTGCGGCTGTTCGACGGCTTCGCGCTGACCCAGCCCCAGTACTTGATGGCGTTGAGCTTCGCCTTCCTGTTCATGGTTGTGATCAATGGCGGCTTCAAATTCATCATCAACACCAACAAGGGACGCTTGGGCGAGCGCATGCTGCGCCGGCTGCGCTATGAGCTGACCGATCGAATCCTGCGCTTCCCCATCCCTCAGGTGCGCAAGGTCAAGCAGGCCGAGATGGCCACCATGATCAAGGACGAGGTGGAGCCGCTGGGCGGCTTCATCGGCGATGCCTTCATCGCACCGGCCTTTTTGGGCGGCCAGGCGATCACCGCCATGGCGTTCATCCTGCTGCAAAGCCTGTGGCTCGGCCTGGTGGCGGCGGGGATCGTGCTGGCGCAAGCCTTCTTTATCCCGCGGTTGCGCCGGCCGATCCTGCGCCTCGGGCGGGAGCGGCAGATCACCGCGCGGCTACTGGCCGGCCGGGTGGGCGAGATCATCGACGGCGCCACCGAGGTGCACGCGCACGATGCCTCGAATCTGGAGCGGGCCGATATGGCGGCGCGGCTGGGCCGGATCTTCGACATCCGCTACGAGATCTTTCGCCGCAAGTTCTTCGTCAAGTTCCTGAACAATTTCCTGGCGCAACTCACGCCGTTCATCTTTTACGCCGCCGGCGGTTTGCTGGCCATCTACGGGCAGCTCGATATCGGCGCCCTGGTTGCCGTGATCGCCGCCTACAAGGATTTGCCGAGCCCGATCAAGGAACTGATCGATTGGGACCAGCAGCGCAATGACGTGCAGATCAAATATGAACAGGTGATCGAGCAGTTCCAGCCGCCGCAAATCCTGGCGCCGGAACAGCAGGATCCGGAGGCCGACGTCGGCCCGCCCCTGACCGGCGAGATCGTGGCCCAGGCGGTGGGCCTGGTCGATGAGAACAACAACAGGCTGCTCGATTCGATCAGCTTCAAGATCGGCGTGGCCGAGCATACGGCCATCGTCGGCACCGACGGCAGCGGCAAGGAACGATTGGCGCTGATGCTCTGCGGTCTCGAGCTGCCCAGCGCTGGGCGCATCGAGATCGGCAAGCGCGATCTGGGCACCCTGCCGCAGGCGGTCACCGGCCGGCGCCTGTCCTATGTGGGGCCGGAGACCTATCTGTTTCCGCTGTCGGTGCGCGAAAACCTGCTTTATGGCCTCAAGCATCGACCTCTGCGGGAGGCCGCCGGACATGACGGTGCCGACAGGACGCGCTGGATCGCCGAAGCCGTGCGCACCGGCAATCCGAGCCTCGATATTGCCGCCGATTGGGTCGACTACGAGGCCGCCGGCGCATCCAGTCCCGCGGCGTTGACCCAGCGGCTGATCGAGGTTTTGTCCCTGGTGGAGATGGAGGACGAGGTCTATCGCTTCGGATTGGTCGGAACCGTCGACCCCCGGGTCCACCCGGATATCACCGGTGCGATTCTCAAGGCGCGGGCGGCACTGCCCGGCCGGTTGGCGGCGGTGGACGGGCAAACCCTGGTCGTTCGCTTCGATCCCGAGGCCTACAACCGCAATGCCTCACTGGCCGAGAATCTTTTGTTCGGAACCCCGCGCAAGGCCGGGTTCGCTACAGAAATGTTGGCGGAAAATCCGTTGATGATACGGGTTCTGACCGATTCCGGCATGATGGACGATATGCTGCGCATGGGCCTGAGCATCGCCCGCACCATGGTGGAAATCTTCGCCGGCCTGCCGCCCGGCCACCCGTTCTTCGAACAGTTCAGCTTTATCGATGCCGATGGGCTGCCGGAATACCGCAACCTGCTCAGCAAGGTGGACCGCCAGGGCGAGCAGGCCCTGGCGGCCGCCGAAAGCCTGGCGCTACGCCGCCTGCCCTTCGCCTATGTCGAGGCCCGCCACCGTCTGGGCCTGATCGACGATGCGGTCGAGGCGCGGGCGGTCGAGGCCCGCCGTCTGTTCGCCGAGCGCCTGGCCGAGAGCGATCCCGAGGCGGTGGCCATCTACCGGCCGGACGCCTACAACGCCGCCGCGACTTTGCAGGACAACATCCTGTTCGGCCGCCTTGCCTATGGCCAGGCCAAGGCGGAGGATATCGTCGGCCGGGCCATGACCGCGGTTCTCGACGATCTGGGTCTGCGTGCGATCGTCATCGAGGCCGGGCTCGATTATGGCGTCGGCATCGGCGGCAATCGCCTCAGCGGCAACCAGCGGCAGAAAATCGGCTTGGCCCGGGCCCTGTTGAAGCAACCGGATATGCTGATCGTCAACGACGCCCTGGCCGCCATGGACGAGGCCACGCAGACGCGGCTGCTCGGCAAGGTTCTCGACCACCGCCAGGGCCGCGGCGTGGTCTGGACCCTGCAGCGGCCGCGGGCCGGCGAACGCTTCGACCGGGTGATGGTCATGCGCGACGGGCGTTTGTTGGAACAGGGCAGCTTCGCCGAATTGTGCAAACCGGGCTCGGCACTCAGTGGTATTTTGGCAGCGGAATAATCGGGGCGATCGGAGGCATAGGTGAGTATTGAACAGGAAGTTGAAATTCTGCGGAAAATCCCGCTTTTCGCCAACATCGATCCGGCAAAGCTCAAGCTCATGTGCTTTGCCAGCGAACGCCTGACCTTCAAGCCGGGACAGTCGCTGTTCGATCAGGGCGATTCCGCCGACTCGGCGTATATCATCGCCAGCGGCACCGCGGATGTGATCGTCACCACCGACAAGCCCACGGTGGTCGCCAAGCTGGCCCAGAACGACATCGTCGGCGAAATCGCCATTCTCTGCGAAGTGCCGCGGACCGCGACCGTGACCGCCACCAGCGAGCTGACGACCTTGCGGATCACCAAGGATCTGTTTTTCCGCATGGTCACGGATTTTCCCGAGATGGGAGTCGAGGTCATGCGTGTATTGGCCCATCGCCTGGAACAAACCACGGCGCAACTGACCAAGGAGCGCACCGCGGCGCGCGGCTGACGGAAGTCACTGGGACGGGAGCACGGGAACAGTGAGTCGGTTGGATATCAATATCCGGCGTCTGGAGACGCAACGGGCGTGCCTGAATGCGTTGGCTGATCTGGTGCGCGATCTGCCGGGGCCGATCCTGGAGCTCGGACTCGGCAACGGCCGCACCTACGACCATCTGCGCGAGATCTTGCCGGGCCGGGAGATATTCGTTTTCGACCGGGAGGCCTCCGCCCATCCCGACTGTATTCCCGATGCGGCGCACCTGTTGCTCGGTGATTTTCACGAGACCCTGCCCCAGGCGGCGGCGCGCTTCGCCGGGACGGTGGCCCTGGTGCACGCCGATGTGGGTTCGGCGGATAGGCAGCGGGATGCCCGGCTGGCCCGTTTCATCGCCGGTTTTCTGCCGGACCTGCTGCGGCCCGGCGGCCTGGTCGCGTCGGACCGGGATGTGGCCTTTGCCAGGGCGCAGCCGGTGCCGGCCCCGGCCCCGGCGCCGGTGATGCCGGGCACCTATTTCCTGTATCGGCGCGCCGGACCCACCGGTCCCGGGTGAGCCGCCTCGACAGCCTGATCCGCCGGTTGCGCGCGCAACACGCGTGCCTGGCCCATGCCGCCGAGCTGATGGGCCACCGGAGCGGCCCCATTCTCGAGGTGGGCTTGGGCAATGGGCGGACCTACGACCATGTGCGGGAACTTTTCCCCGGCCGCCAAATCATCGTCTTCGAACAATTCGCGCCCCACGATCCCATGATCGGCCCGGCTGGGGACGATCTGATCCTCGGCGATATCCGGGACACCCTGCCGGCGGTGGCGGTGCGGCTGCGCGCCCGCGTGCCGCTGATCCATAGCGATATCGGCAGTGGCGACCGGGCGCTGAATGCGCGGCTGGCGGATTTTCTTGCCCAGCATCTGCCCGGCCTGTTGGTGCCGGGCGGAGTGCTGGTCTCGGATCTTGCGCTGCCCGGCCTCGATGCCATGGCATTGAACCTGCCCCCAGGTGTTTCACCGGGCCGCTATTTTCTCTATCGGCGGCGCTGAAAACCAATCCGCGAACGAGGAACGCCCGGTCGGGGGGGATCCGGGCGTTCCATGCTCCGTAGAGCCGCGGAAGGATGGCAGGGGGACGTTGCCCTTCCGCGTATTGGCCGGTCGCCTTTGCGGCGCCAGCTCATGTTCATAGATTTAGTGTCGATTTTTCAGGTTGCAATGCCGACCCATCCGGCACCGGCCGCAACACCCGTTCCGGGCCCGGTTGCGACAGGCATACCGCGGTTGGCGGCACGGGCCCGCGCTGCGGCGCCAAAGTCGGCGAACAGGCGGACGGAGAAAGGATCGTCGAGCACCCGGTATTCCGGATGCCATTGCACGCCCAGGGCAAAGGCCCGGGCGCTGCGCACCGCAACGGCCTCGATGGTGCCGTCCGGGGCCACCGCTTCGACCACCAGATCATCGGCGACCCGGTCGATGGCTTGCCAATGCAGAGAATTGACCATCAGCGCCCCCGATTGCGCAACGGGACCGGCGATTCGGGCCATGGCGCCGCCAGTGGTCAAGCGAACCTCGTGGCGCGGTGCGTACTGCACGTCCATATCCTCGTGGCTTGGCCGGCGGTGATCGATGCGCCCGGTTTGCTCGTGCACCCGGGCATGCAAGGTGCCGCCCAGGGCGACATTCAATTCCTGCATGCCGCGGCAAATCGCCAGCAGGGGCAACCCGTCGGCCAGCGCCGCATGGATCAACGGCAGGGTGGTCGCATCCCGGTCCGGATCATGGGGTTCCGCCTCGGGATGGGCCGGGGCACCATAGTGGGCCGGGTGCACGTTCGACGGGCTGCCGGTCAAGAGCAGGCCGTCCAGGCGCGAGACCAGATCCGCCGGGTCGAGCAAATCGCCGAAGGACGGAATGATCATGGGGATGCCATGGGCGGCCACGGCGGCGGCGCGCAGGTACTTGTCGCCGACCGTGTGGAACGGCATGTGCTCGATGGTCCGGATGCAGGCCGGCAGGCCGATCAACGGCTTGGCGGCCAGCGTGGTGGAAGTGGCGGCCGCGGGCGTGCGGGGCGCGGGGGGGTGTCCGGTCATCGGACAAAGCTAGGGTGGCGCCGGGTGTGGCGCAAGGGGGCGATCTTTCTTGCGTCGGGCGCCCGGGGCGGCCATATCTCGGGCCATGAACGAGGTGGTTCAATCGCTCTTGCCGTGGAAGGGCGCAGCCGGACTGGTCTGGCTGGCGGCCATCCTGGTTGCCGAGCGCCTGGTTCCGGCGGACCACGAGCCGGCGCCGGTTCCCTCCGGCCCGCCTGGCCATTGGCACCGTCTGGCACGGAACCTGGGCTTGTGGCTGGCCAACATCGGCCTGTATCCGCTCATCGTCCTGCCGGTGACCTTCTGGGCCACGGAACACACCCTCGGCTGGCGTCCGGATTGGTGGCGCGGCGGCTGGGGGCTGGCGCTCGATATCGTGCTGCTCGATGTCCTGATCTTCTGGTGGCACCGGGCCAATCACGAGATCCCCATCCTGTGGCGCTTTCACGAGGTGCACCATCTGGATCGATTTCTCGATGCCAGCTCCGCCCTGCGCTTTCATTTCGGCGAGGTGATTCTCTCCGCCCTGGTGCGCGGCGGGCTGATCATGTCCTTCGACGTTCCGATCACCTCGGTGCTGGTCTTCGAAACCCTGGTCCTGGTCAGCACCGTGTTTCACCATTCCAACCTGGCGCTCCCGCCCCGCCTGGAACGGGCACTGGCGCGGCTGATCATCACGCCCTCCATCCATTGGGTGCACCATCACGCTCGGCGCCGGGATACGGATGCGAATTACGGCACCGTCTTCAGCTTTTGGGATCCCCTGTTCGGCACCCGCAGTCCGACCCCGCGCACCCTGGCCATGGCCATCGGCGCGGAAGGTGTTGCGGAACGGCCGTTCCTGGGTCTTCTCGTCCGCCCGTTCCAGGCCCGCGTCCGGATCGTGCCCAGCGCAAAGGAAAGTGGCGCGTGAAAATTCTGCTGATCGTGGTTGGACTCTTGGCCGCCGCGGGTGCGGCGACCTATGCGCGCTATGAAAGCTTTGATCCATGCGCCTGGCTGGTCCAGGACGCGGCCCGCCAATCCGGCTTGCCGCCCCTGGCGGAGGAAGCGCGCATCCGCACCGGGTTCCTGGTGCGCGGCATTACAGAGCCCGGTGCTGCTGACTGCTTGGAGGCGTGGTGGAACTTGCGCTCGGGCGCGCCGGCGCCGGGCCAATAGCTGCACCTGCTAGCGGCTGGGTTGCCGCGTGCCGCTTTGAATTTCCAGATCGTCGTACTCGAAGGCGGCGGAATCCACGGGACCGCCGAATTCCGGATTGATCAGCGAGACCTGGGTCGAGATGCCTTGCGCATCCACCAGCTCCCACTTGCGCAGACTCATCGGCGCATCGCCAAAGATCAGGGACAGGCTGCCGGCATCGGCGGCGGCATTACGCAAGGTGACCTTCAAGACACCCTGGCCGCGCTCCACGGCGGTGACCTGCAAATCGTCGGAGAGTTTCACTTCCTCGCGGATCAGGAACCACAGCGGCGTTTCCCACAGCGGCAGGAAACTCGCCTGCTTCAGCTCGCGGTCATAGAACAGCAGGCTCAGGCCGTTGGCGATCAGCAGCACCGGAGTCGGCGGGTCGTAATCGAAACGCAGGCGTCCGGGCCGCGCCACGATCACCTCTCCTTCCGCATAGGTGCCGTTCGAAGAAATCTGCACGAAGCGTGCGCGCAAGGTGGAGAGATCGTTGAGATAGCGAATGGCCCGCTGCACCGCGGCGGCATCGTCGGGCGGCAGCGCGGCCAAACCGGTGGCGGCGTGCGCGCCGGTCACGCCAGCACCACCAATCACCAGACTCAAGATCAGGGCGGCGACGGTTCGCCTCATCGGTGATCGCCTCTTCTGTTAGATATCGGCCGATCCGGGCACCAGAACCTCGCGCTTGCCGACGTGGTTGGCCTGGCTGACCACGCCTTCCGCCTCCATGCGCTCGACAATGCGCGCCGCCCGGTTGTAGCCGATCTGCAGGTGGCGCTGGATGAAGCTGGTCGATGCCTTGCGATGCTGAAAGACCAAGGCAACGGCCTTGTCGTAGAGATCGTCGGCGCCTTCGCCGCCGAGGAAGGCGTCGATGCCCGACTCCTCTTCTTCGGTGACCGCTTCGATATAGGAAGGCTCACCCTGACGTTTCAAGAAGGTGACCACTTCTTCCACCTCGTGGTCGGTGACCAGCGGCCCGTGCACGCGAGAAATGCGCCCGCCCTGGGCCATGTACAGCATGTCGCCCTGGCCGAGCAGCTGCTCGCCGCCGCCCTCGCCGAGAATGGTGCGGCTGTCGATCTTCGAGGTGACGTGGAAGCTGATGCGGGTCGGGAAGTTGGCCTTGATGGTGCCGGTGATCACATCGACCGAGGGGCGTTGCGTCGCCATGATCAGATGTATGCCGGCGGCCCGCGCCATCTGCGCCAGGCGCTGCACCGCGATCTCGATGTCCTTGCCGGCGACCATCATCAGATCGGCCATCTCGTCGACCACCACGACGATGAAGGGCAATGGCTCCAGATCGAAGGGCTGCTCCTCGTGCACCGGCTGGCCGGTATCCGGATCGAAGCCGGTCTGCACCCGGCGGGTCAGTACCTCGCCGCGCTTGCGTGCCTCCTCGATGCGGGTGTTGTAGCCTTCGATGTTGCGCACCCCCAGGCGCGACATGGCGCGGTAACGCTCCTCCATCTCGCGCACGGTCCATTTCAGGGCGACGATCGCCTTCTTCGGCTCGGTGACCACCGGCGAGAGCAGGTGCGGAATGCCGTCATAGACGGACAGCTCCAGCATCTTCGGATCAATGAGGATGAACTTGCACTTGTCTGGGCCCAGCCGGTAGAGCAGGGACAGGATCATGGAATTGACGCCGACCGACTTGCCGGAGCCGGTGGTGCCGGCGATCAGGAGATGCGGCATGCGCGCCAGATCGACCATCACCGGGGCGCCGCCGATATCCTTGCCCAGGATCAGGGGCAGCTTGCCAGGGGAGTTTTCGTAGGCACGCGAGGCGAGCAACTCGCGCAAATACACCGTCTCGCGCTTGGCGTTGGGCAGCTCGATGCCGATGGCGCTCGAGCCCGGCACCACCGCGGCGCGCACCGAGACGGCGCTCATGGAGCGGGCGATATCATCGGCCAGGCCGACCACGCGGCTGGTCTTGGTGCCCGGCGCCGGTTCCAGCTCATAGCGGGTGACCACCGGGCCGGGACGCACCTTCACGATCTCGCCGCGCACGCCGAAATCGTCGAGCACGCCTTCCAGCAGACGCGCGTTCTTTTCCAGGGAATCCTGATTGAGCGCCGTTTGCGTCGCATCGCTCGGCGGCTGATCGAGGAGGGAGAGCGGCGGCAGCTCGTAATCCGTGCTGGAGCCGAAATTGAGGCGCCGCTGGTTGGCTTCCCGCCCCCGCTTGCCCGCCGGGGCGCGGCTGCGCAGGGGTTCGATCAGATTGCGCCGGGCCGGCCGCTGGGTCGTACGCGGCGCGAAGGCGGCAATCTCCGCCTCCTCCTCATCTTCTTCGCCCTCGACGTCCGCGAACTCTTCGTCCGCATACGCGTCCTCATCATCGGCGATGAGTTTCGGCTCGCGCCGCCGCTTGGCCGGGCGCCCGGCGTCGGCTCGATCACCCGCCGCGGGCCGCCAGCGGACGAGGAGCGAGATCGCCCCGAAGAAAGCGACGATCAAGGTCAGCAGGCCTTGCCCGGCACGTCGCCAGGCCGCCCGGCTGATGCCCAGGCTGTACAGATACACAATGGCCCCCAGGCCGCCGGCGATCAGTGCCGTCAGCATTGGCTGGAGCGCGGTCTTGGCGGCGATGGTGACGAGTAGGACGCCGCCCACCACGCCGCCGGAGGCCAACTCCGGCGGCCAGGGCAGCGACTTCGGCAGCCAGGCCAAGGCGGTGGCGATAAGCAGCAGGCCGGCCAGCAAGCTGGGCAGGCGCAGCCACCAATGGCGCACGGGCCAATGGCGCACAAAACGCCAGCCCCAGGCGATCAATGCCGGTGGGATCAGCAAGGCGCCGAAGCCCAGGCCGCCGAGCAGGGCATCGGCCACATAGGCACCGGGCAGGCCGACAAGATTGACCACCGGCCCGTCGACCGCCCGGTTGAGCGACGGGTCGGCCGGATCGAACGTCAGACAGGCCGCCACCACGGCCCCGCCCAGGGCGATGAAGGCCAGACCGATCCCCTCGATCAGACGCCTGCGGGCGAAGATGCCGAAACCATCCGCGAAGATGCCTGGATGTGGCGCCGGTGCGGCCCGGCGGCTGCTCGTGCGTGTGGCCATGACCCCCTTATGCTCCACCCGTTCCCATTGGTCTAGGCCCTGAAAGCAAGAGTTTCTTGGCTGGCCCGTGCGTCCTAGAGAATCTCGGCCTAGAGAATCTCGCCGAGCCGGGTCAGGGCCGCTTCGGTCAGCGCCGCGTCATAGACCAGGGCGATCCGCACGTAAGGCGCGCCCGGATTGCCCGCCCCACTTCCGGCGCACATGTAGGCGCCGGGCACGACCTTGATGCCGGCCTCGCGCCACAAGGCAAGCGTGGCCGCCTCGCCGTCGCCCACGTCGAGCCAGAGAAAGAAGCCGCCGGCCGGCGTGCGAAAGCCGAAGCGGTTGCCGAGCAGCCGCTCGGCCACGGCGAAATTGGCCTGATAGCGGGCGCGGTTGGCCTGGACGTGGCTTTCCTCCTGCCACAGGCGGGTGCCGGCGGCCAGGGTCGGCAAGGGCACGCCGGCGCTGCCGACGCGCAACAGGCCCTCCAGGGCCAGCACCGGCGTTTGCCCGCCGGCCACGAAACCGCAGCGCAAGCCCGGCGCGCTGGAGCGTTTCGAGAGGGAATGAAAGACCAGCATGTTGTCCAGGCCGCCGCCCAGGGCCGCGGCCGCCTGCAGAGCGCCGGGAGGCGGCGTTTCCGTGTAGATCTCGGCATAGCATTCGTCGAAGGCGACGGTGAAATCATAGCGCCGGGCCAGGGCAATCAAATCCTGAAGCTGGGCCAGGCTGGCCACCGCCCCTTGCGGATTGGCCGGCGAACACAGATAGCACAGGGTGGTGCGCGCCAGGACCTCCGGCGGCAGGGCGCCATAGTCGGGCAAAAAGCCGCTTTCGCGGGTGGCCGGCACGCAGATCGCCTCGGCCCCGGCGGCGGCCGCCGCTCCGGCATAGACATGATAGAACGGATTCGGCATGAGGATGGCCGGCGGCGGCTGGCCGTGCGCCGGGGTCGTGGCCAGGGCCGCGAAGAACAGGCCTTCGCGGGTTCCAGCCAACGGCAGGCACATGGTCTTCGCATCGACCAGAGCGGCGGCGGCCGGACCGTACCGCCGGGCCAGCCAGGCGACACACGTCTCGGCATAGTCCAGGGTGCCGCGCGGCGGCGGATAGCGGGACCAGCCGGCGGCGGCACGGGCCAGCTCCTCGGCGACAAAAGCCGGCGGCTGGTTCTGCGGCTCGCCGACCGAGAGCAGGATCGGCGCATCTGCCGCCATGCCTGGCAGATCGATGCCCGAACGGCCGGGCGGAATGCCGTCGAGCAGCCGGTTGAGACGGGCGAAGGGATGAAAGGTCTGCAGATCACGCCGATCGGTCATGGGGCGATTCTCTGCCCGCAGCCATCGGCCGGCGCCGATCCGGCGCCAAATCTCAATTTCATGCGCAGAGTCTAGCGCCGCCGGAAGTCGCCAACAAGCAAGGTGCGCAAGAGACTGCGAGAGTACATCGGGGCTTGAATTAAGCCCCGGGTTCAGGGGCGGACTGGGCGTGCGCGCGCCAGCCGTCGCCGGAAAACACCAAGCAGCTGATGCCTTGCGGCGAGGTGACGATGATGGTCCAGGTTTCGCTGGTCTTGCCTTTGAGAACCTCGACTAGGCTGCCGCTGTTGGTCACCCCCAGGGCCACCGGCACCTCGAGATAGCGTTCCGCCAGGGCCGCGACCAGATTTTTCCGCTGTTCGCAGGGTCCCAAGGCGGCGGCGGGCGCGGGCTGAAAAAATCCCGTCACGGCCACGACGGGAGCGGCAAAGAGCCAATAAGGGCGCATGGTCCAGGGCCCGTATGTGAGCGGCGGCGGCGCCTATGACCGCACCGCGTGATCCCACGGCCGCCACACGATGAGCGGCCTTGCAGCCCTGGTAACACATTATGTGGTATTTGTACAACTATTGCGCTCCCCCGACGCGCCCGAACGGCAATGCCGTCCGGGCCCGCGCGGGAACGCCTCAGTAGATGGTCTGCGAGCCGTGCCCGAACTCCGGGTACGCCTCCATGCCCAGCTCGGCCTTGTCGAGCCCCAGATCCTCGTTCTCGGGGCTGACCCGCAGGCCCATGGAATACTTGATGGCCAGCCAGACGATCGAGCTGGTGACCACGACAAAGGCACCGATGGCGGCAATGCCGGTCAACTGGGCGGCCAGGCTGCCGCCGCCGAAGATGGCCACCGCCAGGGTGCCCCAGATGCCGGCGAACAGATGGGCCGAGATGGCGCCCACCACATCGTCGATGCGCAGGCGGTCGAGCAGGGGCACGGCGAAGACCACGATGGCCCCGCCGATGCCGCCCACGACAATGGCCAGGGCGTGGTTTTGCAGGTCCGGCCCGGCGGTGATCGATACCAGCCCGGCAATGGCCCCGTTCAAGGTCATGGTCAGATCGATCTTCTTATAGAGCAGCTGGGTCAGCACCATGGCGGCAATCAGGCCGGCGGCGGCACCCAGGTTGGTGTTCACATAGACGATGCCCATGGCGGTGGCATCCAGGGCCGAACCCAGGGCCAGCTGCGAGCCGCCGTTGAAGCCGAACCAGCCGAACCACAGGATGAAGGTGCCCAGGGTGGCCAAGGGCAGATTGGCCCCGGGCAGCGGCGTGACCCGCCCGCCGGCGGCGTATTTGCCGCGCCGGGCGCCGAGAATGATGGCGCCGGTCAGGGCCGCCCAGCCGCCCACCGAATGAACGATGGTCGAGCCGGCGAAATCGGAGAAGCCGAGCTGGCTCAACCAGCCGCCGCCCCACGTCCACGCCCCCTGGATGGGATAGATGATGGCGGTCAGGATCACCACGAACAGCAGGAACGGCCAAACCTTGATGCGTTCCGCCAGGGTGCCGGAAACGATGGAGGCGGCGGTGGCGACAAAGACCATCTGGAAGAACCAGTCGGACATGACCGAATAGCCGTTCTCCACCACCGGCGCGACCAGCTCGGGCGTGGCGGCATCGGCATTGAGCAGGGCCAGTTCCGCCTCGGACGAATTGTAGAACAGGGCAATAGAGCCCATCCAATTGCTGACGTCGACGTACATGAGATTGTAGCCGACCAGGTAGTACATCAGGCCGGCCACCGAATAGAGGGCCACGTTCTTCAAGCAGATGGTGGCGGTGTTCTTGGTGCGCACCAGGCCGGATTCGAGCATGGCGAAGCCGGCGCCCATCCACATGACCAGGAAACCATGGACCAGGAACGAGAACGTATTGAAAACATATTGTGTTTCGCCGGTCACCTCCGCCTGGACAGGGTTGGTCGTGACCAATACGGCGGCACCCACGGCGCCGGCCAACATGAGCGTGAAACGAATGGATTTCATCCCCGGGCCTCCTCAAGGGCTGTTGAATCGACAAATCCGGTCCGGCACCGGGCCTTCTTTTGCGGCGTGCCTTAGCCGAAGGTCGACTAGGCCATTCCAAGAACCATGCCAACGGGGCGAATCGCCGGGGTGACCCGCCAACCCCGCGGATTTCCTGGGGCCTGGCCTGCCAGGCTGCCTCCGCGCACCCCCAAATCGGGTCAAATTAGCCTAAATTTTAGTCACATCATGACGTGCGCTTAAAATATGGGCAATTTTCGGCCGTCAAACGGGAGGCTGGACAAGACGGCAAGGCCCGGCGATTCTGCGCCCATGGGGCGAAAACCGGTCGGCGGCGGCGAAAACGGTGACGGGACGACGGAGGTCTTGATCTCCGGCGGGGGCATGGTCGGCCTGACCCTGGCCATCGGTCTGGCCGATGCCGGGATCCCTGTGACGGTCGTGGATGCGGCCGATCCGGCAGCACTCACCGATGCCGCCTTCGACGGGCGATCCTCGGCCATTGCCCGCGGCTCGCAACGGCTGCTGGCGGCGCTCGGCATCTGGCCGGGCATGGCCGCGGCGGCCGAGCCGATCCTGGATATCCGCGTTTCCGACGGGCGCGTGGGGGCCGTCGCCTCGTGCCTGTTCCTGCACTACGACCGGCGCGAGCTGGCCGAGGAGACGGACGAACCCCTGGGCCATATCGTGGAAAACCGGGCGGTGCGCACCGCCCTCTACGCGCGGGCGGCAAGGCTGCCCAAACTGCGGCTGATCGCGCCCGGGCGTCTGGTCCATGTGGCGCGCGGCACCGGGGCGGCGCCGGCGGTGGCCGCGCTGGCCGACGGGCGGCAACTGAACGCCCGCCTGGCGGTGGCCGCCGAGGGCCGCGGCTCGCCCCTGCGCACGGCCGCCGGCATTCGGGTGACCGCCTGGGACTATGCGCAATGCGGCATCGTCTGCACGGTGGCGCACGAAGCCCCGCACCACGGCGTGGCGCACGAGCATTTCCTGCCCGCCGGGCCCTTCGCCATGCTGCCCATGACCGATGCGGCCGATGGCACGCACCGCTCCTCCCTGGTCTGGACCGAGCGGCGCGACCTGGTGGATGCCCTGATGGCCCTGAACGATGCGGCCTTCGGCGGCGAATTGCAGCGCCGCTTCGGCGACAGCCTGGGAACCCTCGCCCCGGCGGGACGGCGCTGGAGCTATCCGCTCTCGCTCATGCACGCGGAGCGCTATATCGACCACCGCCTGGCGCTGGTCGGCGATGCGGCGCATGTCATCCACCCGATTGCCGGGCAAGGCTTGAACCTGGGCCTGCGCGACGTTGCCGCCCTGGCGGAGTGCGTGGTGGAGGCCAGTCGCCTCGGCCTCGATCCGGGGGATGCGGCGGTGCTGGCCCGCTATCAGCAATGGCGGCGCTTCGACAACACCGTGCTGATGGTCGCCACCGACGGCCTCAACCGGCTGTTCTCGAACGACATCGGGCCGCTGCGCCTGGCCCGCGATGCCGGTCTGGCGGCGGTCAACCGATTGCCGCCCCTGAAGCGCTTCTTCATGCGCCATGCCATGGGGCTGGTCGGCGATGTGCCGCGCCTCATGCGCGGTCAGGCTCTCTAGTGAACGGTGTGGCCGTGCACGGCAGGCGCGGGCTTTGGGCGGCGCTGTTGGCCGCCTTGCTGCTGGTGCCCGCGGCCGGTCCGGCGGCGGCGCAGGGTGGCGATACGGCGGTTCTGCTGGGCGGAGGCGACGAGGTTTACATCGCCGGCTTGCCCATGGGCTGGCGCAAGCTGGCCGAGGCCAGCGATGCCCTGGGCTATCGGGCCGACTGGCTGCCCGCCGACCAGACCTTGCAGGATTGGCGCGATCGCATCACCGTGCAGCTGATTCCCGATGTGATCGGGCAGGCGCCGGAGCGCTTTCTCGACAACCTGGCGGCCCTGTCGACGGATACCTGTGCGGCGGTCATGGTCACCGAGGTGGCCAGCGCGCCGATCAACGGCTATGCCGCCGCCTCTCGCCTGATCGCCTGTACCCGCGACAAGCAAAGCGGCAAGGGCAACATTTCCCTCTACCGGGTGATCGCCGGTGCGCGGGCGCTGTATGTGGTGCAGCGGGCCTACCGGGTGCCGCCGTTCACCACCGACGGCGTGCCCCTGGCCCCGGCGGAACTGGAGGCCGGCCGCGCCGCCATCGCTTTCGGCCTTCCGTGCCTGCGCGGCGCGCCGACGCAACCGTGCCCGGCCGATTGGCAACCGGTGCTGGCGCCGCTGGATGCCAGCCGTCCGTTGGTGATCTTCCCGCCGAGTTGAAAACCGGGATGAGGAGCTGGCGCTAAATCTGCCGCGGCATGAGCGCGTCCTCGAAGGGAAACCTGGACAACAGCTCGGCACCGGTCTCGGTGATCAGCACCTGCTGTTCCAGCTTCACCCCTTCGCCGCCGCCCACCTCGCCCATGTAGCTTTCGACGCACACGGTCATGCCCGCCAGCAGGGGCACATCGTAACCGCTCGCATCGATATCCTCGGCATAGGCGGCGTGTGGATACTCGTCGCACAGGCCAACCCCGTGGATGACCACCGAGTACCGGTTGGGCGCGCACGTGGCCGGCAGGGCAAAGGCGCGCTCCGCCAATTCGCGGGTGGTCAGGCCGGGGCGCAGCAGGGCGGTGTTGTACTCGATCTGCTCCCAGGCCAGCCGGTAGAGCCGCTGCTGCTCGGCGCTGGCCCGGCCCCCGCCGCACAGGAAGGTGCGTGAGATATCGGCGCAATAGCCGTACGGGCCGATTAGATCCGTATCGAAACTGACCAGATCGCCGGCTTGGATGATCCGCTCGCCGGATTCTTGAAACCAGGGATTGGTGCGCGGGCCCGATGAGAGCAGCCGGGTTTCGATCCACTCGCCGCCCATGGCGATGTTGACCTGGTGCAGGATGGACCACAGCGCATTCTCGCTCATGCCCGGTCTCAGGGCTTCGCGCATGGCCCCCATGCCTGTTTCGCAGACGGCAATCGCCGCGCCCATGAGCGTCAGTTCCTCCGGCGATTTGATCACCCGGGCCTGTTCCAGGACTTCTTGCCCGTCGTGCACCTCGATCCCTTCGCGCGCCAGGGCGGCCGCGCCGGCCGGATCGCAATGGTCGATGGCCAGGCGCCGGTTGCCGCCGCCATAGGTGCGCACCAGATCGGCGATCTCCACCGCCCAGGCGTTGGCCAACTCCGCGACGCGCGGTCCGGCGGCAAAGTAATACCAAGAGCGCGCCGGGCGCACTTCGTCGACGGTTTCCAAGCCGTCGGACAAGTGGGCGCAGTTGTGGAAATCGAAAACGATCACCGGCCCTTCGGTGGGCACGAAGCAATACCGGGCGGCGTTGTGCAGGGTCCACACCGCCATGTTGCGGCTGTCGGTGGCATAGCGCAGGTTCAGCGGATCGAACAGCACGCAGCCGGCATAGTCGCGGGCGCGCAATTGCGCCCGCACCCGCGCCAGGCGATAAGCGCGCACGGCGGCCATGTCTACCGCGGAAGCAGCAGCGATACGGGCATCCGCGAGAGGTTGGTCCATGGCCATGGCTGGGAGATTAGCGCCGCGGCGGATCGCGGGAAAGACCGCGCGCGTCAAGTGCGGCTAGATAGGCATCCCAGACCGCCGCCTGCTCCTGGCCCAGCTGATAGAAATACGGCCAGGTGAAGATGCCGGTGTCGTGCAGATCGTCGAACTTGATGCGGACGGCATAGTTGCCCACCGGCTCGATCGCCATGATGCCCACGTGGCGGCGGCCGGAGACGATGGTCTTGCCGCCGGGCCCATGACCCTGGACCTCGGCGGACGGGCTTTCGACGCGCAACAGCTCGGCCGGATAGGAAAACGACGCGCCGTCGTCGAAATCGATCTCCAGGCGCTTGTCTTGCGCGATGTAGCGGATCTCTTTCGGCCAATGGGCGGTGACGAAGGTATCGCTCATGGGAGATCGCTCATGGCCGCCGCCGGCGATCAGTCATCGAGCGGCCGGGCCTCGTCGGCCAACATGATCGGAATGCCATCGCGGATCGGATAGGCCAGGCGCGCCTGGCGGCTGATCAATTCCTGCGCCTCGGCGTCGTATTCCAGCGGCCCCTTGGTCAGCGGACAGACCAGGATCTCCAGCAGCCTGGGATCGACCCCGGATGTTGTGTCTTTCATGATCGCTCCCGCTCCCGTCTTCCGTGCGCGGCCCGGCCGGATCAGTGGCGCGCGCCCGCGCCGTCGCCGCCGTGGACCGCAAGATTCATCATCATGGTCATGGCCGCAACCCGGTCGCGCAAGGTCATGGCCTCCAAGAGCGCCTGTTTTTCCGCCCCGTCGAAGGGGCAGACCATGGCCAAGGAGGTGATCAGCGGGGCATCGCCCGCCTCCTTGATCGCCGACCAGTCGCCCTCGATCCCCGTGGCATCGAAATAGGCGCCCAGGGTGCTCAGCAAATGCTCCCGGTCGATGCCGTCCGCCGGGTCGGTCTCATCGCCGGCCAGATCGCCCAGGAACCGGCCATAGTCGGCGGCCACGCGGCGATAGCCGTCGATGGCCGGCAGCTCGCGGCCCGCCCCGAAGCGGATCACGCCGGTCAGGGTGATCAGAAAGCGGCCGTCCGGGGTTTCGCTGAAGGCGGTGATGCGCCCGGCACAGCCGATGCCGTAGATCTGGGCGGCGCCCACATCCTCGGCCGGCGCGCAGGGTTGAACCATGCCGATCATGCGCTCGCCGGCCAGGGCATCGCGCACCATGGCCAGATAGCGCGGCTCGAAAATATTCAGCGGCAGCCGGCCGCCGGGCAGCAAGAGAACGCCGGGCAAAGGAAAGATCGGCAGTATCTGCGGCCGGTCCGCGGACTTGGTTGGCTCCGGAGGACTCATGAAAAGAGCAGCGACGACAATCGCCGCCGCGCCGCCAAGGTGTTCGGATCGGCCGGCCCCCAGGCCTCGAAGAATTTCACCAGTTGCTGCCGGGCCGCGTCCTCGTTCCAGGTCCGCTCGCGGCGGATGATCTCCAGCAAGGCATCCGCCGCCGCCTCGGGCTGTCCGGCGGCGTGCAGGGCCACCGCCAGATCGAAACGTGCCTGGTGATCGGCCGGATTTTGCGCCACCCGCGCCGTCAGATCGGGCAGCGACCCGGCGGTGGCACTTTGTTCGGCCAACTCCAGGGCGGCCGCGACCGAGGCGAAGACCGGCTTGGCGGAGACGTTGGCGGGCAGGGTATCGAACATCTCGCGGGCCGCGGCCGTATCGCCGGCCGCCAGGTGGCAGCGGATCATCCCCGCCAATGCGGTCTCGTTGTCGGGCTCGTACTGCAAGACCTGTCCGAACATCGCCGCGGCGGCGCCCACCTGCTTGTCGGTCAAGGCCGTCTGCGCCTGTTCCAGGGCCTGTTCGATGGGCGATGGCCCGGCCCCGCCGCCGCTTTGCTTGAGCAGGCGGTCGACGAAGCTTTTGATCTCGCTCTCGCTCTGCGCGCCGACGAAGCCATCCACCGGCTGGCCCTGATAGAAGGCGTAGACGGCGGGAATCGATTGGATGCGCAATTGTCCGGCCAGGGCCTGGTTCTGATCGATGTCGATCTTGACCAGGCGCACGCCGCCGCGGGCCGCCTGCACCACCTTTTCCAGCAGCGGCCCAAGCTGCTTGCACGGGCCGCACCAGGGCGCCCAGAAATCGACGATCACCGGCACCTTCATGGAGGCCTCGATGACATCCTGGCCGAAGCGCGCCGTGCTGCCGTCCTTGATCAGATCGGCCGGCGGGCCGCCTTCGGCGCCGTTGGATCGGCCTGCGCCGATGAGAGTTTCCATATGACTTTCCGATCGTTTGCACCACGCGCCACCGCAGCGATGCCGGCGGCAACCGTCGTCACCATAAATGGCGTCTTTCGGCCACTGGCGCAAGCCTGGGCCGTGCCGGGCGCACGGGCGCCGGGGGACTAGGCGCCGGGGACCGTGGCGGCCGAAACCTGCCCCATGTCGAGCAGGCGCGGCGGGTGTCCCGTGCTTTCGAGAAAACGGATCAAGTCCGCCGGGGCGATGGCCGTGGTCCGGTGGTTGACCAGGGGATGGCAATTGACCGGCCCGCCCGCGGTCACCGCCGTGTCCAGCACCACCTCGACCTGATGCTCCGTGTCGTTGATCGCGGCGAAGGGGGTGACCGATCCCGGCTCGACTCCCAGGTAGGTCATCAGGCGATCGGCGCTGCCGAAGGAAAACCGGCCCGCATCGAGGGCCATGGCCAGGGCCTTCAGGTCGATCTGCCGGTCTTCCAGACAGACCACCAGCCACATGGCGCCCTTCTTGTTGCGCAGGAATAGGTTCTTGATGTGATGGCCGGGCAGTTCGCCGCGCAGGGCCTTGGCCTGCTCGACGGTGAAGACCGGCGGGTGATCGACCGTGCGGCTGCCGATTCCCAGGCTTTCCAGGCGCGCCAGCAGAGCCTCCGGGCTGGTCGGCAGTTGGGTCGGGGTCGGTTCGGTCATGGCCGGATCCGTCAGCGCCTGGGTTTCGCCCGCTTGGGGCTCGATGCTGGGCCTCTTAACCGGCCCGGAAGGCCCTGGCAAGGCCGCCGGCCGCCGCCCTCGATCGCGGCTTGCAAAGCCGGAGAAAACGTATAACTTTCCGGCCTGCCGGACGATCCGCGCGCGGGCGTAGCTCAGGGGTAGAGCACAACCTTGCCAAGGTTGGGGTCGTGAGTTCGAATCTCATCGCCCGCTCCAAAATCCGGCAGATTCCCTAGACTTTTGGCAGCAAAATTCCCGGGCCCACGGCCCCAGGGCGGAGTCCGCGCGCCTCCGGCCGGGCGCCGCCCAATCCGCGCGCGTATCCTCGCGCCGGGCCCTCCTGGCGGCGAATGCCGCGATTTCCCAAAGATACGCTGGTTACTTGCCGATTAACCTTAATACAGAGTCGCCGTTAACCAAATATATTCATAGATATTGCTTAGAAAGCCGGCAAATACGGCTGATTTCTGGCGAAATCAAGGCGAGCATACAAAGAATCTTTACTTACCTTGGCTATGATTTTTCGAATTGCCTAAGTATGTACTAGGACCGCCGTGGCTCCACCTTCGATCGTTCAAATGGCCGCGACGACCGCGGAGCCCGCCGCATCGCCCGATGACGGCGGTTCCCTGGCGCCTAAACCCCTGCCCGCCGATCCGACCACGGTCGATATTGAACAGCTGATGGATCTGCCCCTGCGGTCCGCGCCGGGGCAGGACCCGGCCGACGCCCTCCGGGACAAGGCGCCGCCGGCGGCCGGCAACGATGTGCCGACTCTCGACGAGCTGCCGGCCGATCTCACCACCATGACCCTGGATGCCTTGATGAACCTGCGCCTGCGGGCGGTGCAGCAGGAAGAAGAGAAGGAAAAGGACAAAAAGGACGACAAGGACCCGACCGATCCCGGGAACAACGGCGAAGATGCGGGCGAGGCGCAGCAAATCGCGGCCGATGACCCGGCCGCCGCGGCCGCCGGCGCGGGGCAGAATGGCGAGGGCGAAGCGGCCCAGGGTGACGGCGATGGAACCGGTGACGGGACGGGGGACGGGACCGGCGATGGAACCGGGAATGGAACCGGCAGTGGGGGTGAGCCAGCGCCGCCGCAGAACAGCGGCAGCAGCAGCGGCGAAAGCGAAGTTTCCAGCTTCGGCCGGACCATCCAGGTTCTGCCGGCCGATCTGGTCTACGCCGCCGCGCTGAGCAGCGGCGATCCGGTGCAGAGTGCGCCTGTGACGCAACCCGTCGCGGCGGCCCCCGTGGTGGTGCAGCAGGTGGCGGCGAGCACGCCGCCGCCGAATGCGGCGCCGCTGGCCAAGGGCGATACGGCGGCCACCGCGGCGGCCACCCCGGTCACCGTCTCGGTGCTGGCCAACGATAGCGACCCGGAAGGCTCCCGCCTGCACGTCATGGCGGTAACCCAGGGCGTCCATGGGTCGGTGGCCATCAACCCGGATGGCACCCTGACCTATGCGCCCAAGGCCGGCTTCTCCGGTATCGACACGTTCACCTACACCATTTCCGACGGCAACGGCGGCAGCAGCAGCGCCGCGGTCAGTGTCACCGTTGCGCCGCCGCTGCCGCCGGTCAACGTGGCGCCCGTCGCCCAGAACGATCAGGCCGCCACCGCCGAAGATGCCGCGGTCGTCATCAACGTGCTCGGCAACGATACGGATGCGAACGGCGATACGTTGCAGGTATCCGCGGTGACCCAGGGGCAACACGGCCAGGTGTCGATCAATTCGGACGGCACCTTGACCTATATCCCCCAGGCCGATTTCTTCGGTGTGGATTCCTTTAGCTACACGATCTCCGATGGCCGCGGCGGCTTCTCCACCGCCACCGTCTCGCTGGTGATCAAGCCGGTCAACGATGCGCCGGTCGCCGCCGATGACGCGGCCAGCACCGACCAGGGACAACCGGTCACCTTCGCCGTGCTGGCCAACGACAGCGATGTGGACGGCGACCCACTGACCGTGACCTCGGTCACATCGGGCGCCAACGGCAAGGTGGCGATCAACGCCGATGGCACCCTCACCTATGTTCCAGCGAGCGGATTTGCCGGCACGGATTCCTTCACCTACACGGTCTCCGACGGCCAGGGCGGCAGCGCCCAGGCGACGGTCAGCGTCCTCGTCAACGCGGTCAACGCCCCGCCCGTCGCGGCCGACAGCGTGGCGGCCATGGAATCCGGGACCCCGATCAGCGGACTGCTGACGGCTGCGGACCCGGACAATTCGCCGGCCGATCTGCGCTTCAGCCTGGCGACGGCGCCGGCGCACGGCACGGCCGTGGTGCAGGCGGACGGCACGTACACGTATACGCCGGCTACCGGTTTCACCGGCACCGACACATTCACCTTCACGGTCGCCGACCCCTCGGGCGCCAGCGCCAGCGCCAGTGTGACCGTTTCGGTTTTACCGAGTCCCACAGGCAGCGGCGCCGGCGGCGAGTTCGTGGCCAATACCACCACGGCCGGGGCGCAACAGGTTCCGGCCATGGCGGCGCTCAAGGACGGCGGCTTCGTCATCGCCTGGGAATCGCAGAACCAGGACGGCAGCGGCTTCGGTATCTTTGCCCAACGCTTCGATGCGGACGGCACGGCCATCGGTCCCGAATTCCGGGCCAATACGTACGTCTTGAATCATCAGCAGGCGCCCAGCGCCGCGGCGCTCGCCGACGGCGGGTTCGTCTTGGTCTGGCAGTCGCCGAACCAGGACGGCAACAATCTGGGCGTCTTCGGCAAGCGCTTCGATGCGAACGGCCAGGCCGTCGGTCCAGAATTTCAGGTCAACACCTTTGCACTGGGCGCGCAGGACTCGCCGGCTGTGGCGGCGCTGGCCGATGGCGGCTTCGTCGTGGCCTGGCAGTCGCAGAACCAGGACGGCAACAACAACGGCGTCTTCGCCCTGCGTTACGATGCCGCGGGCCAGGCCGCCGGCCGCGAATTCCAAGTCAACACCTTCACGCAAAATGCCCAGCAGGCGCCGGATGTAACCGCCCTCTCCGATGGCGGTTTCGTCATCGTCTGGGAGTCGCAGAACCAGGACGGCAACAATGCGGGCGTCTTCGGCCAGCGTTACGCCGCCAACGGCCTTAGGATCGGTGGCGAATTCCAGGTCAACACCACCACCCAGAACGCCCAGCAAGCGCCCCATGCGGCGGCCCTGGCCGGCGGCGGCTTCGTGGTGGTGTGGGAGTCGCAAAACCAGGACGGCAGCAATTTCGGCATCTTCGGTCAGCGCTTTGCCGCCGGCGGATCGCGGCTGGGCGGCGAGTTCCAGGTCAACACCACGGCCGCCGGAGCGCAACAGGCGGCCTCGATCACCGCCTTGGCCGATGGCGGCTTCACGGTCGTCTGGCAATCCGACGGTCAGGACGGCAGCGGCTTTGGCATTTTTGGGCAACGCTACGACGCCAACGGTGCCACCACCGGGCAGGAATTCCAGATCAACGTCTTTACCGCCGGTGGCCAAGGCGTACCCGACGTGGCGGTCCTGGCCGACGGCAGCCTGGCCGTCAGCTGGCAATCGACCGGGCAGGACGGCGCTTCCGAAGGCATCATCGCCCGGGTGGTCGACGTCTCGCCCTCCACCGGCCATACCCTCACCGGCGGGTCCGGCAACGACAGCTTCATCGGCGGCAGCCTGGCGGATACCCTGTCGGGCGGTGCCGGCAATGACCGGCTGGAGGGCGCTCTGGGCGCCGATCAGCTGTTCGGCGGCAGCGGCGATGACATCCTGCTCTGGGACCCGGCCGATGCGGTGATCGATGGCGGCGCCGGGACCGATACTCTGCAAGTCATGGGGGGTAACGTGAATCTGCCGGCCTTTGCCGGCAAGATCGGTGGCCTCGAAGTCATTGATATGGCAACAGATACCGGGACCAACCAGCTGACCCTCCGGGTCCAGGATGTCCTGGATCTCTCGGACACCGATGTATTGACCGTTCTGGGCGATGCGGGCGATAGCGTGAATGCCGGCACCGGTTGGACCCAGGCCGGCAGCGATGGCCAGGGCCACGACATCTATACCCAGACCGTCGGCGGCGTGGTCGCCACCCTGATCGTCGACAGCGATATCACATTGAACGGCGATCTCCTGCTCTAAGCCTGCACAGCCTTGCGGACCGGGCGGTTCGTGTTATCGTTCCCGGGTGACTGATGGCCTGCGAACGGAGCGCTCGGCGCTTCCCTTGGCGGAAGCTGCGGCGCGCCTCGGCCTGAGCGCCGAGGCGTTGCGCCAGCGCGTCATGCGCGGAGAGGCGCATGCCCTGATTCGCGACGGCGAATACTTCGTCTATGTGGGCGAAACGGCCGCCGAACGCCGATTTGGCGGCGGTGGGAGCAGCGGTGGCGGCAGCGGCGGCGCCCCGGATGCGGCCCCGGCCACAGCCGGTGCGCCGCCGGCCGACGGCACGCTGCCGGTGGTTGTCGAATTCCAGAAGATGGAATTGACCCGCCTGCTGCGCGACAACGAGCGGTTGAATGCCCGCCTCGACCAACTGATGGACGAGATTCGCCACCTGCGGGATATGCAGCAGCGGGAGCAGGTGCTGCGCCAGCAGGAACAGGGCCTGCGCAAGCAGATCCAGGATACGTTCGATCAACTCGCTGGCCGCCTGGCCCTGCCGCCACCCAATTCACCGCCCATTTCACCGGCAAATCCGGCGCCCGACGTCGCGGCAGCCCCCCAACCAAGATCTCAACCGGCTTCCCGTCCGGCGCCCTATCTCGCGCCCCATCTGAAGCCCCGCCCGGCGACGGCCGCCAAGCCGGACCACGCCAATCGGCGGGATGCGCGGCCGGAATTGGTGCTGACCCGCACCGTGACCGCCCAGAAGCCGCCGGGTGACTCCCGGGCCCGCCCCGGACCCGGATCTGGATCCGGTCAACGGCCCGGGACCAGCGCCGCTTATCTTGCCACGGGCCGGTACGGCCAGTGGCGGCGCGAGCCGCACGCGGTGATGCCAAAAGCGGCGCCCGTGCCATCCCCCGTGCCAATTCCCCCGCCGAACCCCGTGCCGTCTCCGACAGCAGCGCCGGCATCCGGGGCGCCGGCGTCCGTCGAGAACGGCGGCATTGCTCCGGAAGAAGCGGCCGAGTTGGCCGGGATTCTCCAGGATATCGGCCAATCGCTGCGCGATTCCGAAGCCTTTCGCCGCTTTCCGCCGATCAAGCCGAATCAAGCGCCACAGCGGGCCGGCGACCGGCGCGCCGGCGATGCGCCGCGGGCCGGAACACAGGCCGCCGCCGATGCCCTGCCGACGGAGGAAATGGCCATGCTCGCCATTCTCGAATCCATGGGCCCGACGATCGAAGACCGGCGCGCCGCCGCGGGCCGGATGCGGCGCCTGTTGCGCAGCCGCCTGTCACCGCACCGGCACGAGCCCTAAACTTAGCCCTAGCCTGCCGGCACTCCCGCTGCCGCGACGAATCGGTTAATTTGCTTTCACAACCACTCCGCGCATCGGCCGTGTGAAGTGAAATGGGGAACATGCCGCGATGGTGATGAAAGCCGAAGATCAGAAACGCAAGTTGATCGACCGCGTGGCTGCGCGCGTGCCCGAACGGGTGGCCGCGGATCGCGCCGATTTGGCGGAACGCTTCGTGCGCCAGTTCTATGCTCAAGTGCCGCCGGACGACATCATCGAGGAGGGGGCCGACAATCTCTTTGGCGCGGCCATGTCGCTGTGGACTCATGCCCAGGTGCGTGCGGCCGGCACGAGCAAGGTCCGGGTCTACAATCCGCGCCAAGACGAGCACGGCTGGAAGTCGACCCACAGCGTCGTCGAGATCGTCAATGACGACATGCCCTTCCTGGTCGATTCGGTCACCGCCGAGATCAATCGGCTGGGGGCCGAGGTTTTTCTCATCATCCATCCGATTCTGAACGTCAAGCGTAACGGCAAGCGCAAGCTCACGGCCCTGGCCGATCCGGGCCGGGCGTCCGGTGGCGCGGCCGGCGAATCCTTCATGCACGTGCAGATCAGCGAGCAGCCGAGCGAGCGGCACGCCCAGATCGCCGCAGACCTGACCCAGGTGCTGGCCGATGTGCGCGCCAGCGTCGAGGACTGGCAGGCGATGCGCTTCAGCTTGCGCGCGATCATCGATGGTCTGGAAAAGGCGCCGCCGGCCCTGCCCGCCCATGAAATCGAACAAGGCATCGCCTTTCTCAAATGGGTGGATGACGATCATTTCACCCACCTGGGCTACCGCGAATACAGCTTCGAAGGAAAAGGCGCCAAGGCGGTCGCGCGGATTCAGGCGGGCAGCGGCCTCGGCGTGCTGCGCGATGACGAGGTATCCGTCTTCGACGGCTTGCGCAACCTGGGCGGCCTGCCGCCTGATGTGCGCGACTTCGTCAAAAAGCCGGAGTTGTTGCGCTGTACCAAGGCCAACCGGCGCGCCACCGTGCACCGGCCCGTGCACATGGACACTGTGGCGATCAAGCGCTTCGACAACAAGGGCCGGGTGACCGGCGAGCGTTTGTTCCTCGGTCTCTTCACCTCCGTGGCCTATTCCCGCTCGCCGCACGGCATCCCGCTGTTGCGGGAAAAGATCGAGCGTGTCGCCAAGCGCGCCGGGCTCTCCGCCAAGAGCCATGACGGCAAGGCGTTGATGCACATCCTGGAGACCTATCCGCGCGACGAGCTGTTTCAGATCACCGAGGACGAGCTGCTCGAAACCGCCATGGGCATCCTGCACTTGCAGGAGCGTCAGCGCATCGCCCTGTTCGTGCGCCGCGATCCGTTTGAGCGTTTCGTTTCATGCTTGGTTTTCGTTCCGCGCGACCGCTATGACACGGCCTTGCGGCTCAAATTGCAGGATCTGATCGCCGAGGCCTACACCGGCTCCGTCGCCGCCTTCACAACGCATTTGAGCGACGAAGCCCTGGCGCGCCTGCACGTCATCGTCAAGACGACCCGCGGCGAAGTACCGGATGTGGATCTGGCGGCACTCGAACGCAAACTGATCGAGGCCGGCCGGTCCTGGAGCGATCGTCTTGAAGAAGCCTTGATTGCCGAGCGCGGCGAGGAGCAGGGCCTCAGCCTGCTGCAACGCTATGCCCAGGCCTTCCCCGTCAGCTACCAGGCGGCGTTCGACGCGCCGACGGCGGTCTTCGATATTGCCCGCATAGAGGACGCCCTGAGCAGCGGGTCGCTGGCGATGAATCTGTACCGGCCCGCCGAGGCTGCCGCCGATGCCATGAATTTCAAGATTTATGTCACCGGCGAACCGGTGCCGCTTTCCGATGTGCTGCCCATGCTCGAAAATATGGGCCTGAAGGTGCTCAGCGAAATTCCCTATCACATCCGCCCGGCCGGTGCCGCGGGAACGGTGTGGATGCACGATTTCACCATGCGCACGCAGGGCGGTGCGGCGGTCGTGACCGACGCCGTGCGCGATGCGTTCCACGATGCCTTTGCCAAGATCTGGCGTCGCGAAGTGGACGACGACGGCTTCAACAAGCTGATCTTGCGTGCCGGCCTGCGCGCCCGCGAGGTGCAGGTGCTGCGCGCCTACAGCAAGTATTTGCGTCAGGTGCGCATCCCGTTCAGCCAGGACTACATGGAGCAGACACTGGCGGACAACCCGGCGATCACCCGCCGGCTGGTGGATGTGTTCTTGACCCGCTTTGCGGACGAAAAGCCGGCCAACAAGACAGCCGGCAAGAAGGCCGGCAAGGCGTCCGGCGACCGGGAGACACTGGCCCGCACGCTGGTCGGCGACATTGAAGCAGCCTTGGAAGCGGTCAGCAACCTGGACGAGGACCGCATCATCCGCCGCTTCCTCAATTGCATCGAAGCGACCTTGCGTACCAACTTCATGCAGCGCACCGCCGAAGGCGCGGTCAAGCCGTATCTGTCCATCAAGTTCGACTCGCATGCCCTGGACGAGTTGCCGCGGCCGCGTCCGTTTCGCGAGATCTTCGTCTACAGCCCGCGGGTCGAGGGGGTGCACCTGCGCTTCGGCATGGTGGCGCGCGGCGGCTTGCGCTGGTCCGACCGGCGCGAGGATTTCCGCACTGAGGTCCTGGGCCTGGTCAAGGCTCAGCAGGTGAAGAACTCGGTCATCGTCCCGGTTGGTTCCAAGGGCGGCTTCGTGGTCAAGAATCCGCCCCCGGCGGAAGCCGGCCGCGAGGCATTCCAGGAAGAAGGCATTGCCTGCTACAAATTGTTCGTCTCCGGCCTCTTGGATATCACCGACAATCTGAAGGGCGGCGCCGTGGTGCCGCCGGCGGATGTGATCCGCCGCGACGGCGACGATCCCTATCTCGTGGTGGCGGCAGACAAAGGCACCGCGACGTTCTCGGACATCGCCAACGACATCTCCCAGGGCTATGGCTTCTGGCTGGACGATGCCTTCGCCTCCGGCGGCTCGGCCGGCTACGATCACAAGAAGATGGGCATTACCGCGCGGGGAGCCTGGGAATCCGTCAAGCGTCACTTCCGCGAGATCGGCAAGGATATCCAGAACGAGGACTTCACGGTCGTCGGCTGCGGCGATATGGCCGGCGATGTGTTCGGCAACGGCATGCTGCTGTCCAAGCACATCAAGCTGATCGGCGCCTTCAACCACATGCACATCTTTGTCGATCCCGATCCGGATCCGGCAAATAGCTGGGCCGAACGCCAGCACCTGTTCGACCTGCCGCGCTCGGCCTGGAGCGACTATGACGCCACTCTGATCTCCAAGGGCGGCGGCGTTTTCGAGCGCAAGGCCAAGTCGATCAAGCTGACGCCGGAGATGAAAACCATCTTCGGCCTGGACAAGGACCAGGTGCCGCCGAGCGATCTGATCAAGGCCATGCTGTCGGCGGAGATCGAGTTGCTGTGGTTCGGCGGCATCGGCACCTATGTCAAGGCCAGCGACGAATCGCACGCGGACGTGGGCGACAGGGCCAATGAGGCCTTGCGGGTGGATGCCCCGGATCTGCGCTGCAAGGTGATCGGCGAGGGCGCCAACCTGGCGGTCAGCCAGCGCGGCCGGATCGAGTTCGGATTGTACGGCGGCCGCCTGAACACGGATTCGATCGACAATTCGGCCGGCGTCGATTGCTCGGATCACGAGGTCAACATCAAGATCCTGCTGGGCGAGGTGGAGGCCGCAGGCGACATGACCCGCAAGCAGCGCGACAAGCTGCTGGTGCGCATGACCGACGAGGTGGCCGATCTGGTCTTGCGCGACAATTACCTGCAGACCCAGGCGATCACCGTGACGGTGACGCTGGGCGCGCATCTGCTCGATCGCATGGCGCGCTTCATGCGCACCCTTGAAAAGGCCGGGCGGCTCGACCGCGCCATCGAGTACCTGCCCGACGAGGAAACCATCGTCGAACGCATGGGCAAGAAGATCGGCCTCACCCGGCCCGAAGTCGCGGTGCTGCTCTCCTATGCCAAGATCACGCTGTATGAGGAGTTGCTGTCCTCCGACCTGCCGGACGATCCCTACATGGCGGGGGAGCTGCTGCGCTATTTCCCCACGCCGCTGCGCGAGCACCACGGCCGGCAGATTCACCGTCACCGCCTGCGCCGCGAGATCATCGCGACGATGGTCACCAACGGCATGGTCAATCGGGTCGGCATCACTTTCGTGCATGAGTGCCGCGAGAAAACCGGCATGGCCGCGGCCGATGTGGCGCGCGCCTATACCATCAGCCGCGAGGTCCTGGCGATGCGCGATCTATTCGTCGCCGTCGAGGCCCTGGACACCAAGGTGCCGGCGACGTTGCAAACGCTTCTGCTCACCGAATGCGGCCGCCTGATCGAGCGTACCGCCGTATGGTTCCTGCGCCATGGCCCGCATCCGTTGAACATCGAAACGACCATCGGCGCCTATGCGGATGGGGTCGGACAGCTGGCGGCGAAGTTGCCGGCGTTGCTGGCCGATGCCGACCGCCAATACCTGGAAGACCGGGTTGCCGAGTTTGCCCGGCAGGGGGCGCCGCCTGCCTTGGCCGACCGGGTCGCCGGTTTGGCTCTGCTCGTGCCGGCGTGCGATATCGTGCGCATCGCCGGTGCCGCCGGCCTGCCGGTGCTCGATGTGGGCCGCGCCTATTTCACCATCGGCGCACGGTTCGGCTTCGACTGGCTGCGCCGGGCCGCCGGCCATTTGCCCAGCGACAGCGCCTGGGACAAGCTGGCGGTGACCGCCATCGTCGACGATCTCTACGGGCATCAGAGCGAGCTGACGGCGCGCGTGGTCACGGGCATGGACAAGGCCGGTGCGTCCAACGGCATGATCGAGCGGTGGGCCGAGGCGCGGCGGCCGCTGGTCGCCCGCACCGAGCTGTTGCTGACCGAGCTGCAAACCCTGGGCACCCCCGATCTGGCCATGCTGGCGGTGGCCAACCGCCAGTTGCGCTCCATGGTGTCCGGCTAGCGCCTATTCAATGCGCACGGCGGTGCCGTTGGCGCTGACCATCAGCATGGAATCGCCGACCGTCTCGTAGTCCAGGTCGACGCCGACGATGGCATTGGCGCCCAAGGCCTCCGCCGCCTCGACCATATCCGCCACCGCCGCGTCCTTGGCGCCGCGCAGGGCTTTCTCATAACCGCCGGCGCGGCCCCCGACCACATCGCGGACCCGGGCAAACAGGTCGCGAAACAGGTTGGCGCCGACAATGGCATCGCCGCTCACCAAGCCGAAATAGGCGGTAATCCGCCGGCCCTCGATGGTATCGGTGGTCACAATCTGCATCGGTCGATCTCCCCTAATCTTGGCATGGTCAGGTTCCGGCGGCCCTGATTCCGGTGGCCCAGGTCCCAGCGGCCCGCTGCTGGGCGGCAGTCTAACGGCTTCCCGGCCCCATGGGGGATCATTCGCGGCGCACTGGATAGGGCATTTTGGCCGATAGAGATATAGGGCATGAAACCCTAAATAGCGAAAAATCGCCGATCATTAGTGTGTAACTCGGGCTATTCGCCCTAATTAATCATGATAGTATCAAATACATTATAATATAAATCACGTACTACATTGAATTAGGAGTGATTATTGTTGTGTTCTTTCTGTGTTTGCTGTAGTCTGCTCGAACATAACATGGACTTGAGACATGAACCGGAGAGACGGCATGAGCGACATAGCAACCTTACCCGATGCGACAATGGCCGAGGCCCTGGATATGCCCCGGGCGGCCACGGTGGCCGCCCTGATCGGGCTGCTCGGCGCCGCGGTCAGCCTGCAAAGCCTGCCCTTGTTCTTCCTGGCGGCCAGCGTGCCCATGAGCGGCGTCGGCTTCGCCCTCGGCGTGCGGCACCGGAATGAGACCGCCGTGCTGGTCGGCCTGACCGGCCTCGGGCTTGCCGCCCTGGGCCTTTTCTAAGGCCAGCGCCGCCCGCCCTTTTTCCCGTCCGCCCACCCATCACCGCACCGATCTTGCTCCGGGGGCTCAGGTAGAGCCTCCGGGGCCCCCAATCCCTAAATCCCGACACGAACGGCAGATTCCGTCCGGCGATTGCGGATGGCCGCGATATACTCCCCGCCGCCGCGGCCCAAGGCCGCCGGACTAGGGTCGTTTTGGGGGGATACGCGTCATGGGCACTGGCCAACCGGGCCAACAGAGCAGCCCCGCCGCCGGGAACGGCTCCGGGACCCGGCGGGGCTTTGGCCCGCTCGGCCGGCTGCTGGCCTGGTGCAGTTTCGATTGGGCCAACTCGTCCTATCCGACGGTGGTCATCACCTTCGTCTTTGCCGCCTATTTCACCTCCACGGTGGCCGAGACGCCGGAAATCGGTACGGCGCAATGGGGCCATGCGCTTGCCCTCTCGGGGCTGGCCGTGGCCATTCTGGCGCCCATTCTCGGGGCCATCGCCGACCAGGGCGGGCGGCGCAAGCCGTGGATCGGCGCCTTCACGATCCTGGCCATCGCCTGCGGCGCCGGCCTGTGGTGGGTCGAAGCCGGCCCGGCGTTCATCGTGCTCGCCCTGGTGCTGGTGGCCATCGGCAATGCGGCCTTCGAGTTCGGCCAGGTGTTTTACAACGCCATGCTGCCGGATGTGGCGGCGCCGGAGCGCCTGGGCCGGATCTCCGGCTGGGCGTGGAGCGCCGGCTACGCCGGCGGGCTCGCATGCCTGGCGTTGAGCCTGGTGCTGTTCGTGCAACCGAGCCCGCCCTTGTTCGGTTTGGATGCGGACGCCGCCGAGCACGTGCGCATCATCGGTCCGTTTGTCGCCGGATGGTTTGCCGTCTTCGCCTTGCCGCTGTTCCTCTTCGTGCCCGATGCGCCGCCGCACCGGCAGCCCCTGGCCGAGAGTTTGCGCCGGGGCTTGCACAGCCTCGGACGCACCCTCAAGGACCTGCCGCGGCACGGACAGACCGGGCTCTTTCTGCTCGCCCACATGATCTACACCGACGGTCTGAATACGCTGTTTGCCTTTGGCGGCATCTATGCGGCGGGCACCTTCGGCATGACGTTCCAGGAGATTCTGATCTTCGGCATCGTCTTGAACATCGCCGCCGGGCTGGGCGCGGCGGGCTTTGCCTGGGTGGACGATTGGATCGGCCCGAAGCGCACCATCGTCATCGCCCTCGCCGGCCTGTGTGCCGCCAGTACCGCCATCCTGGTGGTCGACTCCCGATTGGCCTTCACGGCGCTCGGCTGCGTTATCGGCGTCTTCATTGGCCCGGCGCAATCGGCCAGCCGCTCGCTGATGGCGCATCTGGCCCCGGCGGACCAGCGCACGCAACTGTTCGGCCTCTATGCCCTGTCCGGTAAGGCGACCGCCTTCGTCGGGCCGGCCCTGGTGGGCACAGTCACCTTGTGGGCCGACAGCCAGCGCGCCGGCATGGCGACGATCGTGCTCTTCTTCCTGGTCGGGTTGCTCTTGCTGCTGCCGCTGCGCGATCCCCGGTGAAATTCCCGGGCGCCAGCGTTAGGGCGAGCTAGTGGCGGAAGTGGCGCAGACCGGTGAACACCATGGCGATGCCGGCGGCATCGGCGGCGGCGATCACCTCGTTGTCGCGCATCGAACCGCCGGGTTGAATCACCGCCGTGGCCCCCGCCTCCACCGTCGCCATCAGGCCGTCGGCAAAGGGGAAGAAGGCATCGGACGCGACCACCGAGCCCGCCGTGCCGCGGCGGTCGGCGTCCTCGGCCCCGGCAGCCCCGGCGGCCTCGCGTGCCTTCCAGGCGGCGATGCGCGCCGAATCGACACGGCTCATTTGCCCGGCGCCGATGCCCACGGTGGCGCCGTCGCGGGCGTAGACGATGGCATTCGACTTCACATGCTTGGCTACCCGGAAGGCGAACACCATATCGGCGATCTCGGCGGCGGTCGGCGTGCGCTTGGTCACCACCTTGAGCGCCGCCGCGTCGATGCAGCCAGCATCCCGGGTCTGTAGCAGGAAGCCGCCGGAGAGCGATTTCATGGTCATGCCCGCCGCCGCGGCTTGCGGCAGGGCGCCGGTGACCAGCAGGCGCAGATTCTTTTTATCCGCCAGGATTGCCTGGGCCGCCGGATCGATATCCGGTGCGATCACCACTTCGGCGAACAGCTTGCCGATCTCGCCGGCGGTCGCCGCATCGAGGGGGCGATTGACGGCGATGATGCCGCCGAAGGCGCTGACCGGATCGCAGGCCAACGCCCGCCGGTACGCCTCGATCAGGGTATCGGCCATGGCCACGCCGCAGGGGTTGGCGTGCTTGACGATGGCCACCGTCGGCCGATCGAAACCGGGCGGCGCGAACTCGGCCACCAGCTCGAAGGCCGCATCGGTGTCGTTCAGGTTGTTGTAGCTCAGCTCCTTGCCCTGAAGCTGCCGGGCGGTGGCGACACCGGGCCGCGCCGAGCCATCGGTGTAAAGGGCGGCAGCCTGATGCGGATTTTCGCCATAGCGAAGAACCTGCTGGCAGCGCCCGGCCAGAACCAGATGGGCGGGAAAGGGTTCACCTTGCTCGCGCGCCATCCAGCCGGCAATGGCCGCATCGTAGGCGGCGGTGTGGGCAAAGGCCGTGGCGGCCAAGCGGCGGCGCAGCGCCAGGGTGGTGGCACCGTCATGGGCGGCCATCTCGGCCGCCACGGCGCCGTAGTCCGCCGGGTCGGTGACCACCGCGACGAAGTCATGATTCTTGGCCGCCGAGCGGACCATGGCCGGCCCGCCGATATCGATGTTCTCGATACACGTGGCGAAATCGGCGCCGGAGGCCAGCGTCGCCGCGAAGGGATAGAGGTTGCTGACCAGCAAATCGATGGGAACGATGCCGTGCGCGGTCATGGCGGCGCGGTGCGCCTCGTTGTCGCGGCGGGCCAGAAGGCCGCCGTGGATTTTCGGATGCAGGGTCTTCACCCGGCCGTCCATGATCTCGGGAAAGCCGGTGTGCGCCGAAACCTCGGTCACGGCCAGCCCAGCATCGCGCAAGGTTTTTGCCGAGCCGCCGGTGGAAAGGAGTTCCACGCCGTGCGTGGCCAAGGTGCGGGCGAAATCGACCAGGCCGGTCTTGTCGGAAACGGACAGCAAGGCGCGGCGAATCGGCAGGGGTGCGGCAGTCGTCACAAGGCGGACTCCACGCTGGGGTTTTGCGGCGCCATGGGCTTAGGCGTCACAGCGCGGCGCGTCAAGGTATGGCGATGACCCACCCTGTCCCCGGGCGCAGCCGCGCTCCTAAGAGACCGCGACGACGGTGCCGGCGCTCTCGTCCGGGTCGCCGAACTCGGGCACCAGGCGGTGCACCAGGGCCATCAGCTCCGCCTGGCGGCGCTGCTCGGTCAAGGCCGCCAGCTCGTCGAAGTTGCGGCTGAGCAGCTCCAGATTGACCGTGCGCGGCGAGGCCAGGCGCAGACCGGGATGGCTGGTCGGCAGCAACGGCTCGGCCTC
Source organism: Kiloniellales bacterium (assembly GCA_036397065.1). Taxonomy (GTDB): domain Bacteria; phylum Pseudomonadota; class Alphaproteobacteria; order Kiloniellales; family J153; genus JAJFGI01. The sequence continues at coordinate 11,727 of DASWJP010000023.1, read as the reverse complement.
GTGGAAAACCTCCTCGCGCAGCTTCTCGCCGGGGCGCGGCCCGGTGATGGAAATCTGAATGTCCTTGTCCGGACGCAGGCCGGCCAGGCGGATCATCTGCCGCGCCAGGTCGATGATCTTCACCGGCTCGCCCATGTCGAGGACGTAAATCTTGCCGGCTTCGGTGGCCGGGCTCTCGGCGCCCAGGGCCGAGGCCTGCAGGACCAGCTCCACTGCCTCGCGCACGGTCATGAAATAGCGGGTCATGTCCGGATGGGTGACCGTCAGCGGCCCGCCGGCCGCCAATTGCCGGTGAAACAAGGGCACCACCGAGCCGGTGGAGCCGAGCACGTTGCCGAAGCGTACGGTGATGAAGCGCGTGCCCTGGGCGCCGCGCCGCCGCCCGGCGATGTCCAGGGCCTGGCAATAGATTTCCGCCAGGCGCTTGGTCGCGCCCATGACGCTCGACGGATTGATGGCCTTGTCGGTGGAGATCAGCACCATGGCCGCGACCCCGGCCTTGCGGCACGCCTCGGCGGTGTTGCGGGTGCCGATGGCGTTGGTCAGCACCCCTTCGACCGGGTTCGCCTCGACCATGGGCACATGTTTCAGGGCGGCGGCGTGGAACACCAGCTCGGGCGCGTGCGCGGCCATGACCTCGTCCAGGCGGGTGCGGTCGCGCACGTCGCCCAAAACCAGACTGCGCGGCAGTGCGGATTGGGTCTCGTCCAATTCCAGGCCGATGCCGTAGAGCGCGTATTCGGAGCTATCCAGCAACACCAGGTGCGCCGGCTTGAAGGCGGCGATCTGACGGGTCAGTTCGGCGCCGATCGAGCCGCCGGCGCCGGTCACCAGAACCCGCTTGCCCTCGATGAGGCGCAGCATGGCCGCCCGATCCAGCTTGGTCTGGGCGCGGCCCAGCAAGTCCTCGATGGCCACCGGCTGCAGCTTCAGCCGATCCTCGCCGGTGCGGAACTCGGTCAGCCGGCGCAAGCGGGCAATGGTCATGCCGCGGACGTCGGCCACATCGAGAATCCGCTCGAAGTCTTCCCGCTCCAGCCGCTTGGTGACGATCATCCGCTGCGGCATCCGGCCGCGTGCGGCCACCACATCGACCACCCGCGCCAGCTCGTTCAAATGACCCAGCACCGAAACCCCGTGAATCCGCCGGCCGACCCGAGTGCCCTTCTCGTCGACGATGCCGAGAACCTCGTAGGGGGCATCGCGGTCGCGGGCCATTTCGCGGATGAAGACCTCGGCCCGGTCGCCGACGCCGATGAGCAGCACCGGAATGCGCTTGTGCCGGTCGCGCTCGAAGGCGTGATGAAATCCGCGGTCCTTGTAGATCCGGTAGATCAACCGCGGCGCCCCGAGCAGGAAGATCAGCACGAACCAGTTGATGACCAGGGAGGTGCGCGGCAATTCGTTGAGGCGGGTGATCAGGAAGGTCACCGGCAGGAAGACCAGGATCGCCAAGGTGACGGCGCGAACGATGGTCACCAGATCGTTGAGCGAAGCGTAGCGCCAGATACCGCGATAGAGACCGGCGCGCCAAAAGACGATGCCGCACACCACGGTGAAGAGGCCCATCGCCAGCCAGGTATCCGTGTGGATACTGAAGATCGAACCGAAACCCAGTCGCAAGGCGATCGCCACCAGGAACGACAGCGCCGCCATGGCCAGATCGTGCACGAAGGCGGTCGATGGCCGCGACAGGCGGTGGGATCGCAGCCTCATGACCGGCGATCCTCCGGCCAGCGATCCGGACTCACCGCATCGGTTGTCCGCCGCGCAGATTTCCTCTGCTGCAGTCTCGGCGCGGACGACGGCTTAGTCATGGCGCGGCTCGATCCGTCGCACGGCCCATTTGACCCGGGCGCCGTCGCGGCCGGCCCGGCCGCTGAGAACGATCTGCTGGCTGCGGCGAATTTCTCCCTTGCGCCCCAGATAAATGCTCGGCTCCAGGGAAACCGCCGCCCCGGCCGCGTGCAATTGCCAGCCGCCGCCCTTGGCCAGGCGCAACAGGGCCGAATCGCCGCCCTGGCCGACGCTGGCGCGCACATCGGGGTGGAGATGGAAGCGTATGGCAAAATCGCTTGGGCGCGCCGTGCCGTGCGGCTCAAGCCGGTCCTCGCCGCGCACGTCCATGCCGCCGGCCGCCAGAAACACCCGGCGGCGGTGGCGCAGGCCAAAGCCCGCCTGGTAGCCGTCGTGGCTCATATCCAACCATTGATTGCCGTCCGTCTCGGTGCGCCGGCAGCGGCGTATGCGCGCCCGCCGGCCGAGACCGCCCGGGATCACCTGGCTGGAGTTGGTATCGCTGAGCACCAGGGTGGAATGGGCCGCCGTCGCCCGTTCCGCCTGCCGCCAGCGCGGATCGCCGGGTTGGGCCCCGCAATTGACGATCAAGCGCTCGCGCCCGATGCTGATTTCCAGGCTCAGGGCGCCGGCATGGGCGGTGCGGTCCAAGCCCGGCGGCGGCGGCCGGCCGGCGTCCACCAGCACCAGGGTGCGGCCGGCGCACAAACGGTGAAAACCGCTGTCCGGGGCTTGCGCCTGGGCGCGCGGCCGGCCGGTGGCCCGCTGCAGCGCCATGTCCACCTGCCAGCCTTCTTCCTCGGTGCCGCCGTTGAAGGCAGCCAGGCCCCCGTCGCCATGCTGGAACATGCTGAGCGCCGGGGCCATGGCCTCGATGGCGGCTTGAATCGCCGCCGGCACGCCGCGGCGGCCGCCGTGCACTTCACCGCCGCCAGCCCCGCTGGCCAGGGCTTCGCCCTTGAGCAGCAGGGCGCGCAGATCGACCAGATCGCGCAGCACCGCCATGTGCCGCGCCGGATTGCGCTCGATGTGAACGCCGTCGCTGAGGATTTGCCGGGGCAGCTCGCGGCGCAGGATGGCCAGGCCGCGTTCCCGCCAGGCGCCGCCGTTGGGCAGGCACACGCCGGCATAGATCAGGCCCTTGACGGCGGCAATCAGATCGGCACCGACCAGGCCGGCGGGCAGCACGCGCATCAAGTGGTGCGCCTGGCGGGTCAGGCTGCCGTGCAAGCGGTGGCGCGAGGATATTTCGGCGCTGGCGGCAAAAAATTCGTAACAGCCGAGCCAGTGGGACAGGCGCCGCCCGAGGGTCAGCGGCTGCCACGCCACGGCCGACCAGGCGTCATGCGCGCTCAGCCACGAGACGACCAGCTCGCGGGCGCGCCGCCGCGCGCCGTCGCCGCCGGCGGCGCGCAGGTCGCGCAACCAGGCGAACGAATGCAGCTCGGCCAGCCAGGCGGGCTCCGCCCCCAGCGGCGCCCACAACGGGGCCGGCGCGGCGATGCGGCGGCCGGCGAAGGTAAAGGCATCGCGCAGAATCTCGGCGCCGATCTTGGCATCGCCCGGCCAGGCATCGGCGGGCGAAACCGTCAGGGCCAGGGGCGTGGTTCCGGGCAAGGTCAGGCGGTAAAGAGGCAGGGCGAAGATCGGCCGCTTGGCATCGTAGGCCAGCCGCGCGAGCGCCTGCCCGGCCGGCAGGCGCGCCACATCGCGCAGGTGTCCGGCCAAGTCCGACAGGCCGCTGCCGCCGCCGGTCAAACGCTGTTGGACGGCGGCTCCGCGCGCCGCCATCAGGCGGCTCCGGCGCGGCTGCGCGCGGCTGCCGGTGTTCCGCGCAGACGGCGAATATTCTCGGCATATGCCGCCGGCCCGCCCCGGAAACAGGCGGACCCGGCCACCAGAATGTCGGCGCCGGCGGCAATGGCCCGCGCTGCCGTCTTGTCGTTGACGCCGCCATCCACCTCCAGATCGATGGCCCGGCCGCTGGCTTCGATCCGTTGGCGCAGCGCGGCGATCTTGTTGAGGGAGTCCGGAATGAATGCCTGGCCGCCGAAACCCGGATTGACACTCATGACCAGGATCAAATCGAGATCGTCCAGCAGGTGATCGACCGCGTTCACCGGCGTCGCCGGATTGAGGGCGAGGCCCGCCCTCTTGCCCAGCGCCTTGATGTGCTGCAGGCTGCGGTGCGCGTGCGGCCCGGCCTCCGGATGGATGGTGATGATATCGGCGCCGGCCTCGGCAAAGCCGGCGATGAACGGGTCCACCGGCGCGATCATCAGGTGCACATCGAAGGGCAGCGCCGAATGCGGCCGCAAGGCGGCGATCACCGCCGGCCCGATGGTGATGTTGGGCACGAAGTGGCCATCCATCACATCCACATGAATAAGATCGGCACCCGCCTGGGTCATGGCGCCGACCTCTTCGCCCATTTTCGCGAAATCGGCGGAGAGAATCGACGGCGCGATGCGAACCGGCTGTCCCATGAATCCCTTGGTATCAGCATGCTTCGCGCCTCGCAAGCGCCCGCGCGCGGGCGCGGAATCAGCGGCGGCGCAGGCGGCAGGCGTAAAACCCGTCGAGGCCACCCTGGTCGGGCAAATGACACGGCAGGGTGCGCAGATCGCCCACCGCGTCGATCCACGCGGCTTGCCCGCCCACCTCGGTTGGTTGGATGGGTACGCGCTCAACCGGCGCGCCGCTGTCGCGCAGCGCGGCGATGCGCGCCGGCCCTTCCTCCGGCTGCAACGAACAGGTCGCATAGACCAGCAGCCCGCCGGGGCGGACCATCTCCACCGCCGACGCGAGCAGACGGGCCTGCGCCTGCGCCAAGGCGGCCACATCGCTCGGCCGCTTCAGGTGGGCGATGTCCGGATGGCGGCGGATGGTGCCGGTGCCGGTACACGGCGCATCCAGCAGCACCGCCGGCACGGGCCGCGCCGGCCGCCAGAGCGTGGCATCGGCGGCGACCAGCGCGGCCTCGAGGCGCAGGCGCTTCAGATTGCCGCGCAGGCGGTCCAGGCGCTCCGGCACCATCTCGACGGCGGTGACCTGGGCTCCGGCGGCGGCCAGCGCCGCGGTCTTGCCCCCCGGCGCCGCGCACAAATCGACGACCGGCATGCCGGCCACGTCGCCCAGCAGGCGGGCGGGCAAGGACGCCGCCGCATCCTGCACCCACCAGGCGCCGTCCGCGTATCCGGCCAGCTGGCTGACCTCGCCGGCGCCGCGCAGGCGCAGGGTCTCCGTGGGCAGCACCTCGGCGTCCAGGGCCTTGGCCCAGTGTTCAAGATCGGCCGGCGGCTTGACGGAAATATCGAGGGGCGGCTCGGCCATGTGCGCCTGGGCGATGGCGCGGGCGGTGGGCTCGCCATAGGCGGCGGACCAGGACTGCCACAGCCAATCGGGGGTATTGAGGCGCGCCGCATCCTGGGCCGCCGCCAACGCGGCACCGTCCTGGGCCAGGCGGTGCAGGACCGCGTTGAGCAAACCCTTGAATCCGGCCAAGCTCGGGCCCTGGGCCAGCAGCAAGGTGGTGCTGACCGCCGCGTGCGCCGGGGTGCCAATGAAAACGAGTTGCGCCACCCCCAGGCGCAGCAGATCGCGGACATCGGCAAAGCCGCGCTTGCCCGGGCGGTTCAGGGCGCCGTCGATCAAGGCATCGATCTGACCCAGGCGGCGCAGCACGGTGGCGCACAGCAGGCGGGCAAAGGCGCGATCGCGCGGCGCCAGGCGGGCCATGTCGGCATCCCCGGCCAGCACGTCGTCCAGGGGCCGATGGCGATGCAGCACGGCGGCCAGCAGGCGCAGGGCCACCGCCCGCGCATCGGGGGGTGGCGTTGCGCGCGGCCGCCGGCTTGGCTGCTTGGCGTTCAGCGTCCGGATCCGCCGTCTTGACCCATTTCGTGCGCCAGGGCGCGCAGGCGCTCGATGCGTGCCACGGTGCTGGGATGGGTGGAAAACAGGCTGTCGATGCGGTGTGCGTGCAACGGGTTGATGATGAACATGTGGGCCGTGGCCGGATTCGCCTCCGCCGCGCGGTTGTCGATGCGTTCGGCCGCCGTGTGGATCTTCGCCAGGGCCGAGGCCAGCCACAAGGGCCGGCCGCTGATCTCGGCACCGATGCGGTCGGCGGCGAACTCGCGATTGCGCGAGATGGCGGTCTGCACCAGCATCGCCGCCAGGGGCGCCAGGATGGCGATCAGGATAACGCCGACGAGGCCCAAGGGATTGTTCCGGCCGCGACCGAAGAAAAAGGCGAAGTTGGCGAGCATGGAGATCGCCCCGGCGATCGTCGCGGTGATGGTCATGATCAGGGTGTCGCGATTGCGCACGTGCGCCAACTCGTGCGCCATGACGCCGGCCACCTCGTCGGCGTTGAGGCGCCGCAGCAGGCCGGTGGTGGCGGCGACCGCCGCGTTTTCCGGATTGCGGCCGGTGGCGAAGGCATTGGGCTGCTCGCTGTCGATCAAATAGACCCGCGGCATGGGCAACCCGGCATTGCGGGCCAGTTGTTCCACGGCCCCATACAAGGCCGGCGCCGCGGCCCGGTCCACTTCACGCGCGCCATAGAGGCGCAGGACCAGCTTGTCGGCGTTCCAATAGGCAAAGGCATTGGTGGCGATCGCCAAGGCCAAGGCGATCATCATGCCGGCCTCGCCGCCAAGGGCGAATCCAACCGCCAGGAACAAGGCCGTCAGCGCCGCCAGAAGCACGGCCGTGCGCAGGTAATTCATCTTTTGTCCAACTCCCTCACGCCCGCCGCCCCATGCGCTGTTGGTAGTTGGGACATATGCCCAGGTCCGTCAAGACTTGGCGTCGTCAAGACTTGGCGCCGTCAAGGCTTGGCGGATACCGCCTGCGCGCCATATCATTGAAGATGGTGAGACGTTTCACAGCGCATCGGGCCCCGGCCCCCAAGACCGTAACGCCACTGACGATGTCCGCCGTCGCATCGCCGCGGCCCGGTCCAGCCGCCGCCCGTGCCGCGCCCCCGCCAGCCACGCCTAAAGACGAGATCGGCGGCCCGGAAGGGCCCGAGCCGACGCGCTATGGCGATTGGGAACGCAAAGGCATCTGCGTGGATTTCTAGACCGCCCGGCCACCCGGCAAACTCTCATTTGTTCTTCATTTGTTCCTTGCCAGAACTCTCTGCACGGGGACATGATTGTCTTTGGTTTCCGAAACGGCTCCGGATTTGTTTGGTATGCAACCTTTACGGGTATGATGGAGCGCCCGCCATCCCTGCCGGTCCTTGCGGTCTCTGGCGTGTTCGGCCTGGCCGGACTGTGGCTGGCTGTCACCGGTGCCATCGGGGCCGGCGCCAAGGACGACCTGGCGGGTCCGGTGGGGGCACAGGTCGTGCGGGTTGTCGATGGCGATACCCTGGTGGTCCGGGCGCACATCTGGCTGGGCCAGGAGGTGCAAACCCTGGTGCGCCTGAGCGGCATCGATGCGCCGGAGCTGCGCGGCGGCTGCCGCACGGAGCGGGATCTGGCGCAACGCGCCCGGGCGCACCTGGCCAACCACCTGGCGGCGGCCGATGGGCACTGGGCGCACGTCCGCCTTTACGACATTCGCGTCGACAAATTCGGCGGGCGGGTTCTGGCCCGGGTGGTCACCGACGACGGCGGCGATCTGGGCCAAGGCCTGGTGGCCGCCGGTCTGGCGCGGCCCTATGGCGGCAAAGGGCGCGGCTCCTGGTGTGCGCCTGCCGCTTCAGGATAGCGGCCCACGCCAAAACCGCGCGCCCACCTGTGTGGGCGCGCGAGGATACACTGCCACGGTCAACCGATGCGCCGGGCTCAGACCGTGATGTCGAGCCGGGTTCCGCGCTGTTGGCCATCGCCGCTGGGCGCCGATCGGGGCCGCTCGCCGTCGGAGCGGGCCCGGTCGCTGCTCTTCCCGGCCGTCACCGGACGCGATGTCTCGTGGCGCGTGCTGTCCACGACATTCGGTGCATTGGCGACCGCTGCCGGGGCGCCGCCGGGAGAGCCGACGGGCGGTGGGACGAGGGGATTTGGAACTTGCATCAATAAAATATACAACATGAATTCCCGTAAAGCAAATAAAAATAAAATATTGATCCATATTATATTACATACATTTCTATTTTATTTGAGTAAATTTTATCTAATATACGATAATTTCAAATTTATTGAAAATCATCCGAATTATTTTCTTTGTTTATTCTAGGCTTGCCACGAACGGTGGCGGGCATTTTTGCCTGAATCCCGGAAAACACCCATCCCGGTCTTAATTGAGCTTTTGCACCATGCCATCCATGGGCGTATTGTTTGTCTATTGCTCGCGCCAATGTTGTCCTCACCCCCGTTCGTGGTGCATCGATGAAGGGACTCGATCCGGGCACTGCACCAATTGGGGGCGCGCCGGGCACCGCCGCCCTGCCCGGACAAGCGACAGGCGATTATTTTCCCGCGCGTCTGGCCGAGGCGATCGACATCTTGGCGGATCGGGCCCGGCGACACGGTCTGGTCGAAGTCGTGCACCTGCTCGACGTGGCGGCGATGGCCGCCCGCGATGTGGCGGTGGAAACAACCGGGAAAGACAGCCAGGCCTAGATGTAAGCTCTCAATAGGTTGTCCATCCGGGCCCGCCGGTCACTTGACCTTCCCCCTGCTGGAAGCCACAGGCTGGTCTCCGAGGTCATGGATCTCAGGAACGGGACTGAGCGAAAACGGGGCGGGCCTATGGCAGGGCGATCCAAACGGCACATGGGGTGGCCGGGCCTGCTGGGGGCCGCGGCGGTGCTGGCGGTGGCCGCCCTGGCCTTCTATCTAAGCGGATTCGCCTCCGCCGTACGGCAGGATGAGCCGGGGCGCCTGGCTCGCGGACACGAGCTTTACGCCACCTATTGCGCGGCGTGCCATGGGGTCAACCGGGAAGGCCAGGCGAACTGGCAACAGCGAGGCGCCGACGGCCTGTTGCCGGCGCCGCCGCACGACGAGACCGGCCATACTTGGCACCATCCGGACCAGCAGCTTTTCCAGATCATCAAGCTCGGCACCGCCGCCCTGGTCGGCGGAGACTACAAAACCACGATGATCGGATTCGGCGACAAGTTGAGCGACGACGAGATCATGGCGATCCTCGACTACATCAAAAGCACCTGGCCCGAGCCGATCGGGCAGCGCCAGGCGGAGATCACCGCCCGCGCCGGCCAGGCACAATAGACCAGCCGCTGCGGGCGGTTAGCCGAGCTTGATGTCCTTGAGGTAGTCCGGCCGGGGAGTGCCGGGCTTCAGGCGCGGGTCGTCCTCGACCGCGCCGAGGACGCTGTACACCGGAACCACGCCGGCCCAAATATCCTGCGCATAGTCCGCCTCGTCGTCGCCCGGCGGGCCGGTGCGGATTTTCGCCGAGACCTCCTCCAGGCGCATTTTCAGGATCGTGGTCGCCTTCAGTTCCTGGGTGGTGGCCGGCCGCTGTTCGGCCCATCGCCCAGGCACCAGCCGCTCGCTGAATTTTTCCAAGGCCGCCAGCTTGGCCGCCGGCTCGGTCACTTTATCGGCGTGGCCGAAGGCCATCAGGGAACGGTAGTTGATGGACGAGTTGAAGCCGGACCGGGCCAGCACCAATCCATCCATCATCGCCACGGTAAAACAGATGGGGATGCCGGTCTCCACCTGCCGCAGCATGCGGCTCGCCGACGAGCCGTGCCAAAAGACCTGGTCGCCGTCGCGCCAATAGGCGGTGGGGGTGACATAGGGTTGTCCGTCGATCACATAGCCGACGTGGCACATCAGGCCGGCATCCAGAACCCCATACACCTCGTCGCGATCGTACACGGCGCGCTTGCCCAGGCGTTTGACCCGGGTGCGCGCCGTGCGATCGAACTCGGTGCGTGGCGCGGAGTCTGACCTGCGGCTCATTGTTGCGATCTCCCCAAAGGCTGCCGGGCAGGGCGATGATCCGCGGATTCGCAAGCAAGCGCCCGCAGAGCCATCGATGACAATCCCCAACCGACCGCAGCGGCAATCATTAGGCCTGGTTCATACGCTTTTCGACCAGGTTCTCGACCACCGCCGGATCGGCCAGGGTGGAGGTATCGCCCAGGTTGCCATAGTCGTTCTCGGCGATCTTGCGCAGGATCCGGCGCATGATCTTGCCCGACCGGGTCTTGGGCAATCCCGGCGCCCATTGAATCAGATCGGGGCTGGCGATGGGGCCGATCTCCTTGCGCACCCAGGCGACCAATTCCTTGCGCAAGTCCTCGTTCGGCGTCACGCCGGCCATCAAGGTAACGTACGCATAGATGCCTTGGCCCTTGATCGGATGCGGATAACCGACGACCGCCGCCTCGGCCACCTTGTCGTGGGCCACCAATGCGCTTTCCACCTCGGCCGTCCCCATGCGGTGCCCGGCCACATTGAGCACGTCGTCGACCCGGCCGGTGATCCAATAGTAGCCGTCCTCGTCCCGGCGGCAGCCGTCGCTGGTGAAATACATGCCCTTGTGTGTGCTGAAATAGGTCTGCACGAAACGATCGTGATCCTTGTACAGAGTGCGCATCTGGCCCGGCCATGAATCCTTCATGCACAGCGCGCCTTCGCCGGCGCCGCTGACCTCCTTGCCGTCCTTGTCGATGACCGCCGGCTGGATCCCGAAGAACGGCCGGGTGCAGGAGCCGGGCTTGAGCGGGGTGGCGCCGGGCAGCGGCGTGATCAGGATGCCGCCGGTCTCGGTCTGCCACCAGGTATCGACGATGGGGCAGCGTTCCTCGCCCACGATATGGTGGTACCACATCCAGGCTTCCGGATTGATCGGCTCGCCGACGGTGCCCAACAGGCGCAAACTTGTCCGGCTGGTCTTGGTGACGAACGCGTCGCCCAGGCCCATCAGCGCCCGGATGGCCGTGGGCGCGGTATAGAAGATGTTGACCTTGTACTTGTCGCACACCTGCCAGAAGCGCGAGGCGTCGGGATAATTCGGCACGCCCTCGAACATCACCTGGGTGGCGCCGTTGGACAGCGGCCCATAGGTCACATAGCTGTGGCCGGTGATCCAGCCGGCATCGGCGGTGCACCAAAAAACCTCCTCTTCGTGATAGTCGAAGACGTATTTGAAGGTGATGTTGGCATAGACCATGTAGCCGCCGGTGGTGTGCACCACCCCCTTCGGCTTGCCGGTGGAGCCGGAGGTATAGAGGATGAACAGCGGGTCTTCCGCCTGCATCTCCTCGGCCGGGCAGTCGGCGGCGGCCTTGGCCACCAGATCGTGGTACCAGATATCGCGCCCCTCGACCCAATCGATCTTGCCGCCGGTGCGCTTCACCACCACCACCTTCTTCGCCACCGGGGCCTTGAGCAGAGCCGCATCGGTGTTGGCCTTGAGCGGGATCGGCTTGCCGCCGCGCACCCCTTCATCCGAGGTGATGACCACGGTGGAGGCGCAATCGTTGATGCGCCCGGCCAGGGATTCCGGTGAAAAACCGCCGAAGACAACGGAATGGATGGCGCCGATGCGGGCGCAGGCCAGCATGGCCATGACCAGCTCGGGGATCATCGGCAAGTAGATGGTCACCCGGTCGCCCTTCTTGACGCCGATGCTCTTCAGGCCATTGGCGAAACGGCCGACCGCTTCATGCAGCTCGCGGAAGGTCAGCTTGCGGGTCTCGGCCTTTGGATCGTCCGGCTCCCAATAGATGGCGACCTTGTCGCCGTGTTTGGCCAGATGCCGGTCCAGGCAATTGGCGGCCGCATTCAGGGTGCCGTCATGGAACCAGCGGATATGCACGTCGCCGGGCCCAAAGGAGACGTCCTTGATTTTGCTGTACGGCTTGATCCAGTCGATTCGCTTGCCTTCCTCGCCCCAATAGGCGGCCGGATCTTCGATCGACCGGGCATAGGTCTCCAGGTACTGGGATTCGGTGCACCAGGCGTTTGCGGCCACCGACTTGGAAACAGGAAAGAC
>DASWJP010000022.1:0-2530 GCA_036397065.1 Kiloniellales bacterium | reverse complement strand
ATCTCGGGGTGCAGGTGGCCGCCCGCCGCGATCTTCAACACCTTGGACTTGTCGGCATGATCGACATGGCGATGCCCGACCTCGCACACCGGCGCCGTGTCGCAACGCCCCATGCAAGGCGCCCGCAGAACGCGGACCCCGTTTTCGGCGCCTTTCTCGAGTTCGGTGATCAGCGTTTCCGCGCCGGCCAGCATGCACGACAGCGAGTCGCACACCCGGATGGTCACCGGCGCCGGCCGGTCCTCGCCGTCGAGCACGATATCGAAATGGGCGTAGAACGAGGCGACCTCGTAGACCTCCGCCATGGCCAGCCTCATGTCTTCCGCCAAGGCCTGCAACAGACCCGCCGGCAGACAGCCCTCCGCATCCTGAATCAGGTGCAGATATTCGATCAGCAAATCGCGCTGACGCGGCGCATCCCCCATGATCTCACGCAGGCGTTGAGCCTCCGCCGGCTTGAGCAGGCGGCCCTTGGGAAAGTACGCGGCCTTGCGCCGGCCAGAGCCGGGAAGTGGGGATCGGCGTGCGCCGGATTTTGAAATGTCGTTCATAGAAGCATATGTGTCGTAATCAAAATGTCGTTTGCGAACGTGGGTTTATCACGATAACACCTGCTTCATGGTCGTGCCAATGGCCGCGGCATTCGGAGCGATATGAACACCGGCGGCGGCCAGCGCTTCGATCTTGGCGTCCGCCTCACCGCGGCCAAAGACCGTGACCGTGCCAGCATGTCCCATACGCCGGTGCGTCGGCGCATGACGGCCGGCAACATAGGCAACGATGCGCTTCGATGTCTTGGTCTGGCGCAGGAAATCGGCCGCCTCTTCCTCGCCCGTGCCGCCGATCTCGCCCAGCAGGATGATGCCGTCGGTGTCCGGATCGGCCAGGAACAGCTCGAGGCATTCGACGAAACCCATGCCATGGATCGGATCGCCGCCGATGCCGACCGTGGTCGACTGGCCGAGCATGGCGCGGCTGGTCTGTTCGACCACCTCGGAGGTCAGCGAGGCGGAGCGCGAAATGATGCCGATGCGGCCGGGCCGTTCATAGATCGTCGGCATGACGCCGATCTTGCAGACGCCGGGCGCGAGCACGCCTTGCGAATTGGCCCCAACCAGCCGGCTCTTCGAGCCGGAGAGTGCATGGCGGACACGCACCATGTCGAGCACGGGCACCCGTTCCGTGACACACACGAGCAGCGGTAGTTCCGCCTCGATGGCTTCGATCATCGCCGCCGGCACCGTCTCCGGCGGCACGAAAATGACGCTGGCGTTGGCATCGGTTTTTTCCATGGCCTCGGCCACCGTATCGAAGACCGGCAGGCCGAGATGTTTGGTGCCGCCTTTGCCGGGGCGCACGCCGCCGACCAGGTTGGTGGTCCCGTAGTCAATCATCCGTTCCGCATGGTAGGTGCCCATGCGGCCGGTCATGCCCTGGCAAATGATGCGGGTTTCGGCGCCGACAAGAATACCCATCAGGAAGCCCTCCGCACGGTCTCGACCACCTTGCTGACCGCCTCCGCCATGTTGGCGGCCGGCGTATAGTCGATGCCGTAGTTTTTCAGCCGGCCATAGGCCAGGTCCGCATTGCTGCCGGCGGCCCGGAAGACGATCGGCAATTTGCGCCCGGCACGCTTGAGCGCCATGGCGATGCCTTCGGCCACGGTGTCGCAGGGCAGCACCCCGCCGCCATAGAGATTGACCAGCACCGCCTTGACCTTCGGGTTGGCGAGCAGGAGCGCGAAGCCCGTGGCGATCTTCTGGCTGGTCGCCACCGGGCGGATGTCCATGAAATTCGCCGGGTTGCCGCCTGCATCCTTGAGCATGTCGAGGGTGGCCAGGGCCAGGCCGGCGCCGTTGACGACCACGCCGATATTGCCGTCAAGCTTGACGTAGTTCATTTCGTAGCGCTGCGCTTCGAGCTCGGTCGGGTCGCGTTCGGCCGGATCGTAGAGGGCGGCCAGCTCGGGATGGCGATACAAGGCATTGTCGTCGATCGACATTTTCACGTCGAGGGCGAACAATTCCTGGTCCGGCGTGATGGCCAACGGATTGATTTCGATCAGGCTGGCATCGAGTTCGACAAAGGCCTCGTGCATGTGGCCGAAGAGGTCCGCCGCGGACTCGGCGAGCGGGCCATCCAGCTCAAGCTTTTTCGCGAATGCGCGCAGCGCCGCCTTGGTGAAGCCGTTGATCGGATGGGCGACGATCTTCTCGATCAGAGTGGCATCTCGCGCCGCCCGTTCTTCGATGTCATCGCCTCCGGCGCGGGCGCCGATCAGCGCCACGGAGCCGCTGGCCCGGTCCACGAGCGCCGCCACATAGAGGCTGCGGTCATGGTCGATGACCTGTTCGACGCTGACTCGCCGCACGACCCGGCCCTCCGGGCCGGTTTGCGCCGTCACCAGCCGTTGACCCAGCAACGATTGCGCCGCCGTTTCAGCCGCGCGTGGGCTGTCAACAATGCGCACGCCGCCGGCTTTGCCGCGGCCGCCGGCCAGCACCTGCGCCTTGATGGCCCAGCGCGGCCC
>DASWJP010000021.1:0-29376 GCA_036397065.1 Kiloniellales bacterium | reverse complement strand
CCATGCGGATTCGCGCCTTGCGGAAGTCTCTGGGTTTATCCCAGGCCGGCTTTGCCGAGCGGATCGGCGTCGACCAATCCAATATCTCGCGCTGGGAAAACGGCGCCATGCCCGAGGATGCGCACATCCTGCAAATGGCCGAGCTGGCCGATGCCCATCCCGCCAGTTTCCGCTATGGGTCGCTGCCGGATATGGAGCCGCCGGAGGCGGCGGCCCGCGTGGTCCCGGTGGTCGGCTACGTGGGCGCCGGGCAGACCGTCTATGCCCACGACGATCATGCCAAGGGCGGCGGCCTGGAAGAGGTCGACGGGCCGGAGGGGGTCGGCCAGGGCTCGGTCGTGGCCGTGCGCATTCGCGGCGATTCGATGCATCCCATGCGGGATGGCTGGCTGTTGTTTTACCGGCGCGACCAGGAAGGCGTGCCCGACGACTGTCTGAACCGTCTGTGCATCGTCAAGGTCGCCGACGACGGACCCATCCTGGTCAAGGAGCTGCGCCGGGGCTACCGGCCGAACCGCTATCTGCTGACCAGTTGGAATGCGGCGCCGATCGAAGACGTCAGCCTCGACTGGGCGGCGCCGGTCCTCTCGATCCGCCCCTAGGCCGCCCTTAGGCCACCCCTAAGCCAGCCCCTAGGATTGCGGGGCCCCTGCCCCAGTATCCACCATCCCCAGGCCTTGCCTTGACCGTGGCGATGAAATTATGCGCGATGCGCATATGACCCAGCAACAGGCCAACACCCAGGTAGCCCCCGAGAGCGCCGACGGGCGCCGCTATGTGCGCCGCCTGCGGACCCTGGCCGAGCGCTTGGACCAGCAGGCCGCCCTGGTGCGCAATGGCGGCTATGACACCAGCGCCGAGCGGCGGGCGGGGCGCCTGCTCGACGATGCCTATGCGGTGCGCTGGGCGCTACGACAGATCAGCGCCGAGTCCGAGTTTCTGCACCAGTTCTTCGCGTCCCTCGACCGGGCAGGCAGCCCCCGCTAGTCCATCACACGGGTTACTTGTAGGGATCGGCCGCATCGCGCAGGCCGTCGCCGAAGAAATTGAAGGCCAGGATCAATATGATCACCGGCACCACCGGCAGCATGAGCCAGGGATAGAGCGCCACCACATTGATGTTCTGCGCCTCGTTCAGCAGCACGCCCCAGCTGGTAATCGGCGGCCGCAGGCCGAGGCCCAGGAAACTCAGCGCTGTTTCGCCCAGGATCATGGTCGGGATCGATAGGGTGGCCGAGGCGATCATGTGGCTCATGAATCCGGGCATCAGGTGCCGGGCGATGATGCGCCGCGGCCTAGCGCCCATCAGTTGGGCGGCCATGCAATAGTCCTCCTCCCGCAGGGCCAGAAGCTTGGAGCGCACGGCCCGCGCCAAGCCGGTCCAGTCGAGCAATCCCAGAATGGCGGTGATGCCGAAATAGATCAGAATCGGGCTCCAATTCACCGGCAGGATGGCGGAGAGCGCCATCCACAGCGGAATTTCCGGGAATGAACGGAAGACCTCGATCACCCGCTGAATGATGTGATCGACGCGGCCGCCGTAATATCCGGCCACGCCGCCGATCACCAAGCCGAGGGTGAAACTGATGGCGATGCCGATCAATCCGATGGTCAGTGAAATGCGCGCCCCATAGATGATGCGCGAAAACATGTCCCGTCCCAAACGATCGGTGCCCAGCAGGAACAGCGTGCCGCCCTGCGCCGGGCACATGATGTGGAAGCGCCCCGGAATAGCGCCCCAGAAATTGTATTTGTCGCCCAGGCAGAAAAAGCGCACCGGTTGGACCTTGCTTTTGTCCTCCGCGTATTCCCGCTTGAGGCTCTCCATGTTCAGGCGGTACGACCAGCCATAGACGAACGGCCCGACGAAGCGGCCATCGTCGAACAGGTGGATGCTCTGCGGCGGAGCGTAGATGTGGTTGGTATTCCGGCTGTGCAGGTTATAGGGCGCGATGAATTCGCTCACCAGGATCGAAGCATACATGACCAGCAGCACGGCACCGGCAATGACCGCGATGCGGTGGCGCTTCAGCTTCCACCACATCAATTGCCATTGCGAGGCCAGGTAGTAGCGTTCCTGCTCCGGCGTCAGGGTTTCGACGGAATACGGATCGAACGGTTCCCGGGAGACGTAATGCACGCCGTGGCCGGTTGCCGTATCGCTAGGCGGCGTCATCGCGTGGTCCCGCCCTGCAAGCGAATGCGCGGATCCAGCATGGCCAGCGCCAGATCGGAAATAAGCACGCCGACCACGGTTAGAAAGGCAAGGAACATCAGAAACGATCCCGCCAGATACATGTCCTGGCTGCGCAGCGCGCTCAGCAGCATCGGCCCGGTGGTTGGCAGCGACAGCACGATCTCGACCACCGCGGCCCCGGATATGATGCTCGGCAACAAGCTGCCGATGTCGGCCACGAAGAAATTCAGGGCCAGCCGGAACGGGTACTTCAGCAACAGCCGCGCCGGCGGCAACCCCTTGGCCCGGCCGGTCACCACGTACTGTTTTTCCAGCTCATCCAGAAGATTGGCGCGCAGCCGGCGGATCATGCCGGCGGTATTCGATGTGCCGATGACGATCACCGGAATCCACAGATGTTCCAGGACCGAGAGAACCTTGCCCTGGGACCAGGGCTGGTCGATGTATTCCGGCGCCATCAATCCGCCGATGGACGTGCCGAAATAGACGTTGGCGAAATAGAGCAGCACCAGGGCCAGCAGGAAATTCGGCGTCGCCAGGCCAATGAACCCGATGAACGTCAGCGTATAGTCGCCCAGGCTATATTGCCGGGCGGCGGAATAGAGGCCGATGGGAAACGAGATCAGCCAGGTGAAAATGATGGTGGCGACCGAGACAATGGCCGTGAGATACAGCCGGTCGCCGACCACCTCCGTGACCGGCAGACGAAATTCGAACGAATACCCCAGATCGCCCTGCAAAAGCCCCCAGACCCAGACGGCATATTGCTCCATCATCGGCCTGTCGAAGCCGTATTGCTCGCGCAGGAAATCGATTTTCGCCTTGTCGATGGATTCGCCTTGCGACTGCAACTCCGCCATATAGCTTTCGAAAAAGTCGCCGGGCGGCAATTGGATGATGACAAAGATGATCAGGCTGATCGCCAGCAGGGTCGGCACCATGGCCAGAATGCGGCGTACGATATAACTCAGCATGGCGCGTCCGCCACCGGTGCAAACTCTCGCGTCGGCATAGTATGAACCCGGCGGCTCGGGTCCATCACTGCGCTCCCATGCGCCGGTCGCCGTCGAACCAGAAGGTATCGGGCCGGTAAATTCCAAACAACGATCCGGGCTCCCAACTGAATACCGCCGCGTCCGGCACGTTTCGCAGCTGCTCGTTGACGACAATCGGCTGGGGCACGCCATTGACGGTGCCAATCGAGTAAACCTGGTCGGCGCGTATTTTCAGCATCCGATGCCAAACCTTGCGGCGCGTCTCGGCGTCGCCGGCATTGCGCCACGCCTTGTTCAGGCGCAGCAGCTCGGCGGCATCCGGCAGGTCCGGCGCCTGTCCCGACGACTGCATGGTTTCGAAATTCTCACCCCATTTCGGCCATTGCAATTGCGTTTGATCGGTGGGCGCCAACTCGGCCGGGCTCATATCCGCTGTCGGCAATCCATTCTCGATCCCCGTCCATACGGACATGATGGCGGCGCCGGAAAAGACCCGGTTGCGGAAGACCTCCCGTTGCGACGGCTTGCTGAACAGCTCGATGCCGATCTCCGCCCAACTGTTCTTGATCAGCTCCAGCACATCGGACTCTTCTGTGCTCTCGCCCGCCGTATCGATGACGATCTGCATCGGCCGCCCATCCGGCAGCAGACGCGTCCCGTCGCCCCGCCGGGTCAGCCCCAATTCGTCCAACAATGCATTCGCCTGATCCGGATCGAACGCCGCCCAGGCGGTCGCGTACTCGGCATCGAACAACGGGCTTTCCGGCAACACCGTATCGGCGCTTGGCCGCGCCAACCCATAGTAAAGGACCTGGTTGATCGCCTGCCGGTCGATGCCCAGGGACAGGGCACGCCGGAATCGCACATCCCGTGTTAGTTTCTGCCAAACCGGATCGGCGGCAGTGAGGTTGGGATACAAGGCCACCTTGGCGCCCAGAGCAGTCGGCCACAGGCGGACGCGGTATCCCTTGTCCTTCTCGCTCTGCTTCAGGAACGTGTAGTGATCGAACCGCAGGTAGCGGGCCTGCAGGTCGGTTTCGCCAAACCCGGTCTTGGCCGGAATCAGATTCTCGTCGGCGATCGCAATGACGACCTCGTCGATGTACGGCAATTGATGCCCGGCCGCATCGACCCGGTGATAAAACGGATTGCGGCGAAAGACGAAGCGCTCGGACGGCGGCCGCGTGATGCCCATCCACGGCTGCAATGTCGGCAGATCGATGTTGTCGAAGCGATACTGTTCATCTTTCTCGTGGTGCAGACCAGCCCAAACCCGGGCGCTCGCCTCGGTGACCATCTCCTGCATCTTTTGCGGATCGACATAGCTCGCATGGAACTGCTTCAGATAGTGGGCCGGCCGGTAGATGAACAACGGGCTGGCACCGGCGAGTGCGGGCAGAAAATACGGATTCGGGCTCGGCCAGCTGTATCTTATCGTCCGTTCGTCGAGAATTTCGAAGCGCGGTGGCTGGCCATCGACGATCATCACCTTGGGTGGGCCGGATTTCGACAAATCCGGATTGTTCGCAACGTCCTCCCAGTAATAGCGGAAATCCTCGGCGGTGAACGGGTGCCCGTCGGACCAACGGTGGCCCTTGCGCAAGCGGAAGGTAAAGATCCGCTGGTCCTCGACCTCGACGCTTTCGGCGATATCCGGCACCAATTCCAAATCCCGGTTGTACCCGACCAGCCGGGCGTACCCGTAGACGACCATGTAGCGGATATCTTTCTGCCGACTCATCAGCATCCGTATCGAGCCGCCATAGTTGCCGACGCTCCGATCCGCGCCACCCAGATCGACCACCATCGGTGGGTCCGGCAGCCGCGTACCGATCGGCGGTAACGTACCGGCAGCCACCTGCGATGCCAATTCGGGCGGCTCCACAAGCTCCATCGCGCTGGCCGGCACATTCATCGCCATCAGCGCCAGACAGCATGCGGCGGCAAGATTTCGCATGATCTTCACGGCAAGATCGCCTCGGCGGTGGCATCATTCGTCGCCCGCACGAAATGCTCGCGGCCGACTTCAACCAATTTTGACATGCCCGGCCCGGTCACGCCGAACGGCGGCTCATAGTCCGCCAAGCTCTGCAGACGGATCGTCGACAGATGATCGAAATCCAGCCGCCGCGCCGGGTCGGGATATGGAACAGCGGCCAGCAGCGCCTTTGTGTACGGATGTATCGGCGCCGCGAACAGGGCATCGCGCGGCGCGATCTCGACGATCCGCCCGTCGCACATGACCGCGATCCGGTCCGCCATATAGTCGACCACGGCCAGATTATGCGAAATGAACAAGTAAGTCAGGCCCAATTCGCTTTGCAAATCTTTCAAAAGATTGAGTATTTGCGCCTGGATCGACACATCCAGAGACGAGACCGGCTCGTCGCAGATGAGCAGTTCCGGCTGCAAGGCCAGCGCCCGGGCGATACCCAGGCGTTGCCGCTGACCGCCGGAAAAGCTGTGCGGGTATCGCCGTAAAAAACGAATATCCAGGCCGACCAAGCGCATCAATTCCTTGACCAGATCAATGCGCTCCTCGTGTGTGCCGACCTGATGCACGATCAACGGCTCGCTGATGATATCGAGGGCGGTCATGCGCGGATTCAACGAGCCGAACGGATCCTGGAAGATGAACTGAATCTTCCGGCGGAAGGCCAGCAAGTCATCGCCCCGCAGTTCCAGCACATTCACGGGTTGGCCGTGATCGTCGTACGTTATTTCCCCAGAGCTCGGGGTCAATGCCCGCATGATCAGTTTGCTCAGCGTCGTCTTCCCGCATCCCGACTCACCGACCAACCCCAGGCATTCGCCGCGGTGGATGACGAAGCTCACGTCATCGACGGCCGTGACCTCCGTGCGCGTGCCAAGGCCCATCATGCCCTTTTGGCGCATGGTGAAGCTCTTGCTGAGATGGCTGACCTGTAACAGCGAGGTCGCCGTGCCATTGGCCGCCGGTGCGACGGCCTTGTGCCGCAAGAGGCTGGCTTTGCCGGGCTCGATGGTGCGAATCGGAATCAACCGCTCGCCGCGCGGCATGTTCGGCTTCGGCACGGCGGTGAACAAGGCCTTGAGATAGGGATGCTCCGGGTTGGCGAAGATCTCTTCGCACGGCCCGCTTTCAACCACCTTGCCGTGATACATGACCACGACCTCTTCGGCGATATTGGCGACCACGCCCAGATCATGGGTGATGATCAGGATCGCCATGCCCAAGTCCTCCTGAAGCTGGGTCAAGAGCTTCAGGATCTGCGCCTGGATGGTCACATCCAATGCGGTCGTCGGTTCGTCGGCGATAAGGATGGCGGGCCGGCAGATCAGCGCCATGGCAATCATCGCCCGCTGACGCAAGCCGCCGGAAAGCTCGAATGGATAAGCCTTGTAGGCGGCTTCGGGATCGGGAAAGCCGACCATCCGCAAAGTTTCGACCGTGATCTCCCGCCCATTCTGGCGATCAACGGTCCGATGCAGATGCAAGGCTTCACCAACCTGATCGCCGATGGTGTGGACCGGCGACAGCGAGGTCATCGGCTCCTGAAAGATGATCGAGATGTGGCCGCCGCGAATGGCCCGCATGGCACGGCTGTCGCGGCCCAGTTTGGCGATATCGACCGGATCGTCCGGGTTCGCCGGATCCCGATAGAGAATCTCGCCGCCCAGCACGCGCCCGACCTTGGGCAGTATGCCCATGATGCTTTGCGCCACCGTCGACTTGCCCGAACCGGATTCGCCGACCAGGGCAACCGTCGATCCCCGGCGCACGGAAAAGGAAACGCCATTGACAGCCGGGATGACCGTTCCATGAATGTCAAAACCAACCTGCAGGTCGCGTATGGTCAGGACGTCGTCCATGACTAACCGATCCGCCGGGCGAGCCGTCGCACTATCGGTCTGCCCTCCCGCGCAAGGCGCAACAGACACGTGTTGTGTCCCACCGACATCGACCGCATGACCTCCCCGTTTACTTTTCTTGGGCCCTGTCTTAGGCGAATATGTCGCCCTTCTGGCTTTGTTGCCTCCGGCCGATCAACTTAAAGCGCAACTCGCACCCGTGTTGCAAGGTTCCCGCGAACGGCGCCTTCCAACTGCACGGGCACTTTGTCCTGCAGGCCTCCCTAATGCCCGACCTGACCTTACCCCTTCTATTCCACGTTTTCTATTCCACGTTCAGGCAGGATACTCGGTTGCACACGATCATCACCTTCCCCCAAATACCATACCCGAACGACCGTTAGCCCCAAATGACCGCTAACCAGCGAGTGGCCGTCCATCGTGTTTGGGTTAGGATGGGAAATCAAGTGTTCTTGTCGGAGAGCACCGCCATGGGGCGCGAATTCGCACCTTGCGGTGTAACAATACATCGATTGGGTATGAGGCAAGCACAGCACACGCTCAGCGTAGCCACCCAGGGTCGAGGGTTCATCGACGCCACGGCCCAGATCGCCGCCTGGCTGGAGGCTCAGGATGCGGGTGATGGTCTTCTCACCCTCTTTCTCCGGCACACGTCGGCGTCCCTGCTGATCCAGGAAAACGCCGATCCCGACGTCCTGCGGGACCTGGATGCTTTTTTTCGCCGGCTGGTGCCGGAAGATCCGCGCCTGTATCGCCATGGGGCCGAGGGCCCGGACGACATGCCGGCCCATATCAGGGCGGCGTTGACCCAGAGCCACCTCTCGATTCCGGTCCAAGACGGACGCATGCGGCTGGGAACTTGGCAGGGCATCTATGTCTTCGAGCACCGCACCCGCCCGCGTGTGCGCGAGTTGGCCCTGCACTACCTCGGCACCTAGGGCCCCGCTGCGGGCTGTGATGATTTTGGCAAGGTCTAGAATGAGATAGGGCCGGCGCTCGATGGCGCGGCCCGGGGCGGGCGTGTTCAAATGAACCGGCCGCGCCCCGTCCTGCGAACTGTTAAGTGATTGAAAAACCTGGTCGGGGAGAGAGGATTCGAACCTCCGGCCCCCGCCTCCCGAAGGCGGTGCTCTACCAGGCTGAGCTACTCCCCGGTGCGGCGGCGGTTATAGCCGGTCGCCGGGCCCTTGGCAACGACGGGCCGTCGGCGCGCCGCATGGGCGGCAAGCCTTTCGCACTCAAGCCTTTCCACCGGCCCCGATCGCCTGGCGGCACGGCATTCAGGGGTTTTCGTTCTTGTCCGTGGATGCATCCTGGGCTAGCGTTCCGGGCCAGCATGGCTGGCCACATGTTTTCGTTCGTGGCCCGAAAGCCACAACGAAACCCAACGAGGTCCGGCTGTGGGCCGCTTCCCCGGCAGGATCCAATAAACTTCGGGAGGACAGCGGTCATGAAATGTCGCCATACTTTTATCTCCACGATTGCCGCCCTGACGCTGGGTGCCGGCCTTAGTCTGGCTGTTGCCGGGGCCGCCTTCGCACAGGAACCCGTTCGCTGGAAGATGGGCAGCGCCTTTCCGGGCAAGATGGTGCAGCTTGGCACCCTGGGCAAGAGCCTGTCGGAAAAGCTGGAACGGATTTCCGGCGGCAACGTGCAGCTGAAATTCTTCGAGCCGAGCGCGCTGGTGCCGCCGCTCGAGATGTTCGATGCCATCTCCGCCGGCTCCCTGGATGCGGCTTGGTCGACGCCTGGCTATTGGTTCGGTAAGGAAAAGGCCCTGGCCCTGTTCGCCGCCGTGCCGTTCGGCCCCAACGCCGGCGAATACATGGCTTGGTTCTATTACGGCGGCGGCAAGGAGTTGATGGACAAGATTTACGCCAAGTACAACATCAAGTCGGTGATGTGCGGCGTCATTGCGCCGGAAGCATCCGGTTGGTTCCGCAATGAGATCAAGAGCATCGACGATCTCAAGGGCCTGAAGATGCGTTTCTTCGGTCTTGGCGCCAAGGTCATGGAAAAGGTCGGCGTCTCGACCCAGCTGATCGCCGGCGGCGATATCTATCCGGCGCTTGAGCTTGGCACGATCGATGCCACCGAGTATTCCATGCCGGCCATCGATTTGGACCTCGGCTTCTATCAGATCGCCAAGCACTACTACTTCCCCGGCTGGCATCAGCAGTCGACCCTGTTCGATCTGATGATGAACAAAACCAAATGGGACGCCCTGACCGACACCCAGCAGGCGCAGATCGAAGTGGCGTGCGGCGACAACTACCGCGAAGGCTTGGCCGAGGGCGAGGCGATCCAGGCCAGCGCCTTGAAGCAGCTCAAGGAAAAGGGCGTCAACATCCACCGCTGGCCGCCGGAAATTCTCGCCAAGCTGAACGAGGCGTGGAACGAGGTCGCAGCGGAACTTGCCGCCGAGGACGCGAACTTCAAGGAGACCTGGGAATCCTTGCAGACCTTCCGCGCCGAGTACGCGATCTGGAAAGAGCTGGGTTATCTCTAACTAGCAACCCGTTCGATCGTCATCACCGCATGGTGGTTAACAAAGGTATTGGTGCCGCGATCCCGGTCTTTATGCCTGGATTGCGGCATCGGCCCCTTCGCGGCAGTTCGGTGTTCATCCGGACGACTGCGCGGCTGAACGAATGATCGTACTGGAAACGAACCGACCGCGTTCTTACTGATTGCCGGATTCGGCAGGGGGGCCAGACGTCATGGAAAGCCTGGCTAAAATCAGCGAAAAGATCGACCAGCTTTTGGCTGGGATCGGAAAAGTGGCCGCCTGGGCCGGCGTCGTATTGATCGGCGTTACGATCTTCGACATCATTACCCGGCGCTTCCTGGTTCTCGGCTCCACAAAGATCCAGGAATTCGAATGGCACATGCACGTCGTGCTGTTCGGCCTGTTGATTGGCTATGCCTATCTCAAGGATACCCATGTGCGGATCGATCTGGTCCGCGAGCGTTTGGGCGAGCGCACCCAATGGTGGCTCGAGATCATCGGCTGCCTCATATTCCTTTTGCCCTATTGCGCGCTCGTTATTTATTTCAGCTATGACTTCACCGTTCGTGCGTTCACGTCGGACGAGA
This sequence comes from Kiloniellales bacterium, assembly GCA_036397065.1. Lineage (GTDB taxonomy): Bacteria > Pseudomonadota > Alphaproteobacteria > Kiloniellales > J153 > JAJFGI01. Next base: position 19,236 of record DASWJP010000021.1, on the reverse strand, counting down.
TCTCCGCCTCGGCGACCGGGCTGAGTCACCGGTGGATCATCAAAGCGATCATCCCCATAGGGTTTAGCCTGTTGGCGCTGGCCGGGTTGGCGACAATCTTCCGCAAGGTGGTGGAGCTTTTCGGCCCGCCGGAGTTGTCTATGAAGGTCCATGAGATCGAAGAGGCGGAGGCCGCGCGTCTAGTCGAAGCCCAAATCAAGCGCAAGGGTGGCGCCTGATGCTCCACCTGATCGACTATCTGCCCGCCTTCATGTTCGTGGCCTTGGCGATTCTGCTGTTCTCCGGCTATCCCGTTGCCTTCATTCTGGGCGGAGTTGGGCTGACGTTCGGCTTCATCGGCATGTACTTCGATGTGTTTTCGTTCATCCAATTTTTCAATCTGGCACCGCGCATCTGGGGTGGAATAGCCGAAAACCTGGTGCTCACCGCGATCCCAATGTTCATTTTCATGGGGACCATGTTGGAGCGCAGCGGCATTGCCAACGACCTTTTGAATTGCCTGCAGGTTCTATTGCGCCGCGTCCCCGGGGGCTTGGCTCTATCGGTCACGGTGATGGGGACGATCATGGCAGCGACGACCGGAATCATCGGCGCCTCGGTGGTGATGATGACGCTGCTGGCGCTGCCGGTGATGGTCAAGCGCAATTACAACATCCCCTTGGCCACCGGCACCATCGCCGCATCGGGCACGCTCGGCATTCTGATTCCACCCAGCATCATGCTGGTGATCATGGCCGATCTCTTGGCCCGGTCGGTGGGCAACCTGTTTGTCGCCGCGATTATCCCCGGCTTCCTTCTGGCCGGCTTCTATATGATCTATATTTTCGTGATCTGCGGGATGCGCCCAAAGCTCGCTCCGCCTTTGCCGGACAATATCGGGCCGCAGACACGCGTGGCTCTGGCGCTCCTGGTGCTGCGCAGCTTCATCCCGCCGCTGTTCCTCATTTTCCTGGTGCTTGGCTCCATTCTGTTCGGCTGGGCTACCCCGACCGAGGCCGCCGGTGTCGGTGCCGCCGGCGCCATATTCCTTGCCGCCGTCGGGCGCAAGCTTTCCTGGGACGTCATGAAGGATGTGGTTGAGCGCTCGGCGCTGACCGGTGCCATGCTCTTTGGCATTTTCCTCGGCGCCACCTGTTTTTCCTATGTCTTCCGCTCGCTCGGCGGCGACGACATGGTCATCGGCACGGTCGAAAGCCTTGGCCTCGGCTCCTGGGGCCTGTTGATCCTGCTGATGGCGCTGGTTTTCTTCCTCGGCTTCTTCTTCGACTGGATCGAGATCACGCTCATCGTCCTGCCGGTCTTTGCGCCGATCATCGAGCTATTGGAATTCGGCAATCATGTCGAGCCGCGCGAGGTGGTCTACTGGTTCGCCATTCTGATGGCGGTCAACCTGCAAACCTCGTTCCTGACGCCGCCGTTCGGGTTCGCCCTCTTCTACCTCAAGGGGGTGGCACCGCCCGAGGTGAAGATTCAGCAGGTCTATAGGGGAATCATCCCCTTCGTGATCCTGCAGCTCGTGGGACTCGGGCTGGTGATGGCGTTCCCGGATTTAGCGCTCTGGCTACCGCGGATGCTGCTCAACTAGCCGCCAAGATCGCTCTAGGCAGCAATCTCGTTGAGTTTACCCATCAGATAGTCGATGTCATCCTGGGAAAGGCGCGTTGCCGGATCCTCGAACTGGGTGAGCATGCGCTCCAGCATGCGCTCGATGAAGCGGCTGCGATCGTTCGAGCCGCCATCGTACTCCGTCTTGGAGACCACATCGATGCCGGCCCGGAACGCCGGAAACAGGCGCCGGGGCAGCTCGGCCTTGAGATAAATGGATTGCAGGCCGAGCGCGCCTTGGTCGTGGATCAGCATCCGCGCATTCTTGAGTGGAACATTGCCCAGCTTGGCCAAGGCCCGCTCGAAGAAATTCAAGTCGCCGACGCACAAGGCGCGCAGCACAAGCGAGGGCGTCAGCCGGCCCTTGCGGTGAAGCTGCTCGATCAGGTTCTGCAGCTCGGTATCGGTCGATCCATACTCGACAAGGCCCATGGTCGCCCGTTCGCGCGCCTGCATGATCAGATTGCTGGCCACATCCGGCGCCAATTCCATGGTCGTGCTCAGATACTCTTGCAGGCGTTCCGTGATGGCGCCGATCAGGCGCTCGGAAATCGCGGCGGGCAGGTTGGGCCGGCCGGCCAGCGAGTTGGAAACCGCTTCAACCCCCTCGTACTGGACCATGACCCGGTCCAAGGATGTCGTGGTGATATCCGCGCCTTCGTTGGCAACCAGGCGGGCCACCGCGGTCTCATTGCCCGTATCGATCAATGCATCCGCGACCTTGCTGGAAACGCGCGGCCGTTGGGCGATGGCGACCTGCTTGGTTGGCCCCTGGTCCTTGACGATTTGCACCAAGTCATCGTCGGTCAGGACCTCGGAGAACTTGAGCATCGGCAAGGCCACCGAATCGACGTCACGGGCCAATGCCAGCGCGATATCGTGGGGTACGTTCGGGCTATGCTTTAGGTGAACCGAAAGCGATTCGCGGACCCGCACCTCGACATCCTTGACGAGGGCACGAAAGATGTCCTCGGCGATTTGGCGTTCCGCCGGGCCCAACTCATCGACACTGAATTTGGCGGCGATCTTGGCGGATGTCTCGACTCGCAATTCCGCCGACGGATCGGCCATTAATTTGGCCACGTCCTCTTTGGAAAGAGCGGTTGTCCTGAGTTCCTCGCTCATCGTATCTCTTGGTTACATAGTTATGACCAATGGCCGGCAGCCAGCGGATATCGCGGCGCGGACGGCGCTTGCCACATAGTATCGGATGAGAGAGTTAATCGACCTTTAACGGATGGAAAAGCCATGGCTCTTCAGAGGGCTATCCTATGCTGCGATCTGCCGCAGCTTCGCCATCAGGTACTCAATGTCGTTCGGGGCTATCCGTGTCGCGGGGTCGTTGAACTGGGTTAACATGCGCTCCAGCAACCGTTCGATATAACGTTCCCTGTCATTGGGCCCGCCATCGTAATCCGACTCGACCACCAGGTTAATGGCGGCCCGGAACGCCGGAAAGAGCGTCTTCGGCAGATTGGCGCGCAAGTAAAGGGGCTCAAGCCCAAGCATCCCCTTGTCGTGAATCAGGATGCGGACATTGCTGACCGGAAGCCCGGTCAACCGTGACATGGCCCGCTCAAAGAAATTCAGATCGCCGACGCACAAGGCGCGCAGCAACAAGGATGCCGTCAGACGATCCTTGCGGTGCAACTGATTCACCAGGGTTTCCAGCTCGGCATCGCTGGAGCCATAGTCGACCAGGCTCATGGTGGCGCGCTCGCGTGCTTGCAGGATCAGATTGCTCGCCACATCCGGGGAGATCTCGTGCTTCGAGACCAAATACCCTTGCAGGCGATCGGTAATCGCCGTGACGAGGCGTTCCGAAACGGCGGGCGGCAAATTCGGCCGCCGCGATAGCGAATCCGCAATCGCCGGCACATCTTGATACTCGATCATGACACGGTCGAGTGCCTTGGTGCTGAGTGAAGCCCCCTCGTTTCCCACCAAACGCGCCACTGCGTCCGGATTTCCGGCGTCAACAACCGCATCGGAAACATTTTCGGAAACATGCGCTCGTTGCGCCACCGCAACCTGCTTCGCCGGGCCGCACCCGCGGACGATTTGGATCAGATCGTCGTCGGTCAGCACGTCCGAGAACTTGAGCATCGGCAAGGCGACGGAATCGACGTCGCGGGCCAACGCCAGGGCAATGTCATGGGGCAGATCTGGAGTTGCCTTGAGTTGCGCCGAGAGCGCCTCGCGGACCAGAACTTCCGCATCCTTGACCAGGGCCCGAAAGATGTCCTCGGCGATCTTGCGCTCAGAAGGGCTTAACTGATGCGCGTCGAACTGGGCCGCAATTTTGGCTGTCGTCTTGGCCCGCGTCGGGCCCGATGGGTCGGTCAGCAGCCTGGCTACGTCGGCTTGCGTCAACTGCGGCGGAAGGGATTTTTTCTTGCTCATCGCGCTCCCGGGGGCCAGACCAAAAACGGCGCAGCGAGGCGCTAAGGCCCCGCAACCAAGGCGTGATCCAACCTGAGCCACACCAAGCCAAGATTGTGCTTTACCAGGAGTTAAGGACGAATTAAGGCCCAAAATGGCCTATTGGCGCTCCGCCAGAAGGCGCACAACGGTTCGAACTTGGTCTTCGACCGAGATATCCATGAACGCGGTCACGTCCAAGCCGCGATCCTCGTAAACGTCCTTGATTCCGTCTTTTTTTGACCACGCCGCCACCGCCCGGTCACGGGCTTGCAGCAGTTCCAGGATCTGTGGCTTGAACAGGCGGACCATGCCCGTGATCCACCGGTTCACCGGCCAGGAGGGCTGAGCCTGATCGATTTCGAAGCAGTCCAGCATGCGCGCGACATCGTCGGCCTTGTACCAGACTTCGCCGGTCACCCACCGATTCACGGTAAACAGCCGGAATGGCAGGCCGGCCGGATTCATGGCGATGGCGATCAAATGGCTCAAGGCGTCGTCCGGGTCCCTGGACGCTTTGTAGCCCGGCACCGGCGCCGGTGTGATTCCGGCCGGCATGCCGCGCGGCCGTAAAAACGTGTGAAAATGCCCGTTTTCATTTTCGAACCGCTCTGCCGCGGGATGGGCATGGTAATAGTATTGGCCATGGCTCGCCCGGTCGTAGACATCGCCGGGCGGGTAATGATCCCACTCGAAGAACGTCTCGTGCCCGCGCAGCAACTCGCCGACGATATTGTCGCCGGTCTTGGCCAGAACGCGATGCGCCGCCACGACCTCATGGCCGGCTTCCGCGAGCCGCTCCAACTCGTCTGTCGGCAGGTCCGCCAATTGACCGGCGAACCGATGCTCATATGAGGAAATGGCCGTATTGTTCCGCATGGCCAGATAGATAGCCTGTGAAAAGGACGATTGCGACTCTCTTGTGCGCAAATTGCCGTGAGGGGCGGGATGCCCGCCCGGCCCATGGGGCCGGTCAGGCTATTCGGCCACCAGGCGAAAACCGATCAGGATATGCTTCAGTGCCGCCGGCCGCGCATGGCGAGCCGCCGGCCGGCAAACGCCGCATCCGGAATCGTCCCACGAGCCGCCCTTCACGATGAAGCGATCCGGAGTGCCGCCGGCGGCGTTCGCCGTCCATTCGAACACCTGGCCGGCGCCATCGAGCACACCGAACGGCCCGGCCCCGCCGGGAGTGCTTCCCACGGGTGTCGTATCGAAGGGGCCGCGGTCATGGCTGTTGAGGTGCTCCGGGTCCCAGTCGGGACCCCAGGGAAACATCCGGCCGTCGGTCCCGCGCACGGCCTTCTCCCATTCCGGCTCGCTCGGCAGGCGCCAGATGCGGCCGGTGATCCGGGTCAGCCAAACGGCATAAGCGGTGGCGTCCGCGTGCGATACCAGAACCACCGGGTGATCCGCGCGCCCCTGGGGCGGCCGGCCATCGGTCCAGGCATGCCGCAGGGTTCGCTCGAAGGGGTGGATCAGCTTGTAGCTGCGCCAGATCGCGGCATCCACCGAGGGCGCCGGGTACCCGGTGGCGGCGATGAAGGCCGCATACTGCCGGTTGGTGATCGGCGTCCGGGAAATCGCATAGGTGGGAAGGAAGATTTCCCGGCGGCCGGGCTCGTTCTCGTACCACCGGCCCTCACGCGTGGCCGAGTGCCCGTAGGCCGCCTCGTCCAGGCGGTAGGCTGCCTCCCGCTCCGCCCGATCGGAGCCGGCGATCGTGGGTCCGGATGGAATGGTGACCAACTCCGGCACCTCCAGCGCGTAAACCGCCGTGCAGGCGCCGAGAGATACCGCGGCGATGAGCCATACCGCCGTGGCGTGCCGCAACCTCTTTGACGCGGACAACGCGCGCCGGTTATTTGGCATGCCGGGCCACCTGGTATGAATTCCACCCAAGCAGCTAATGCTGCAATTCGGGGCGATGGGATGCCATGATATGGCGTGCTGTTTCCGCATCCGCCAGCGGCCGCCCCATCGCGACGGCGCCTTGCGCGACAGCCGAGATGAGTGCGGCATTATTCGGCGCAACCTGCCCATCCGGCAGGTACAAATTGTTTTCAAAGCCGACTCGCGCATGCCCGCCCAATGCGGCCGAGGCGATTGCGCAGGCAACCTCCAGCGGCCCGAAGGCGCACATGGCCCATGTGTACTTCCGGCGATTGGCGGCCAGGAACAGCAGAAGGTCGTCCGGTGAGGATCGCTGCCCGGTGCTGTATCGGCCAAGCACGAACAGGACGAACCGCTGCGTATCGGCAATCACACCGCGCGTCACCAGATCGTCCACGCGATGAACATCTTCGTCCGAATACAGGATGAGTTGCGCCAGAATCCGCTCCGCCGCCAGCCAGGCGAAAAATGCCGCCGCTTCCTGTTCGTCGGCACCGCTTGGAACCAGCTCGCGCACAGCCAGGCTCACCGCCTCGGGCCGCACCTCGCGCACCATCGCCATCTGCTGCGCCGGCGTATAGAGGCCAACCGCCTCTGATGTGACCTGAATGACGATCCGCTCACCCGCCTCGCGCTTCACCGCATCGATGGCCGCACGATAGGCGTCCGCATCCAGGGTATGGCCGCCATTCCGGTCGCGAACGTGCAGATGGATCATGACCGCACCCGCATCCGCGCATTCCGCCGCGCAGCGGGCGATCTCGGCCGGCGTGATCGGCAGCGCCGGATGGTCCGCTTTGCCGCGCCGCGCGCCGTTGGGCGCCACGGTGAGGATCAGCGGAATCCAGAGGTCATGCTGGACCTCGGTATCCCGTACGCCAACCGCCGGCTTGCTCACGACCGGCCCGCCGTCTGCACACCGGCAATCGCGGCATCGATCGCTTCGCCCAACAGCTCGACGATATGCGCGATGTGACTGTCCTCGGCAATGAAGGGCGGTGCCAGAAGAACATGGTCGCCGCGTTCTCCATCGATCGTTCCGTTCCCCGGATAGCACATCAAGCCGCGCGCCATGGCTTCGGACTTGACCCGCGCATGCAGATTCAGTTTCGCCTCGAACGGGGCCCGGCTGGCACGGTCGGCAACCAGTTCGATGCCCATGAAAAGACCCCGGCCGCGAATATCCGCCACATGATTGTGATTGCCGAATCGCTCCTCGAGCGTGCCGCGCAGCGACGCCCCCTGGCGCCGCACGTTCTCCAGCAGATTGCCGCTTTCGATGGTGCGCTGCACCGCCAGCGCCCCGGCGCATGCCGTCGGATGCCCGATATAGGTGAAACCGTGTTGAAAAAACCCGCTGCCTGAGGCGATGGCATCGTAGATCTTGCCGGACACCAGCGCCGCCCCGATGGGTTGGTAGCCGGCGCCGAGCCCCTTGGCACAGGTAAGTATATCGGGGGCTATCCCCTCCTGCTCGCAGGCATAGAGCGTTCCGGTCCGTCCCATGCCGCACATCACTTCATCCAGAATGAGCAGCACGCCGTATTTGTCGCAGATCTCCCGAATTCTGCGGAAATAGCCCGGCGCCGGCGGCACCGCACCGGAGGTCGCGCCGACCACGGTCTCGGCGATAAATCCGGCTACCGTTTCCGGTCCGACCCGTATGATCTCGACTTCGAGCGCATCGGCCGCCCGCCGGCCGAAATCTTCTTCGCTCTCCCCCGCCTCGCCGTAGCGAAAGAAATAGCATGGCATGATGTGGCTGGCGGGAATGAGCAATGGCTCAAAGGTCTTACGCCGGGCCAGATTGCCGCCGACCGCCAGGGTCCCCAGGGTATTGCCGTGATAACTTTGCCTCCGTGCAATGAAATGGCTGCGCCGCGGTTGGCCGATCTCGACAAAGTATTGGCGCACGAGTTTCAAGGCGGTCTCGTTCGCTTCCGATCCGCCGGACAGGTAGTAAACTTTCTCCAGGCCCTTGGGGGCGCGGGCAATCAGATGCTCGGCCAGGGCCTCCGACGGCTCGTTGGAAAAGAACGAGGTATGCGCGTAGGCGATCTTGTCCAACTGCCCCTTGATCGCCTGGATCACAGCCGGGTGGCTATGGCCCAGGCAGGACACGGCGGCGCCACCGGAGGCGTCCAGATACCGCCGGCCTTCGCTATCGATGACGTAAACGCCGTCGCCGCGGACCGCGGTGGGGTATTTCTGTTTTGTATGGCGATGAAATACATACGTCACTGCAGAAATTTCCCCATCTTTCTGATCTGGCGGCATGGCAGGGCCATTGGGCGTCAAGGGCCGCCCAGGGTGCTCCGCCGAAAATCAATCCCGCTGGGCGTCATCGTGATTGTACCGTTCCAGGCCGGCCGTTAGTATCCCGCCGCGCATCGTTCGAGACCAGAAGAAACACCGCAGGCGGGAGTCCGGCATGAATCTCAAGGATCACATCCGCACGATCCCGGATTTTCCAAAGCCGGGCATACTGTTTTACGACGTATCGCCCCTGCTGGCACATCCGGCGGCGTGGCAGGAGACAATGACCCGCCTGGCCGCCGCGGTGTCCCTGCACAAGCCCGACATCCTGGCCGGTATCGAATCGCGCGGATTCCTGGTCGCGGCCCCCTTGGCGCTCAAGCTCGGCCTCGGGTTCATCATGGTCCGCAAGAAGGGCAAGTTGCCTGGGGCCACGGTGCCGCTCACCTATGACCTCGAATACGGCACGGATACCATCGAAATTCAGGCCGATGCCATCTCGCCCGGCCAGAAAGTCGTCCTCCTCGACGATCTTCTTGCCACGGGTGGCACCATGAACGCTGCCGCCCAGCTGTTGCGTCAAGCAGGCGCCAAGGTTGAGGGGTGCGCCTGCCTGATCGAGCTTGCGTTCCTCAATGGCAAAGCACGGCTTGATATTCCGGCCACGACCCTGGTCAGTTTCGACCAGTAAGCTGGTCGACGAGAGTCTGCGGATATCAAGGGTTTCCGCCACCCCTTAACGGCACCTTAACCAAACCCCAGGCATGGTCACCAACTGGGGGACCCCCGCTTGTTCCGGTGCCGGCGTGCTTTGTACGGCCCGGAGGGTGGGTGTCTCATGCGCCGCCGCGACCATGAGCAGGGCCGATCGTGCAAGAAGTTATCGTCGATACACTCGCCATCGCGGGCGCCATCGTCGCAGCCCAGCTCGCCGGGTTCATGTATCTCTATTATCGGCAACCAAACAGCAACCCGGCACTGGGATGGTGGGCTGCTGCGCTTTTGCTCGAAGCCGTGCGTCTCGGCCTGTTTGCTCTTTCAGGTATGACAATCGGTTCACACCCAATCCTCATTAGCGATGGCGGGCACGCGCCGGTCGCCCTGGTGATGCTCGCCGGTTGTCTTCGGTTCACGGGCAACACTAAAAATCCTCCCGCGCTTCTGATCGGCACGGCCATGGCCGGCGGCATGCTCATCCTCGGCTTGGTTTTCCCACCGATTGCTGCCATGGCCGCCGTTGTGCTCCTGGCAACAGCCGCGGCGGCCTTTGCGGCCATGATGTGGGTTTTCAGATCGAGGGGCCAAGGGGATGGCTGGCATAGCCATGCCGCCGTAATCTTGCCGCTGATGCTCACAACCGCCTATCTCATCGGTAGCACGGTTAGCGTGATCAGAGTGTTCGGTTCTGTAACGCCCAGCCTATATCACGATATTATCCATGCCTGGGCCGGCAGTTGGACAATGATCGGCGAACTGGGCCTGACGCTCTTCTCGCTCACCAGCCTGCTGATCGTTGCCCAACAGCGTGAAAACTGGATCAGGCAGACGGCAACCGGGCATATTGAAGCATCCGAGCAACGTTTCCGCGATATCGCCGAAGTCGCGGCGGATTGGATTTGGGAGACCGGACCGGATCTTCGATATACCTACTTCTCCGAACGCCTTGAGCATGTAACGGGCATGAAGATCGAGGATCTCCTGGGCAAGACACGGCGCGAGCTGCTGGGCGGCGATCCGGATGAATTGGCATGGAAACAGCACCTGGAAGATCTGGAAGCCCGCCGGCCCTTTCGCAATTTCGAATACCTCCTGGCGGCACCCGGCGGCATGCGGCGCCACCTTCGTGTCAACGGCAAGCCGGTCTACAATTCCACGGGAAAGTTCCTTGGTTATCGTGGCACATGCACCGATCTGACCAACGAAGTCGAAGCCCGGCAGAAAGCAGCACGGCTCGATCAATGGCTTCGCGATTGCGTCGAAAGCATGCCCCATGGTTTGGCTTTGTTCGATGCCGATGACCGGTTGGCCTTCTGCAACAGCAAGCATAAAATCGTCTATCCCGGGATCGGGCACCTAATGGTTCCGGGCCGGGCATTCGAAGATATTCTGCGCGCGGCCGTCGATGCCGACACATACACCATTGAAGGTGACCGTGAAGAGTTCATTCAAAAGCGCCTGGCCGCGCGGCGACGCCGATCGGGCGAACCGATACTGCAACAACAAAAAGATGGGCGCTGGGTTCAAATCAGCGAAAGCAGCACCACAGATGGCGGCATCATCACCTCGTGGACGGATATTTCCAACATTAAATGGGGCGAGCGCACCCTTGCCATGCTCGTTGATAGCAGCTCCGTTGGTGGAAGTTTCCTCGACTCGGCGGTCAAGGCATTGGCCTGCGGTATCGGTTATCGTTGGGCTGGAATCAGCCAATTCCTGGACAAGGACCGCGCTAAGATTTTGGCCATGTGGGATACGGACCGCCTGTGCGAGACGTTCGAATACGACTTGGCCGGCACGCCATGCGCCATTGTGGCCGGGGGCAAGGAGTACAGCTATTTTCCGCGCGGGATCGCGGATACATTCCCGGACGATGAGTACCTGCGCAACATAGGCGCCGCCAGCTATCACGGCCAAGCCATTCGGGATGCATCGGGACAACTGATCGGCCACGTCTTTGCCATCAACGATGAACCGGATCAGGCGGAGACGAAACAGAACGAACTGATGAGCATTGTCGCCCGCTGGATTGGCATATCCATTCAACAACAGAAAGCCGAAGACGCGTTGCGAGAAAGCGAGAACCGCGCCCGCGACTACGCCGCATCGGCCTCCGATTGGTTTTGGGAAACCGATCTCGATCAGCGGTTCATCTACTATGCCAGCAACGGCCCGTTCGATCATATCTGGAACACCGTTGGAGCCGCTGCTGGCTCACCGCCCTCCCCCGTCGGCCACCGGCGCCAGGATATCTGGAAGGGTGTCGCCGAACCGGATCATAGCGCCACGATCGCGGAGTTCATGGCCGCCGGGGAGCCGTTCCGTGATCTGCAATTTCGGTATAAGACTGCGGCCGGCGGCTACGCTTACATCCGCATTTCGGGCAAACCGGCCTACGACAAATTTGGCAAGCTTGTCGCATATCGCGGCAGCGGCCGCGAGGTGACCTCCGAGGTCACCGCCGAGCTGGAACACAACAAGACCACGAAGTTGCTCGAAACCGTATTCGAGAACATGGCCAAGGGTATCATCGTCACCGACGCTGATCTCAATGTCGTGACCTTCAATCGCAAATTTCTTGAGATGCTCGATTTCCCGCCCGATTATTTTCAACCGGGTGATCCACTCGAAAAATTCTTCCGTTACAACGCCGATCGCGGCGAGTATGGCCCCGGCGATGCGGACGAGCAGGCGCGCGAACGCATGGATGTAGCGCGGCAGTTCTCTGCGCATAGAGTGGAACGAGTCCGGCCCGGCGGCGCTGTCTTGGAGATTCTCAGCATTCCCATGCCCACCGGCGGGTGTGTAACCACGTATACCGAGATCACCGAGCGGCGGCGATGGGAAGACGCCTTGCGCAAGAGCGAGGCCAGCCTGGCCAACGCGCAAAGAATTGCGCGATTGGGGAACTGGGATTGGAATCTCGTTACAAACGAGCTGGCCTGGTCCGAGGAAACCTATCGCATCTTCGGAATTTCCCAGGATGAATTCGATGGGACCTACGACACATTTCTTCAGCGAGTCCATCCCGATGACCGGGATTTCGTGCAACTGGCGGCACGCCGGGCGATATCTGGAACGGTCTACAGCATAGACCACCGCATTCTATTACCGGGTGGAAACGAGCGCATCATCCACCAGCAGGGCGAGGTGGAATTCGACAACAATGCGACCCCCCTTTTCCTGCGTTGCACCATTCAAGATGTCACCGAACAGCGCCAGGCCGAGTCTGCGATACGCGACAGCGAGCAGCGCATTCGGGCGATTATGGATAACGTTGCCGACGGTCTCGTCACGATTGACCAGTTCGGCATCATCGAATCGGTCAATCTTGCAACGGAAGCATTGTTTGGCTACGAGGCCGCAGAACTCATCGGCCACAATGTCTCGACGCTCATGCCCGATCCATTTCGCGCCATGCACGGCGAGTATCTAAAAAGATATGTGGCAACCGGAGACTCGAGAATTCTCGGCGTTTCCTGCCGCGAAGTCACCGGCAGGCGTAAAGACGGTACAAATGTCGAAGTGGAGCTGTCCGTCACCGAAATGCGTCATGGCGGACGCCGGCTGTTCATCGGCGCCATCCGCGACATCACCGAACGCAAGCGCGCCGAAGAGGTCTTGCACCAGCGCACCGGGTTCATCGAGCTTTCGAAAGCCGTCGCCGCCGCCGCGAACGAAGCGGTCACGATCGAAGACGCTCTGCAGGTTTGCTTGGATGAAGTTTGTCACCATACCGGCTGGCCTTTGGGCCATGCCTACCTTGACGCTGCTGACGGAACCGGTGAGATGGCCCCCAGCGCGATCTGGTCATCGGCCGATCCATCGAGATTCGCCGAATTCAAGAGAGTCACCAGCATGACTCGGTTCGGGCCCAACTCTGGTTTGCCCGGGCGTGTCTTGGCAACCGGCAAGGCGCAATGGATCAGCGAAATTGGCGAACCTGAACTCGCTTTCCTGCCGCGGATTAACAAGGATATGGATATCCACGCCGCATTCGGGTTCCCGATTACCGTTGGCCCCACGGTTGTGGGCGTTCTTGAATTTTTCTCGGATGTTCCGACCGAACTCAATCCCATGGCGCTTGAGGTGATGACCCACGTCGGCACTCAGATCGGCCGGGTGATCGAGCGGGCCCGTGCCGAACAGCAGCTCCTGGCCGCCAAGGAAGCGGCGGAGTACGCCAACCGCACCAAGAGCGAATTCCTGGCCACCATGAGCCATGAGCTGCGCACGCCGCTCAATGCCATCATCGGTTTCTCGGAAGTGATGACGCAGGAGCTGTTCGGCCCGGTCGGCCATGACAACTACAAGGATTACGTCGACGACATCCTGCAAAGTGGCCGACATCTGTTGAATATCATCAACGACATCCTCGACGTATCCAAGGCCGAGGCCGGGATGATCGAGCTCAGCGAGGAGGTCGTCGACATGGCGGACGTGATCGATTCCTGCCTCCGTCTGGTCCGGCCGCGCGCCACGGAAAAAGGCCTGACCATGGAAACCGACCTGCCGCAGGACAGCGTTCAAGTGCGCGCGGATCGGCGGCGCTTGAAGCAAGTCGTGCTCAATCTCCTTTCCAATGCGGTCAAGTTCACCACAACCGGCGGCATAACCATCGAACTAAAGTGTGACATCACGGAGGGCATGACTCTCCGCGTCATCGATACCGGTATCGGTATTTCCGAAAACGATCTGAAACGCGTCATGGAGCCGTTTATCCAAGTCGATTCGACACTCAGCCGCAGTCACGAGGGAACCGGCCTGGGCTTGCCGCTCAGCCGCGCCCTGATGGAGACCCATGGCGGCAAGCTGTCGATTACCAGCCAGATTGACGCTGGCACGGTGGTGACGGTCAGTCTGCCGGTCGAGCGCCTGTTCGGCAGCGCCACCGCCGCTTAGGCCGCGGCACTCACTCGGAACAGGCCGCGCTAGGTATCCGTGCTGTCAACGTCCGGTTGAGCCGGCGCCGGCTTGGCCGGATCGGACTCGTGCCGGCGGCGGATGATGATATCCCCGTTTTCGTTCATCATAGGCAGCTCGTACTGCGGGATCGACTGGAGAAGAAGATCGAGCGCCTGCATCAAGCTTTCCATGCCCTCGCGAGCGAATGTCTCTGCGCGTTCCCGTTGGCTTGGCTGGCTGGGTTCGTCGGCCGCACTCGGCGCCGCCATGATCGCCAGGCAAACCGCGGCCACGATCGCGACTATCATTCCTTGGTGTCTTGTCCACATGTTCGGCCCTGCCTTCCCGTGTCCATGACCTGATTGACAACATGGGCAGCCGGCGGTGTCCCCGCCAGGGGATTTATTCGATCCGGCCGCAAACAGGAGGTCCTCTCGACAATTCGCTGCCGGCATGCCAGGAATCCCGGGCTTCCCACGTATCGCGGAGTCGACCCGACATGCCGGACGAGATTGCGCTTCTATCGGCCAAGGATTTGATTGCCCACTATCGCAACGGCAGCCTGTCGCCGGTGGAGGCAACGAAAGCCGCCCTGGCGCGCATCGAAGCGCACGATCCCGCCCTGAACGCCTTCATTCTGGTGGATGCGGACGGTGCCCTGGCGGAAGCGCGCAAATCCGAGGAGCGCTGGCATCTCGGCACCCCGCGCGGCCATTTGGACGGCGTGCCGACGTCCATCAAGGATATCCTGCTCACCAAGGGCTGGCCCACGTTGCGCGGCTCCAAGGCGATCCCGCGTGATCAGCCGTGGAACGAGGATGCCCCGGCGGTCGCCCGCCTGCGTGAGCACGGCGCTGTCCTGATCGGCAAGACCACGACCCCGGAATTCGGCTGGAAGGGCGTCACCGACAGCGCCCTGACCGGTATCACCCGGAATCCCTGGAATCCTGAGCGCACCCCGGGCGGCTCCAGCGGCGGGGCCGCGGTCGCCGTGGCCACCGGCATGGGCGCCCTGGCCTTGGGCACCGACGGCGGCGGTTCGGTCCGCATTCCGGCGGCCTTCACCGGCATCTTCGGGCTCAAGCCGACCTACGGCCGCGTCCCCGCCTACCCGCTCAGCCCCTTCGGAACCCTGGCCCATATCGGCCCAATGACGCGCACGGTCACCGATGCCGCCATTCTGCTGGGTGTCATCGCCGAGCCGGACCCGCGCGATTGGTATGCCCTGCCACCGGAAGGCGCCGGCAAGTCCATGGACTACACCACCGGCCTGAACCGGGGGGTCAAGGGTCTGCGCATCGCCTTCAGTCCAAATCTGGGCGGGCATGCCGTGGACCCGGAGATCGCCACCCTCGTCGCCGCCGCCGCCAAGCGTTTCGCCGATCTTGGCGCCCATGTGGAGGAAGTGGACCCGGCTTTACCCGACTGCGCCGAGCCGTTCCGCAAGCACTGGTTTGCCGGCGCCGGGATGCTCCTCAGCGGCTTCAGCGAGCAGCAACAGGCGGTGATGGAACCGGGTTTGCGTGAAATCGCCAAGGAAGGGGCCTCATTCGCGTTGCTCGACTATCTGGCGGCGGTGAAGCAGCGCGAGGCCATCGGCGTCGCCATGAACCGCTTCCACGAGACCTACCACCTGTTGCTCACCCCCAGCCTGCCGATTCCCGCCTTCGAGGCGGGCTTGGAACGGCCCCGCGGCGCCGATCAGGATCGCTGGGTGGATTGGACCCCGTTTTCCTACCCCTTCAACCTGACCCGCCAGCCCGCCGCCAGCGTGCCCTGCGGCCTGACTTCGGCCGGGCTACCCGCCGGCCTCCAGATCGTCGGTCCCCTCTATGCCGATGCCCTGGTGCTGCGCGCCGCCCGCGCCTATGAAAAGGTCGCACCGTTCCAAATGCCCGCCCTGGGAAAGGTTGTTCCTTAACGGTTGCGTCACCAAATTCAACTATCTGTAATGGTTGTATTACTGCCGGTCACGGCGCGGCGTTTCCGCACCGCCCGGATCGCTTCCTTGCCGAAAGGCTCTCGCGGAAGGTCACCAGCATGCACAAATCCGTGGTCATCGCGGGCTACGTCCGCTCCCCATTTCATTTCGCCAAGAAGGGCGAATTGGCCCGCGCCCGGCCGGACGAACTGGCCGCCCAGGTGGTGCGCGGACTGCTGGACAAGACCGGCATCGACCCCGCCGGCATCGAGGATCTGATCGTCGGCTGCGCCTTTCCCGAAGGCGAGCAGGGCCTGAATATCGCCCGCCTGATCGGCTTCCTTGCCGACTTGCCGCTCACGGTCGCCGGCACCACGGTCAATCGTTTCTGCGGCTCGTCCATGCAGGCCATTCACATGGCCGCCGGCGCCATCCAGCTGGACGCCGGCGAGGCCTTCATCTGCGCAGGTGTCGAGTCCATGACCCGCGTGCCCCTGGCCGGCTTCAACCCCATGCTGAACCCAGGTTTGGCGGAGCGTTTTCCGCAAGCCTACATATCCATGGGCGAAACCGCCGAGAACGTGGCCGGTAAATACAAGATCGACCGGAAGCGCCAAGACGATCTGGCGGTGGAAAGCCACCGCCGCGCCCATGCGGCGCGCGAGGCCGGCAAGTTCGCCGATGAAATCGTGCCCATCCGCCAGGGCAATCACACGGTCGATACGGACGGCTGTATCCGCCCGGATACCAATGCCGAGGCGTTGGCCGATCTGGCCGCCGCCTTCAAGACCGATGGCAGCGTCACCGCCGGCACCTCCTCGCCGCTCACCGACGGCGCCTCGGCGGTGCTGGTGACCACCGAGGCATACGCCAAGGCCAACGGCCTGACGCCGCTGGCTCGGTTGCGGGCGATCGCGGTTGCCGGTTGCGCCCCAGAGATCATGGGCATCGGCCCCGTTGCCGCCACCCGCAAAGCCTTGCAGCGCGCCGGTCTGAAGATCGGCGACATCGACGTGGTGGAGCTGAACGAGGCCTTCGCCGCTCAGGCGTTGGCGTGCATCGACGAGCTGAAACTGGATCCGGGCAAGATCAACCTGGACGGCGGCGCCATCGCCCTGGGCCATCCCCTGGGCGCGACCGGCGCGCGCATCACCGGCAAGGCGGCGCAGCTTCTCCAGCGCGAAGGCAAGCGTCTGGCCCTGGCAACCCAGTGCATCGGCGGTGGGCAAGGTATTGCCACGATCCTAGAGGCTGCCTGATGCGCATCGAGCGCGCCGCGGTGATCGGCGCCGGAGTCATGGGCTCCGGCATCGCCGCGCATTTGGCGAACGCCGGTATTCCCGTCCTTCTACTCGACGTACCGTCTAGCAACGGCCCCATTGGCAACGATCGGGGCCGCAACGCCTTGGCCGAGGGGGCGATCGCCCGCATGCTCAAGGCCGACCCGGCGCCGTTCATGCACGCCCGCGCCGCCAAGCTGGTCACCCCCGGAAACACCGAGGACGATCTGAAGGCGCTGGCCGATGTCGACTGGATCATCGAAGCGGTGATCGAGGACCTGGCCATCAAGCAGGCCCTGTATAAGAAAATCGAGGCGGTGCGCCGGAAGGATTCGCTGGTTTCCTCCAACACCTCCACGCTGCCGCTGGCTACCTTGATCGGCGGCCTGCCGGCGCGCTTTGCCGGCGACTTCCTGATCACCCACTTCTTCAATCCGCCGCGCTATATGCGCCTGCTCGAACTGGTGGCCGGCCCCAAGACGCGGCCCGAAGCGCTCGACGCCCTCGCCGATTTCGCCGACCGGCGCCTGGGCAAGGGCGTTGTGATCTGCCACGACACGCCCGGCTTCATCGCCAACCGCATCGGCAGCTTCTGGCTGCAATGCGCGGCGGTGGAGGCCATCGATCACAAGCTTTCGGTCGAAGAGGCGGATGCGGTCATGGGCCGCCCGGTGGGCATTCCCAAGACCGGCATCTTCGGCCTGCTCGATCTGGTCGGCCTCGATCTCATGCCCAAGGTGGATGCCAGCCTGGCCGCCGCCCTGCCGACCGGAGATGCTTATCATGGCATCCGCCGCCCCTGGCCCCTGCTCGATAAGCTCATCGCCGACGGGTATACGGGCCGCAAGGGCAAGGGCGGCTTCTACCGCCTGGAGACCAGCGGCGGCAAGCGGGTCAAGCAGGCCATCAACCTGGCCACCGGCGATTACGCCGCCGCCGGCAAGCCGGCCCTGGAGAGCCTGGCCGCGAGCAAGTCCGGCGGCCTGTCGGCGCTGGTCGCCCACCCGGACCGGGGCGGCCGCTATGCCTGGGCCGTGCTGTCTCAGGTTCTTGCTTATGCCGCCACGCACGTGCCCGAGATCGCCGATACTGTGCCCGACGTCGATCGCGCCATGCGCCTCGGCTACAATTGGAAATACGGACCCTTCGAGCTGATCGACCGTCTCGGCGCAGCAACGTTCGCCGCTGGTCTGGAGACGGACGGCAAGACCGTGCCGCCGCTGCTCGCCGCTGCCGTCAAGGCCGGCTCGTTCTATCGCGTCCACGAAGGCCGTCAGCAGTTCCTGACCACCGGCGGCGCCTACGCCGACGTGCCGCGGCCGGACGGCGTGCTGCTGCTGGAAGACATCAAGCGCGCGAGCAAACCCATCAAGAAAAACGGCTCGGCCAGCTTGTGGGACATCGGCGACGGCGTTGCCTGCCTCGAGGTGCATACCAAGCTCAACACCATCGACCCCGATGTGCTGTCCATGGTCGAAACCGCCATCAAGACCGTGAGCAAGCAATTCAAGGCCCTGGTCATCTACAACGAGGGGGCGCACTTTTCCGCCGGCGCCAATCTGGGCCTGGCCCTGTTCGCCGCCAACACCGGCCTGTGGCCGATGATCGAAGGCATGGTGGAGCAAGGGCAGAAGGCCCTGCGCGGCCTGAAGAACGCGCCGTTCCCGGTGGTCTCGGCGCCCTCGGGCCTGGCGCTGGGCGGCGGCTGCGAGCTGTTGCTCAACGCCGATGCGGTCCAGGCGCACGCGGAAAGCTACATCGGCCTGGTCGAAGCCGGCGTCGGCGTCATTCCCGGCTGGGGCGGCTGCACCGAACTGCTGACCCGATTCGCCGCCGATCCGAAGCGCCCCAAGGGGCCGATGCCGCCCGTGGTCGCCGCCTTCGAGACCATCGGCATGGCCAAGGTCGCCAAATCCGCCTTCGAGGCCAAGGAGTTAGGCTACCTGCGCGCCAGCGACGAGATCACCTTCAACCGCGAGCGCTTGCTGGCCGATGCCAAGGCCAAGGCGCTGTCCCTGGTCAAAGGCTATGCCCCGGCCGAGCCGGTCGCCCTGACCCTGCCCGGTGCGTCGGGTCAGGCGACCCTGCGCTTTGCCGTGCGCGATCTGCGCGCCAAGGGCGTGGCGACACCGCACGACGAAACCGTGGCCGAGGCGTTGGCCGAGGTCCTCAGCGGCGGCGCCAAGGCGGACATCGCCGAACCGACCCCGGCCGACACCGTTCTGGCCCTGGAGCGGG
>DASWJP010000020.1:0-7316 GCA_036397065.1 Kiloniellales bacterium | reverse complement strand
GCGGCCAGCGCAGCAACTCGACGGCCATGCTGCCGGCCCCTTCGCTGATCGGCGCATCGTGGCCGTCTTCAATGAATCGATGGCCGTGCTCGGCCGCGTAGGTGCGGGCCGCCGCCTTCGCCGCATCGAAGTCCTGTCCGGCCAGGATCACCTCGGCGCCGAGCTCGCGCATGCGGGCCATCTTCATGGGATTGGCGGTTTCCGCCGCGAACACCGTCAGCGGTATGCCGCGCCGGGTGGCCGCATAGGCCAGGCCCTGACCAAAATTCCCGGCTGAGGCCACCACCAGCGGCGTCTTGTCCGGCAAGCGATGCACGTAGTAGTCCCCGCCCCGCCCTTTGAACGAGCGGATCGGATTCAGCATCTCCACCTTGAGCACCACTTCGGTGCCCAGTACACGGGAGAGCGGCTCGAAGGCAAGCTGCGGACTGTCGAGAAAAACCGGATCGATCACCGCCGCGGCCTCCTCGATGCGGGCCAACGACAATCGAGAACTGTTCTGAGTCATGGATATTGAGTCTGCATGGTGGGGCGAAGAACCGGCCGCCCGGCAGCTATAATCGAAGGGGACACACCCGGCAAGAAAAGGTGGCCCCGCGTGCTCGCGGGAGGAGGGCCGCAGGGGCCAATGGACGGGGGGGTCCATTCACGCGGGGCCCGTCGCCATACCTGCGACAGCCTCATGATCGCAAACCCGTGTTGCAATCCGGTTAACCCAAACAGCGGCTTAAGACCCTCAAAAACGGCGGATTTCCGGGATTTTTCAGGGATCCATTCATAGCCCCTTTTACCACGGCCGGTTCTGGGGGATGGTGAATGGCCGGCAACCGATCGAGACCGAGGAGTCATGGCCGAACCCCTGATTTACAGCGACACACAGCTCCGCGGAATCCTGGGCCGGGTGCGGCGTATTGCCATGGTGGGCGCCAGCCCGAACTGGAACCGGCCCAGCTATTTCGTCATGAAATACCTGCTGGAGAAGGGCTACGACGTGGTCCCGGTCAATCCGCGCGCCGCCAGGGAAGTCATCCTGGGGGTTCCCTGCGTCGCCACCCTGGCGGATGTACCCGGCGCCATCGACATGGTGGATATCTTCCGGGCCAGCGATGCCGTGGATGCCATCGTCGACGAGGCCATCGCCCTGCGCGAGGCCAAGGGCATCAAGGTCATCTGGATGCAGATCGGCGTTCGCAACGACGCGGCGGCGGTACGGGCTAAGGCGGCCGGCATGGAGGTGGTCATGGACCATTGCCCGAAAATCGAATACGGCCGCCTGCACAGCGAGTTGTCGTGGGGCGGCTTCAATTCGCGTATCATCACCAGCCGGCGGCGCAAGGTGCAGATCCGATGAGCAAATCAGAGAAGGACGATTTCGGTTTCGAAACCCGCATGATCCATGCCGGCACCCCGCCGGAGCCGATCACCGGCGCCCGCCAGACGCCGATCTACCAGAACACCTCCTATGTCTTCCACGACGCCGATCACGCCGCGTCCCTGTTCAATCTGCAGACCTTCGGGTTCATCTATTCGCGCCTGACCAACCCCACCGTCGCGGCCTTGGAGGAGCGCATTGCCAGCCTGGAGAACGGCCGCGGTGCCACCTGCTGCGCCTCCGGCCATGCGGCGCAGATATTGTCCTTCTTTCCGTTCATGGAGCCGGGCGATGCCTTCGTCGCCTCGAACCGTTTGTACGGCGGCTCGATCACCCAGTTCGGCAAGACCTTCAAGAAGTTCGGCTGGCAGGCGCACTTCGCAGATGTGGACGAGCCGGAGAACGTGCGCCGGGCCCTGACCCCTAAGTGCAAAGCCATCTTCGTCGAAAGCCTGGCCAATCCCGGCGGCGTGGTCAGCGACATCGCCGCCTTGGCCGACATCGCCCATGGTGCCGGTGTGCCGCTGATCGTCGACAACACCATGGCCACGCCGTATCTGTGCCGGCCGTTCGAATGGGGCGCCGATCTAGTGGTCCATTCCCTGACCAAATTCCTGAGCGGCAATGGCACCTCGGTCGGCGGCTGTGTCATCGACAGCGGCACCTTCGACTGGGCGCAGAACGACAAGTTCGCGGGCCTGACCGGGCCGGAGCCCGCCTATCACGGCCTGCGGTTCCACGAGACTTTTGGCGATATGGCGTTCACCACCCATGCCCACGCAGTCGGCTTGCGCGATCTGGGCGCCACCCTGGCGCCCATGAATGCGTTCCAGACCTTGCTGGGCATTGAGACCCTGTCCCTGCGGATGGAGCGGCACTGCGCCAATGCCTTGGCGGTCGCGCGGTTCCTTGAATCCCATGAACAGGTGGCCTGGGTCTCCCATGCGGGCCTCGACTCAAGCCCCTACCGGGCGCTGGCGCAAAAATACCTGCCGCGTGGGGCCGGTTCTGTTTTCACCTTTGGCGTCAAGGGCGGCTACGAGGTGGGCGTAAAGGTGGTGGAAAGTTGCGAGCTGCTGTCGCACCTGGCCAACATCGGCGATACCCGCTCGCTCATCCTGCACCCCGCCTCCACTACCCACCGGCAGCTCAGCGACGAGCAGCGGGCGGCGGCGGGCGCCGGGCCGGAGGTCATCCGTCTCTCCATCGGCCTGGAGACCGTCGACGATGTGATCGCCGATCTGGATCAGGCTCTGCGCCGGGCCGCGGGGTTACGGGCGGCGGAATAATGCAGCCGGGCTTATTGTAACTTTTCCATCTCGAGCTTGAGCTGCAGGGCGCCGTTCTCGAACTGAAATTCCCGCAGGATGGCGGTGAAGGTGACGGCCTGACCCGGCTTGAACTCTTCCAGGCGCGAAGGCGGGAACTTCATGGCCACATCGGCACCGGGATGCTCCGCCGCATCCATATCGACCAGCAGCAGCCCGGTCTGCGCATAGTCATCCTCGAACTCGCGTCGCGCCTCGACCACTTGCCCCTGCCAAGCGATGCGCTTGCCCTTCACGCCGTCGAAATAGGCCTTGAATGCGGCCGGATCGGTTGCCCCCTGGCGCACCTCGGTATAGGCGATGGGTGACACCTCGCCACTATCGCAGGCGGCGAGAAATCCGGCGAGGAAGACCGCTTGAACGAGATACCGGAAACCAGCCATGGGTTAGCCCCTACTCCGCCGGAACGACGACGGCGCGGGCCGTCCGCCATTCACCCGGCAGCATGACCGCCGCCACGGTCGCCAGTCCGGCCAGGGAGGCCAGGATCATGAACAGCCATGAGAACTCGCCCGTTCGCTCCTGGATGGCCGAGACCAGCATCAGGGCCAACGGCGCGGTGCCGAACGCCAGCACGAACTTGATCCCATAGGCCAGGCCGTGATGCTTGGCCGGGGTGAAACGGGCCAACAGCATATTCTCCGCCGGCAGTGCGGCGGTGGACAGCAGAACGGCCAGCATGGCGACCCCGATCAAGGGTATGCCACCCAGCAATGCGAAAGCGGCCATCACCGGGATCTGAAATAGAAAGGCGCCAATGTAGATGGGCTTCAGCGGGTACTTGTCCGCCATGTGCCCGCCGGCCAGCTGCATGATGCCGCCGGCCGTATAGACCAGGGCGACGATCACGCCGATGCCGAAGGCACCGTCGCCGGCGATGTCGCGCAGGCGCAGATCGAAGACCTTGGGCATAGCTGCCTGGGTGGCCTGGAATACGATGCCCATGACCAACATGGTCAGCAGCAGGACCATGAAGGCGCGGACCATATCGCCGCGGCCGGGCGGCGCTTCCTTGGACGCCACCGTCACGCCCTGGCCAACCAGCCCCAGGCGCAGGCAGACCAGCAGCGCCAAGCCGGTGATCAAGCTCACCACTCCCGGCAGGATGAAGGCCGCACGCCAACCGTACAGGTCGATCAAGGCACCGGCGACCAGGCCCGACGCGGCCACACCGACGCTGCCGAAAATTCCATTGATGCCAAGGGCCTTGCCGCGTTGCTTCGCGTTGCGCACCAGCCAGGCGATGCCCACCGGATGGTAGATGGAACTGAACAGGCCGATCGCCCCCAGGCCGAGCAGCATGGCAACGGGGCCCTCCACCAGGCCGCAAACGATGCCCGCCGCGCCCATGCCGATGAAGAACACCACCATCATGCCGGCAGCACTCCACCGGTCGCCCAGCCAGCCGGCCGGCAACGCCCCCAAACCCACCAGCAGGGAGCCCAGGGTCCACAGCTTGATCAGCTCGTGATAGGGCAACGCCCAGTCGCGTTCCAGGGCCAGCACGATCACGAAATAGAACGCCGTGAACAGGTGCATGTAGGCGTGCCCAAGGCACGAGAAGACGATGGGCAGGGTGCGGGACGATGGCGCCATCCGGGTGTCCTTTTGCTCCATTCCATCTCTAGTTGGTCTTGGAAAGACCGGCAAGCGGCCGTGTCGCATGGCAGCCATGCAGGTCAGCCCCGAAGCTCGCCACCGGGGCCGGCTACTGGCATTCCCGGCCAATCTATCATATCATTGCCGCCATAGAGACAAGGGCGCGTAAAACAAGCGCCTACCAGGGAGGACATGATGGCCGACACCCGTGCGACCGCCGTGTTGGAGGCGGCCCCAGATCACGTCAAGCGGGCCCGACCGACCGCCGCACAGCGCACCTGGATGCGACGCGGCCTGGATCAGCCCGGCGGCAAGCTGCCCCTGTTCGACCGGCATGGCCGCATGTACAGCCCGCGGACCATCCAGAGCTGCCTGACCCAAGGGTGGGTCAGGCCATGGGCCACCAACCCGATCAAGCCGGATTGGCTGATCTGCAAGCTGACTGCCGCCGGCCGCGCCGCCGTCACCGAGTGATTCCAGGCCGGGGCGCCGGCTCATAGCGCGAGTTGAATGGCCAGGCCGGTCCCCTGGGCGGATGCACGTTCGTAGATGCGGATGGCGGCGGCGACGTCCTGAATCGCCACGCCGGTTGAATCGAAGATTGTGATTTCATCCGCGTTTGTCCGGCCCGGTTTTCGCCCGGCCACCAGATCGGACAGGGTGGCGTGAAAATGCCCATCCGGTATCGCCCGCGCGGCGATAGCGTGATGGAGATCGCCCATCGCGGTACATTGCGCGGGCGAGTCGACAACCACCTTCGCGATCGCCATCAGGTCGGGCATCAGTTCGCTCTTGTCGGGCGCATCGGCACCGACAGCGGCGACGAAAGTGCCGGGCGCAACGTGATCGCGGCCCAGGAATGGCGTGCGCGACGTGGTGCAGGTGACGATGATGCCGCTTGCCCGCGCCGCCTTCGCCAGATCAGGCTCGGCAACGATGTCCAGGCGGAGGTCAGCCGTCAGAGTCTTGGCAAAGCGCGCGCGGGCCGACGGGTCGATATCGACGGCGTAGACCTTGCGGATCCTGCGTGCATCGGCGATCGCTTCCAATTGCGCGCGGGCCTGGTCGCCGCAGCCGCAAATGCTCACCACGTCTGCATCCGGCCGGGCGAGCGAGCGCATGGCCAGCGCCGTGGCTGCGGCAGTCCGGCGGAGCGTGACTTCGATGGAATCCATCAAGGCCAACAAAGCGCCCGTGTTCGCGTCGCTGAGAACGATGGCGCCCTGGATCGTCGGCAAGCCGTTGCGCTTCGGATTGCCGGGGAAGTTCCCGTTCACCTTGACCGCCGCAAAGGCCCGGTCGTCGGCGAGCGTCAGATACGCACCCTTGGCATGAAAGCCGCCGCTTTCGGTCGGGATATGCAGCGGCGGCGGTGCACGGGTTCGGCCTTCGGCTTCGGCCTTGAGCGCCGTTTCGACCGCCGCCAGGTAATCCGACGGCGACAACAGAGCGGCAATGCTGCTCCGGCTCAGGACCAGAACGCTCGGGGCGTCGCGGCGTGTTTGCGGTTTTGCGAATTTGTCGTCCATAAGCTCCTCCCGCGCCGGCAACGGCGTCGATCGAAGCAGAGCTTGGACGGGTATCGCCTAATGGGGAGCCTGCAGTCCCCGAAAAAAGGCTATCAACAACCATGGCCTTTTTCAAGCGGCCACGAAACGGAGTATCTAGACTGCTCGGGCGTGACGCTGAGCGTCGGGGGCCAGATAAGTGTCGAACTGGGCGCACACGGTGCGCACGAACGGCCGGCCGCGCGGGGTGACCCGGAGCACCCCGTCCCGGACCGTGACCAGCCTGTCCGCGATCGGATCGGCCAGGCCATCCAGGGCATCGCCGAACGCGTCGGGAGCGCGCCCGAACCGGCGGGATATGGCGGCAAGGTCCACCTCTAGATAGCACATGAGCTGTTCGATCACCGCCCCCTGCAGGCGGTCGTCATCGCTCAACACCAGACCGCGTTGCACCGGCAAGTGCCCCCCATCGACGGCCGCCCAGTAGGCCGACATGGCGACCGCGTTCTGGACGAAACCTTGCGGCAAGGCGCCGATGGCTGACGGCCCGAAGCCGAGGCGCGCGTGCGCCCCGTCCGTCGTGTAGCCCTGGAAATTGCGGTGCAGTCGGCGCGTGCTCAGGGCCACGGCCAGCGGATCGTCCGGCCGGGCAAAATGATCCAGGCCGATCCATACGTAACCGGCCGCCTGCAACCGCTCGGCGGCGGTCCTGTACTGGGCGAAGCGCTCTTCTGTCCCCGGCAGCGCCGCCTCGTCGATCAGCTTTTGATGCCGCTTCATCCACGGCACATGGGCATAGCCGAATAGGCACAACCGGTCCGGCGCCAAGCCGAGCACTGCATCGATGGTGGACCGGATTCCGGCCACCGTCTGGTGCGGCAGGCCGTACATCAGATCGATGTTCAGGGACTTGATGCCGGCGCGGCGCAAGGCGTTGGTCACTTCCCGGGTCTCCGCCAACGACTGAACCCGGTTGACGGCCTTCTGCACCCGCGGGTTCAGGTCCTGCACGCCGAGGCTGGCGCGATTGACGCCGATCCGCCCCAAGGTGGCCAAGGTCCCGTGGGGCACGGCGCGCGGGTCGATTTCGACCGCGATGTCGGCGTCGTCCTGAAACGCGAAGAATCGCCGCAATGTGCCGAACAGCCGCTCCATATCCGCCGAGGCCAGCATGGTTGGAGTCCCACCGCCAAGGTGCAGATGGCAGACCGGCAGGCGGCCGGGCAGCGCGCCGGCTACCAACTCGATCTCCCGTAGGAGCACGTCAAGGTAGGCGGCGACCGGCGCATGCCGGCGGACGATCTTGGTATGGCAGCCGCAGAACCAGCACAGGCTGTCGCAAAACGGCACGTGCACGTAGACGGAAAGCGGCTCCGCCGCATCCAACTCGGCCAGCCAACGGCGGTAGGCCGCTTCCTGTACGCCGGCATGAAACTGCGGCGCGGTGGGATAGCTGGTATAGCGCGGCACCCGCTGGTCGTAACGGCTGAGAAGGTCGGTGGCCATGGC
>DASWJP010000019.1:0-11635 GCA_036397065.1 Kiloniellales bacterium | reverse complement strand
CGCGCCATATTCCTTTAACAGAGCGGAGAACGATTTCGCGTGTTCAATGTATTTCTGCTTGTTGGCGGTTGGCACCGCCGCCAAAAATCCATCAACGTAGGCCATGTCTGTTCCTCCCTTCACGCACCATCAAACGCTGCTTGCAGCGCAGCAATATCTATCTTTTGCATCTGCATCATGGCGGCCATGGCGCGGCCCGCGGCCGCTCGGTCGTCCGACGCCAGCAGGCGCGGCAACGCCTCCGGCACGATCTGCCACGACACGCCGTACTTGTCCCTCAACCAGGCGCACATGCTTTCCGTGCCGCCATGGGCGGTCAACGCGGACCAAAGTCGGTCGGTCTCCTCCTGGTCCTTTGTCAGGACGGAAATCGAGGCCGCTTCGGAATGAGGGAATTGCGGCCCGCCGTTGAGAACCATCATCGGCGCACCGGCCAGTGTGAACTCAACCACCAGCGGCGGTTCGTCCGGTTTCGGGTGCACCGTGTTCTCGATGTAACTGTCGGGCAGCAGCGATACATAGAACGCGGCCGCTTCATGACCGTTGCCATCAAACCATAGGCACGTGCGAACCTTTGCCCTGAATTCCATCTCTCGATCCCCATTTCCACGCCGTTCAGGCGATACTCTTGACCAGCTCATCCAGTTGGCCCGCAGCGGCGGTCCAGCCCTTCTCGAAGCCCATGTCGAGGTGTTTCTGTTTGTCTTCCTCGGATGTATGGCGCGCACCCCACACCATTTTCGTCTGCCCCTTGCCGTGGTCGGACAGCTGCACGTATCCGGTCATGAACGGGTTGGCGCGCGGTATGAACCCTTCGGAATAGCCGTCGGTGAACGTCAGGCGCTCCTGCGGCACGACCTCCAGCAGCATGCCGATCACCTCGTGGCGCTCGCCGTCGTTCGGCCCTTCCATGGTGCAATTCATGCGGCCGCCGGCCCGCAGGTTGATTTCGGCGTGGGTGACTTTCCACGGCGCCGGGCAGTACCATCGCTTGAGCAGATCCGGCTGCGTCCAGCACCGCCAAACCACATCGCGCGGCGCGCCGATCACCCGTTCGATCTCCAGCGTGAAATCATCGGTTCCTTTTTTTGATTTGCTCATCGTCCCGTTCCTGTTTCTTGCGGATTCATCCTAAAACGCCCTTTCGCCTTCATCTGTCGAACAGCAAACGCACATACCGTTTCAGGTGATCGATACTGTCGGCCGCCACCTCCGGTCCGCCGTTCGCCTTGGCCAGAATGAACGCCCCTTGCAATACCGCCTGCGTATGCAATGCCAGGCTCTTTGCCGTCCAATCCGCCTTGATCTTGTATGTCGCAATCGCTTCGGCGATGTCGGCTTCAAGGGTTTCCGCATGACCGAAGATGGACGCCCGGCAGGCATCGCGAATGGCAGATGCGGTGTCATAGACTTCCTGCACCATGGTGCCGACCAGACAGGTGAACTCGGGCAGCGCCCCCTGCAGAATGGCTTGGCGGAAGTCGATGTAACCCAGAACCCGGTCGAGCGGGTCCGGGTGGCGGTGGTAGGGGGCCGCCGCAAAGAACGCCCCAGTCATGTCCGACCAATGCTCGGCCGCGGCAACGCCCAATGCTTCCTTGCTGGGAAAATGATGGAAGAAGGCACCCTTGGTGACGCCTGCATGGTGGCAAAGATCGTCAACCGACGTCGCGCAGAAACCCTTTTCCCGGATCACGGCCACCGCCGCATCCATCAGCTTCGCACGGGCATTCGGTTTGGCGCTGTTCGGCAGCATATCCACCTCTTGAAATTAGAACATACCAACTAGTCGGTATGGTAGCAAGTGAAATTCATGCCCTCTTGTCCGTCTTGCTCAGAGGGAAAGCAGTGGGGTCAATCGGGCCGTATCTTGAATCGTGCGCCAGGGTCAGCGGCTTGATGTAAAGCAGACATGATCTGTTGAGAATGTGATGCACCAGTCGTTTTTCCAGTTGAAAGTCAAACGGCTATGCCGTTCTGTTTTCGCCGCCCATGACATGCGGGCGGATTTGAACCAAGGTTAGGCATTAACCTACCCACATCTGGCAAATACAGCGCCGCCATCGTTCCGGTGAGATCATTGAGTCCGAGACTGGCCGAGGCTGTTGAACAAGTCGGAGCCATCCAGCGCACCAATGGCGGAAGTGGCGGACCGTCAATAGACTCGGATTGATATGAGGTGAGCGGAGGATGATTACTGCCTAACGACTTCATACAGCCACCAGTCTTCGGGCAGGCCTTTTAGTTTGTGCAATCCGGCGTCTGTAAATCGAATACCGGATCCCGCTACTAGATCTTTCACGGTCTGCGAGACGAAAACACGACCGGGGGAAGCCAATGCGGCAACCCGCGCGGCGATGTGCAGGGCGATTCCCTGCAGCTGACCTTGGCGGACTTCGCACTCGCCGGTATGAAGGCCGATGCGGCAGGTTATTCCAAGCGTAGCGAGCGACTTCATGATCGCCACGGCGCATTTGATCGCGCGGGCGGGGCCGTCGAACGACGCGAGAAAACCATCCCCTGCCGTGTTCACCTCTTCGCCACGAAAACGTGCAAGCTCGCTCCGCACTGCCGCGTGATGAACTTCAAGGAGGTCCGCAAAACGCAGATCGCCTTTTGCGACGGCCATCTCGGTCGATCCGACGATATCGGTGAACATCAGCGTCGAGACCCGGCTTTCGGAGGCCGCCCGTGACGAACCACCAGTCAGGAATGTCTGGATGTGCTGGATTATCTCATCCGACTTGTCATAGAAGGGTAAGTGATCGCCGGACTCGATCTCTACCAGCTTGGCGCCCGGGATATGGCCGGCTATGTGTCGGCTGGCGCCGACGGGGCAGGCACGGTCATCCTTGGCGTGAAGGATGAGCGTCGGCGCCTTGATTGATGGAAGCACGTGCCGGACATCGATCTCCAGGTTCATTCGTTGCAAGGCAGCTGCCGCTGATGCGCTGGCGCTCATGCGCAGGAACCTGGCCCACCATTGGCGGACGATCGGATCGTCCGCAACCGAAGGAGCCCGTATCCCAATCCAGACGGGCCCACCCCAATCGGCGGAGGCCGCCTCGACCGCCGCCAATGCTTCCTCTCGAGTTGTGAAATACGGATAGTCAGGTGCTTTCAGGCGCCGGGCATAGGAGCCGATGGTGATGAGCGCCGCAGTGCGGTCGGGGTAAGTTGCGGCAAATAGGATGCACATTGTGCCGCCTTCCGAAGTTCCCAATAACGCGGCGCGCGACGAACCGACCGCATCCAGCACCGCCCGCACATCGTCCATCCGCTCTTCCAAGGTTGCTGCCTCGACGCTGCGGTCGGAAAGCCCCGTCCCCCGTTTGTCGAACAGGATTACTCGCGCAAACGCCGACAGCTTCTCGAAGAATCGGGCGACATGAAAATCCTCCCAAAAGACTTCAATATTGGAAATCCAGCCCGGAACCACGACCAAATCGATCGGGCCGTCGCCAACAACCTGATATGCAATGCTCAATTTGCCTGCATGAGCGTAATGGGTTTCCGGCGTCATGGCATCTTCTCCCCGGCCACCTGGTCGCAAAGAGATAGCATGTCCAAGGAAAGGCGTCGCCGGGTATACGGCACGGGGCTGCCTGACAGGGCAGGGGCAACCATAGGCCGGAACATCTCATAAGTCTTATACTTTGGAGAGGTCAGTGGAACCGATGTGGGTTACCAAAATCAGCTTCGGATCAGGCGCAGAAGAGAGGATGATCGAGCGCCAGAGCCTGCTGTTGAGCGATAAGCGGATATGTTCCTCATATTGGCCGGTATTCCAGGTGCTTATTCGATAGTATTTCGACCTGGGATACGGCATGGTTCGCGCCGCTTGTGGCACGCGACCGGATATGATCCAAGGTTAGGCATGAACCCACCCACATCCGGCAAACACATCGCCGTCATCGGCGCCGGCATCGTCGGCGTGTGCAGTGCCCTGTACCTGCAACGGGCGGGGTTTCGCGTCACTCTGATCGACCGGGACGGGGCGGGCGAGGGGGCTTCGTTCGGCAACGGCGCCATCATCGGCGACGAGTCGGTCACGCCTGTCGCCATGCCGGGCCTGCTGTGGAAAGTGCCGGGCATGCTGGCCGATCCTTTGGGACCGCTGGCCATCCGCTGGTCCTATTTGCCGCGCCTGGTCCCGTGGCTGATGCGCTTCGCCGCGGCCAGCCGCGCCCGGCGGGTGGAGGAGATTTCGGTTTCCCTGGCGGCCCTGATGAACGGCTGCCTCGATGCCTATACGCCGCTGCTGGAGCAAGCCGATGCCACCGGCATGATCCGCCGCACCGGCTGGGTCTGCGTCTATGAGACCGAGGCCGGGTTCCGCGACAATGCGCTCGGCTTGGAGCTGCAGCGGCGGCGCGGCGTGCGCTTCGAGGTGCTGGAAGCGGAAGCGTTGCGCCAACTCGAGCCGGCCCTGGCGCCGATCTTCGCCAAGGCCGTGCTCTATCCGGACGTCGGCCATTCGGTCAACAGCCACCGCATGGTGCAGGTCCTGGCCGCCGCCGTGCGTGCCAACGGCGGCGCGGTGCGCCGCGCCGAGGCGACCGGCTTCGATATCGGCCCCCAGGGGCCGCGGGCCGTGCTGACCTACGCCGGGCCGGTGCAATGCGATGCGGTGCTGATCGCCGCCGGGGCCTGGTCCAAGCGCCTGGCGGCGCAACTGGGCGCCCCGGTGCCGCTGGAGACCGAGCGGGGCTACCACGTGCAATTCCCGGAGCCGGGCGTCACCCCGCGCCTGCCGGTCTATTCCACCGAGCGGGCCTTCGTCGCTACCCCCCTGGAGATGGGCCTCCGCATCGCCGGCACGGTGGAGCTGGGCGGCTTGCGGGCGCCGCCCAACTGGGAGCGGGCCGAGGTTCTGGCCAAGCATGCCGGCCGCTGGTTCCCCGGCCTGCGCACCGGCGGCAAGACCCGGTGGATGGGCTTCCGCCCCTCCATGCCGGATTCCCTGCCGGTGATCGGCCGTTCGCCGCGCTTTTCCAACGTATTCCTGGCCTTCGGCCATGGCCATTGCGGCATGATCCTGGGGGCCCGCACCGGCGCCCTGGTGGCCGATCTGGTGGCCGGCCGGGACCCCGGAATCGACATGACTCCCTACCGTCCGGACCGGTTTTAAGAGAGTTTCAAGGTTTCCTGGCCCACTTTCCTCGAATCCGCTAATCCTCGACGAGGTCTGAAGGGCTCATGAGTCAGGCACTAATGCCGCAGCCGATCGGTGAAATTCGCGATGTACGCCTGCAAACGGCGTTGGAGGAGCGCTATCTCAGCTATGCGCTCTCCACCATCATGTCGCGCTCGCTGCCGGACGTCCGCGACGGCCTGAAACCTGTCCACCGGCGCCTGCTCTATGCCATGCGGCAATTGCGCCTGGATCCCAACTCCGGCTTCAAGAAGTCGGCGCGGGTGGTGGGCGACGTCATGGGCAAGTTCCACCCCCACGGCGACCAATCGATCTATGACGCCATGGTGCGCCTGGCCCAGGACTTCGCCCAGCGCTATCCGCTGGTCGACGGGCAGGGCAATTTCGGCAACATCGACGGCGATAACGCCGCCGCCATGCGCTATACCGAGGCCCGGCTGACAGACGTGGCCGCGGCGCTGATGGAGGGCATCGACGAGAACGCCGTCGATTTCCGCCCGACCTACGACGGCGAGTCGGAAGAGCCGGCGGTGTTGCCGGCCAATTTCCCCAATCTGCTGGCCAACGGCGCGCAAGGCATCGCCGTCGGCATGGCGACCTCGATCCCGCCGCACAACGTGGCGGAAATCTGCGACGCCCTGCTGCATCTCATAAAGACGCCCAAGGCCACCATCGGCAAGCTGGTGGAGTTGATGCCGGGGCCGGATTTCCCCACCGGCGGGGTGCTGGTGGAAAGCCGCGAGACCATCGTCGATGCCTACAGGACCGGCCGCGGCGCCTTCCGCCTGCGCGCCCGCTGGGAGTCCGAGAAGATCAAGGGCGGCATGTACCAGATCGTGGTCACCGAGATTCCCTATCAGGTGCAGAAATCGCGCCTGGTGGAGAAGATCGCGGAGCTGCTGTCCAACCGCAAGCTGGCCATGCTGGCCGACGTGCGAGACGAGTCGACCGATGTGGTGCGCCTGGTGCTGGAGCCGAAGAGCCGCAACGTGGATCCCGAAGTGCTCATGGAATCCCTGTTCCGCCAGACCGACCTGGAAGTGCGCATTCCGTTGAACATGAACGCGCTGGATGCCACCAACACGCCGCGGGTCATGGACCTGCGCCAGGTGCTGCGCGCCTTCCTCGACCACCGGCACGATGTACTGTTGCGCCGCTCAAACTTCCGCCTGGAGAAGATTTCTCAGCGGCTGGAAATTCTCGATGGCTATCTGGTCGTCTACCTCAATATCGACGAGGTGATCCGCATCGTCCGCGAGGAGGACGAGCCCAAGAAGGCCCTGATGGCCCGCTTCAAGTTGAGCGACAATCAGGCCGAGGCCATCCTGAACATGCGCTTGCGCGCCTTGCGCCGCCTGGAAGAAGAGGGCATGCGCACCGAGCATGCGGCACTCAGCGATGAGATGTCGGAGCTGAAGAAGCTGCTCAAGGACGAGGACAAGTCCCTGGAGGCGGGCGGCCGCGTCTGGACCGCCATCGGCGATCAGATCAAGGCCATGAAGACGGCGTTCGGCCCGAAAACCCCGTTGGGCCGCCGGCATACCGAATTGGGCGACGTGCCCGATGATGTGGTGGTGCCCCTGGAGGCGGTGGTCGAGCGCGAGCCGGTCACCGTGCTGTGCTCCGCCAAGGGCTGGATCCGGGCCCTGAAAGGGCACGCCGACGACGTTTCCGATGCCAAGCACAAGGAAGGCGACCGGGCCCGCTTCACCCTACAGGCGCAAACCACTGACAAGGTCCTGATCTTCGCCACCAACGGCCGCTGCTACACCATCGGCGCCGACAAGCTTCCCGGAGGCCGCGGCTTCGGCGAGCCGGTGCGCCTGTTCATCGATCTGCCGAACGACCAGGATATCGTGGCCTTGTTCGCCTATCGCCCCGGGCGGAAGCTGATCGTTGCCTCGGCCGATGGGCGCGGATTTGTCGTTCCCGAGGATGAGGTCGTGGCGCAGACCAAGAACGGCAAGCAGATCCTCAACGTCGCCACCGGCGTCGAAGCCTGTGTCTGCCGGCCGGTCGAGGGCGACATGGTGGCGTGCGTCGGGGAAAACCGGAAACTGCTGATCTTCCCGCTGGACGAGTTGCCGGAAATGAACCGTGGCCGTGGCACCATCCTGCAGAAATACAAGGACGGCGGCTTGTCCGATGTGAAGACCTTTGTCCGTGACCAGGGGCTGACCTGGGCGATCGGTGGCGGCCGGACCCGGACGGAGACCAATCTGAAGGATTGGATGGGCAAGCGGGCCGCCGCCGGACGCCTGCCGCCGAAGGGCTTTCCAAAGTCCAACAAGTTCGATTAAACGGCCAATTCCAGAGACTTACATTCTGTAGTGGATGGACTGGGCCCGCCGACCGTATGATGTACTATGGTGCGAGTCGTTGTTGGTTTCCTGTGGATTCTTGCCGGCGGACTCAGTTGGACCGCATCGGCGAACGAGCGCCTGGTTCTGTCCTACGAGGTTTGGAAGGGCGGCTTTCACGCCCTCGATCTGAAGGCGAATCTCGCGCGCGGAAACGGCGACTACCTCATCAGCTTCGCCGTCACTACGCGTGGCATTATCGGCTGGATCTATCCCTATCTTTTGGAAGGCGAGGCCGGCGGTAAGTTGGCGGACGGCGGACCGCAGCCGGACCGCTTCGCCACCCTGTCCCGCTCGCGCAGCGACGAGAAACGGCGCGCTATATCTTATCTTGGCGATGGAACCCTGGTGACCTGGAACGATCCGCCGCGCTCGGTCGAGAACGTCGAGGAGTCGGTTCCCACATCCATGCGCCGGAATACCTTGGATCCGGCGAGTGCGATCCTGTCGGTAGTCGATGCGGTGACCCGGGCCGGCAAGTGCGAAGGGGACTATCCGGTCTATGACGGCCGCCGCCGCTTTGATTTGAGCATCAGCCTGATCGGGCCGGATTCTCTGGCACCAAGCCGCTACAGCTCGTACAGCGGACCGGCGACCCTGTGCCGCGTGGCAGTCAACAAGCTGGCCGGATTCCGAAACCGGGACGGGGAGGGTGGCCTGCCGGCGATCATCAACGTCTGGCTGGCCTCGGTGGTCGACTCCGAGCCCATGGTTCCCGTTCGCCTGGAAGGTGAAGCCGCACTCGGCAACATGATCATCCATCTGGTGGGCGCCAAGCAGGAACCGGAATCCCGGGGCGTGTCACCGGAGGGCGTCCCGCTGGGCCGCTCGGCCGCCCGCTGACCGGGTTGGCCCGGCCGCGGCCAAAACCAAGCCAAAACTAAAACCAAAACTAAAACCACGCCTCCCAGACTCTGCAATTGCGCGGGCGCTTCCCTTGCCGTATGCAGGATGCTCCTGAACCGGGCCTGTTGGCCCGGGTTTGCAATTGGGGAGGAGGACGAAATGCTCTCGCTAGCCGCCAGTAAAGACACTTTGGCAATGACGATCTGGCCGGTGGGAGGTGACAGCTTGGCCAAGCGGATCGGTCGCACTGTCCTGCTGGCCGTGGTGGGCTCGCTGTTGCTGTGGGCCACCGCCAAGGTCCAGGTGCCGTTCTATCCCGTCCCCATGACCATGCAGCCCTTCGCCGTTCTGGTCATCGGCATGGCCTATGGATGGCGTCTCGGCGCCGCCACAATCCTGCTTTACCTGGCGGAAGGCGCTATGGGCCTGCCGGTATTCGCCGGCACGCCGGAAAAGGGGCTGGGCCTGGCCTATATGGCGGGGAGCACCGGCGGCTATCTGTTTGGCTTCATCCTGGCCGCCGCCGCGTGCGGCTGGCTGGCGGAGCGGGGCTGGGACCGGCGCGCTATCCCCACGGCGTTGGCCATGCTCATCGGTACCGTCTTGATATACATACCCGGATTGATCTGGCTGGGCATTCTGTTCGGCTGGGACAAGCCCATCCTGACGTGGGGCCTGACCCCGTTCCTGCTGGGCGATGTGACCAAGGTGGCCCTGGCGGCGGCGGTATTGCCCCTGAGCTGGCGGATGATCGACCGCCAAAGGTAGGCCGCGAGCCGGGGAATAGGCTGGTCAGTTCCCGGCGATTTCGATAGAAGGTGAGGCCGTTAGAATCGGGCGCGATAAAATCGCCCGGCGGCGGCAAGGGAGGATATCACCATTCTGTCCCAGTTTGTCCGTGTGGCAGACCGCCTGAATGATGTGATTGGGCGGGGAATTGCCTGGCTCACCCTGGTCATGGTGCTGACCGCCTTCGCGGTGGTCATCCTGCGCTATGTGTTCTCCGTCGGCTGGGTGGGGCTGCAGGAATCCTTTGTTTGGATGCATGGCGTCGTCTTCATGGTCGGTGCCGGTTACACCCTGCTGCATAACGGCCATGTGCGGGTCGATATCTTCTACCGACCGGCCAGCATCCGCTATAAGGCCCTGATCGATATTCTCGGCGTCTGCCTTCTACTGTTGCCCATGGTCGTGCTCGTTTTCCTGGTCGGTTTCGACTATGTGAACTCGTCCTGGTCCATGTTCGAGTCCTCGCGCGAGGCAGGCGGCCTGCCCGGCCTGTACCTGCTCAAGACCGTGATCCTGGTGTTCTGCGTGCTGACGGCCGTGCAGGGTCTGTCGCTGGCGGCGCGCAGCCTATTGATCCTGCTCGGTCATCGCGAGTTCGTTGCCGAGGCGGAAGAGGCGGAGAAGGTCTAGGCCGATGGATCTGGCGCTCATCGGCGAAATCCTCAGTCTGACCATGTTCGCGGTGACCTGCGGCGTTCTGCTGCTCGGCTTTCCCGTGGCGTTCACCCTGGCCGGTTCCGCCCTGGTCTTTGCCAGCATCGGCTACTTCCTCGGCGTCTTTAACCTGAGCCTGCTGGGGGGCCTGCCGTCGCGCTATTTCGGCGTCATGGTCAACGAGGTGCTGGTCGCGGTGCCCTTGTTCGTGTTCATGGGCGTCATGCTAGAACGCTCGAGGATCGCCGAGCAACTGCTTGAAACCATGGGCGCAATGTTCGGCCAGATGCGTGGCGGCTTGGGCCTGTCGGTGATTTTCGTCGGCATGCTCCTGGCCGCCTCGACGGGCATCGTGGGGGCGACCGTGGTGACCATGGGATTGCTCTCGCTGCCCTCCATGCTGAAGACCGGGTACGACCCGAAACTGGCCTGCGGCATCATTTGCGCCGCCGGCACCTTGGGTCAGATCATCCCGCCGTCCATTGTTCTGGTCATCCTCGGCGACATCATGCAGGGCGCGCACACCCAGGCGCAGTTGAACATGGGCAATTACGCGCCGGACCCGGTCTCGGTCATCGATTTGTTCGCCGGAGCGTTTCTGCCGGGTCTGCTTCTGGTCGGCCTCTACATGCTGTGGACCATGATCATCGCGACGCTTAAGCCCAACGCCTGTCCGCCGGTGAAGATGAGCGCGGACGCGCGAACCGCGATGGCGCGTTTCGCTCAAGTGATTCTGCCGCCGGCCGCTCTGATTGTCCTGGTCCTTGGCTCCATCCTGCTGGGCGCGGCGACCCCGACCGAGGCGGCCGCCATGGGCTCCGTCGGCGCGCTGTTGCTCGCCGGGCGGGCCGACGACAGGGGCAGTGCCTGGCCGGTCTATGGAGCCGGCATAAGTTTCGTCGCGCTGGTCTTCCTGGTGACCCAATTCGACCTGCGTTTGCAGCGCGACGAGGTGCCGGCCATCGACCTGATGGCGGCGCTGGTGGCGATGCTCTTCGTGGCGGTCCTGGTGATCGGCGTCGGCATCAGCCTGCGCCGCGTGTTTCAGAGCGGTATCCTGTTCGAGGTCATGCGGACGACATTGAAGGTTTCCTCCATGGTCTTCGTCATCCTGCTCGGGGCTTCCGTCTTCAGCCTAACCTTCCGCGGCCTGGGCGGCGAGAGGATCGTATCGGATACGCTCAACGCCATGCCGGGCGGGGCCTTCGGGGCCATGTTCGTGGTCATGGCCTTGATGTTCGTGCTCGGCTTTTTCCTCGATTTCATCGAGATTGTTTTCGTGGTCGTGCCGATCGTTGGGCCGATCCTGCTGGCCATGGGTATCGACCCGATCTGGCTGGGGGTGATGATCGCCGTCAACCTGCAGACCAGTTTCCTGACGCCGCCCTTCGGGTTCGCCCTGTTTTATCTGCGCGGCGTGGCGCCACCCAGCATCACTACCATGGACATCTACCGCGGCATCATCCCGTTCGTGTTGATCCAGGTCTTGGCGCTCTTCGTCCTGGCCATGACGCCGGAGCTCGCCACCTGGTTGCCTAAGGCGCTGTTCGGCTAGATTTATGACAAATGAAAAGCGCCGGCGGGTAAATTCCCCGCCAGCACTGATCTTGCGTTACCGCGCCGCGTACGGCGCCGAGTTTAGAAACCTTACAGTTCGACCCACTTAAAGGGCAGGCCGCGGGCGTTGTAGTACGCTTGCTCCGAGACCTTCGCATAGGCGATCGCCTGCCTGCGGAAGTTGGCGATGCTGTTCATGACTTCGCGGCTCAACGCGTCTGCCGACGCTATTTCGCCGACCACCTTGCCGGCAAGGGCGCCGAGGCCGTTGAGC
>DASWJP010000018.1:0-19597 GCA_036397065.1 Kiloniellales bacterium | reverse complement strand
GCCGCCGGCTTGGTTTTCTGCCAGCGCGCCAAGGCGTCATGGGATTGGGCCGCCGCCTTTGCGGCATACTCCTCGACCGAGCCAACCGGTGTCGTCAATTCGATCACATAGCCATTCGGATCGCGGAAATAGATCGAATGGATGAAGCCGTGGTCGGCGACGCCGCGCGTCTCGATGCCCTGGGCCTTGCCCTTCTGGAACAGGGCCTGCTGGGTCTTGGCATCCACCTCGAGGGCGATGTGCAGGTCGAAGTCATGCTGCTCCTTGAACTCGAATGGTGAGCCGGGCACCTCGAAGAAGGCCAGGAACGAGCCATCGCCGAGGCGATAGAAGCTATGCAAGGCAGATACCTTGCGGCCGGTCTTGGATTCACTGAGTTCAAACGCATCCGCCAACGGCAGTCCGAGGAAATCCTCGTAGAACCGGCGCGTTTCCTCAGAATCGCGGCAGCGATAGGCGTTGTGGTGCAGGCCCTTGATCATCTGCTGCCCCTCTGGTCGGTTCATGAGGGCGCCAGTATAGCAAGTTGCGGCCCCGTCTGTCAGGGCCGCCGATGGCCGGGCGAGGGCCTAGCGCAAACCCAGATCGCGGCGGGTTAATGGCTGCTTGTCGACGCCGTCCGACTCGCCATCCACCGCATCGTCCAGGTTCCGCTGATGGCCGCGCGCAATTCCCGGCGGCATGAAGGCTGCCGCATCGCGCGGCGCCATCGCTTCGAGCGCCGGCAAGGCCAGCACAGGCCGTAAATTGCGGCTGTCGCGGACAAAGACCAAAGGGTGGGAAAAAATCGAAATCAGCTTCTTGTGCACGGTGCTCATCTTCACCGGCTTGGACATGAACGCATTGGCCCCCGCCAGGAGAGCATTCTTCATCTGCGTATGGGTCGCATCCGCGGTGAGAATGACGACCGGCAGATAGCAATTCGGGCTGTCACCGGCATTGCGCAACAGGCGCGTCAGCTGGATCCCATCGACCGGCGCCATATGCAGTTCGCAGAACATGATATCGGCCGGGTCGTCACGCAGCGTCTCGATCGCCTCGGCACCATCCGCGGCCCCGGTCACGGGGCCGACACCAATTTCATGGAGCATTTCCGACAGGAATCGCCGGGCGGACGAACTGTCATCCACCACCAGAACTCGCATGGCCGGCAGATTTATCTGAAAGAGCGATATACCTGTTCCTCCTTCACGATCTCGCGGGGCGATCCGATCGCGCATGGGCCGATGAAACAATCTACCCATGCGCGCAGTGCGCTTTCGCGGCAAGACAATGGCCGGCGATTATTGGCAATCGGCAGAACTCATATACTTGATAATATCATCACGAGATATTATAGAGCAAATCTCGGCTGAGTTACAATCATAAGGTCGATTTATTAGGAGAAATTCTAAAGCATAATGCCCTTAATTTGCTTATTATATTTATTTATTTTGAAATTAAATAGGGCATACAGCCCTAATCTGACCATTATTTTCCACCGCCGGGCGGCCGCGGCCACGGCGGGAATTTCTTAACGGAATTATAACCAGGCCGGCCTCAAGACTCGTACCGGGACAAGAATGCGTCCCGGTCTGGCCGCCACGATCGGCGGTTCAAGAGGAGATCGTTGGCATGGGACTTTCGATGGGTCATCTGCCGCCCCCACCGTACCGGGCTCAGCGCCCCTGGGTGTCCCGCATGGCCGCAGCGTTTGGCGCCTGGAAAGACCGGCTGGACGGGCTGGTCCGGTGGCTGCAGGCCGACCTGCGGTCCGGCGTGATTATCTATCCCCCGCCTGCGCTTCCGCCTCAGCGGCCGCCCCGCCCGCCAATCCATGGGCCAGTGACGCTTCGAGAAATCCGTCGATGTCGCCGTCGAGAACGTCCTGCACGCTGCTAGTCTCCACCCCGGTCCGCAAATCCTTGACCATCTGATAGGGCTGTAACACATACGAACGAATCTGGTGGCCCCAGCCGATGTCGGTCTTAGCATCGGCCTGGGCCTGGGCCGCATCCTCGCGCTGGCGCAGCTCGGCCTCGTAGAGGCGGGCACGCAGCATGCGCATGGCCTCGGCACGGTTCTTGTGCTGCGACCGGTCGGTCTGACACTGCACGACGATGCCCGTGGGCAGATGGGTCATGCGCACCGCGCTGTCGGTCTTGTTGACGTGCTGGCCGCCGGCGCCTGAGGCGCGGTAGGTATCGATCCGCAGATCCTTGTCGAGAACCTGGATGTCGATGGTCTCGTCGACCACCGGATAGACCCAGGCACTGGCAAAGCTGGTATGCCGCCGGCCCGCGGAATCATAGGGCGAGATGCGCACCAGGCGGTGTACGCCGGACTCGCTTTTCAGCCAACCGTAGGCGTTTTCGCCGGTGAGGCGCAGGGTGGCCGACTTGGTTCCCGCCTCCTCGCCGGGACTTTCCTCCAGCCATTCCACCTTGTAGCCGTGGGCATCGGCCCAGCGCGTGTACATGCGCAGTAGCATGGAGGCCCAATCCTGGGCCTCGGTGCCGCCGGCCCCGGCGTGGACTTCCAGATAGCAGTCGTTCGCATCCGCCTCGCCGGACAGCAGGCTGGTGAGTTGCAACCGGGCGGTGCTTTCGCGCAGCGCCTGCAGCTCGGCCTCGGC
The DNA here is from genome assembly GCA_036397065.1 of Kiloniellales bacterium. Lineage (GTDB taxonomy): Bacteria > Pseudomonadota > Alphaproteobacteria > Kiloniellales > J153 > JAJFGI01. The sequence continues at coordinate 16,983 of DASWJP010000018.1, read as the reverse complement.
CTCGCCGAGGGTGGCGGCATCGTCTTCCGCCTCGGCCAGATCGTGCAGGGTCAGGGCATCGTCCAGGCGGCGTTCCAGGGCGCGGTATGCACCGATGGACGTGTCCAGCCGGGTGCGCTCGCGCATCACCGATTGGGCGGTTTCGGAATTATCCCAAAGTTTGGGATCCTCGGCGCGCGCGTTCAGCTCGTCGAGCTGGCGAAGGGCACGATCCAGATCAAAGATGCCTCCTCAGCAGAGCCAACGACTGACGTATGTCGTCGACCACCGCCTCTATTTCCGCGCGCATGAGGTCTCCTAAGTTGGCATGGCCGAAGGTCCAGCACCATCGCCGGCACGGCCATCTGCGAATCGGGTTTGAATTTACCAGTCCCGGCGAGCGTTGTCGCCCACCCTCAATACAGGCCGCCCTTAATACAGGCCACGGGTGCCGGTGCCGGCCTCGCCGGTTTGCGGATTGTAGCCGCCGTCGATGACCAACTCGTCGCCAGTTGGCACGGTCCCCGGCTTGAAGGCTTCGAGGATGACCTTGCGGTCGCCCTTCTGGGCGATGCGCCCGGTCTCCTCGTTGACGCGCACCAGGCGCACGCCCGGCGGAATGCGGAAGGGGATCGCCGGCTGATTGCGCAACGCCGCCGCCATGAAGTCGCGGAAGACGGGCGCGGCCACGGACGATCCGGTCTCGCGCGGGCCCAGGGACTTCGGCTCGTCAAAGCCGATGAACACACCCACCGCCAAGTCGGGGGAAAAACCCATGAACCAGGTATCCAGGCTTTGATTGGTGGTACCCGTCTTGCCGGCCAAAGGTTTGCCGACTGCGCTGATTCGCCGTCCGGTGCCACGTTCTACCACACCTTGAAGCATGGAGACGATCTGATAGACGCTGCCGGAATCCGCGACTTGCGCGCGGCCGTCCGGCAGCTCCGGCGGCGCCTGGCCGGCCCAAATTTCATCGCGGCAACCGGGGCATTCGCGGGTGTCGTGTTGGTATACAGTCAGGCCATGGCGATCCTGCACCCGATCGATGAAGGTCGGGTCGATGCGCTTGCCGCCGTTGACCAGCATGGCATAGGCGGTGGTCAGGCGCAGCAGCGTGGTTTCCCCGGCCCCCAGCGCCATGGACAGTACCGGCGGCATGTCGTCGACGATGCCGAACCGGCGCGCATAGTCCACCACCTTCTCCATGCCGATGGTCTGCGCCAGGCGCACGGTCATCAGATTGCGCGATTTCTCGATGCCGATGCGCATCGGCGTCGGGCCGTAGAAGACGCGGCTGTAGTTGGCCGGCTTCCATTTGCCCAGGCCGGCGCCCTGATCGACCACGAAGGGCGCATCCAGGACGATGGTGGACGGCGTAAAGCCGCTGTCCAAGGCCGCCAGATAAACGAACGGCTTGAATGCGGAGCCGGGTTGCCGCACCGCCTGTGTTGCCCGATTGAACTGGCTGGACTCGTAGGAGAAGCCGCCGTTCATCGCCAGCACACGGCCGGTGTGCGGATCGATCGCCACCAGGCCACCGTTGACCGCGGGAATTTGCCGCAACGCATAGGCACCATCGTCATAGGCGGTCTTGCCATCGGCGCTTTTCCGCACGGCTTCCACCAGGACCACATCGCCGGCCTTGAGCACGGCGCCGGGGCTCGTTGGTTCCGGCCCCACCTCCTGATCCGGCAGCCACGGCCGGGCCCAGCGCAGCTCGGCCATCGGAATGAAGCCGGTCTGGCCGGTGGGCAGTCCGATATCGGCCTTGGCGTCATCGGTGGACAGCACCGCCGCGATGGTCCACGGCGCGGCGCCGGCGGGCGGCTCGATCTGGATCAGGGCTGGCCGCCATTCATAGGCGGTCAGATCCAAGTGCGTCACCGGACCGCGCCAGCCATGGCGGCGGTCATAGTCGATCAAGCCTTGGCGCATCACCCGCTCGGCAATGCGCTGCAATCGGGGATTCAGGGTGGTGCGCACCGACAAGCCGCCCTCATACAGCTTGGCATCGCCATAGAGCCGGGCCAGCTCGCGCCGCACCTCCTCGACGAAATAGTCGGCGCGGACGATTTCCGTCGGGTCGGTCTGGTGCACCGCCAGCGGTTCCGCCCACGCCAGTTCGGCATCGGCCGCGGTGATGCGGCCGTCCTCGAGCATGCGGCCGATCACCCAGTTGCGCCGCGACAGCGCGGCTTCGTAGCGGCGGACCGGGTGATAGTTGTTCGGCGCCTTCGGCAGGGCGGCCAGAAAAGCGGCCTCCGCCAGGGTCAGCTCGTCGAGGGATTTGTTGAAATAGTTGAGGGCCGCCGCCGCCACCCCATAGGAGCCCCAGCCGAGATAGATCTCGTTCAGATACAGATCGAGGATGCGTTCCTTGTCGAAGGCATGCTCGATACGGAAGGCCAGGATGGCCTCCTTGGCCTTGCGCTCGATCGAAACCTCGTTGGTCAGCAGGAAGTTCTTGGCCACCTGCTGGGTGATGGTCGAAGCCCCCACCGGCCGCCGGTCATGGCCCAGGTTGGCGAGATTGGTGACGATAGCCCGGGCGACCGAGACGAAATCGACCCCCGGGTGGCTGTAAAAATTCTTGTCCTCGGCCGACAGGAAGGCGTTGACCACCCGCCGAGGCATGGCCCGGATCGGCACATAGGCCCGATTCTCGGTGGCATATTCCACCAGCAGCCGGCCGTCGCCCGCGTGCACCCGGGTGACCGTCGGCGGCTCGTAGACGGCTAGCTGCTTGTAATCGGGAAGATCGTTTCCGTAATGATAAAACAGATACAGAATCCCGCCGCCGCCGAGCAGAGCCAGAGCCAGAATAAATCCGAACAGGGACGCCAATAACTTCAGAGTGTCCTCCGTGTCGCCGGCCCTTTTGCCGGACTTCGGTCGATCGCAAAGCGGAACGGAAGGTAACCCGCCAACGATTACCTTTTGGTAACCATATGCCGGCGGCTCACCACGTGTGGAATACCCTTAGAATGTGGCGGTGTTATGATCGATTCAAGGCCTTCTGCACCCGGAAATAGGCGTCGATCGCCTTGATGGTGGCCGCCATGATCTTGGCCCGGTGCTGGGGCGAGCGCAAAAGCCTCTCTTCCGCCCGATTCGACAGGTAGCCGATTTCGACCAGGATGGAGGGCACCGTGGGCGATTTGAGGACCGCGAAGCCGGCGAACCGGTGGGTATTGGCCAAAAGCGCCGTGACCTTGCCAAGCTCGTCCACCATGGTGTTGCCGAGTTGCTTGGACAGATTCATGGTTTCCCGCTGCGCCAGGTCGATGAGGATCTTGCTGACCACCTCGGTCTGGTCGGACAGGTCGATGCCGGCGATGATGTCGGCCTTGTTTTCCTTGGCCGCCAGGGCCGCCGCTTCGCTGTCCGAGGACTTCTCGGACAAGGTGTAGACCGAGGCGCCCTTGATTTCCCGGGATCGGTGGTTGTTGGCGTGCAGGGAAATGAACAGGTCGCCGCCCAGGCGCTGGGCCATCTCCACCCGGTCGCGTAATTGCAGGAATATATCGCGGTCGCGGGTCATAGCGACGCGGTAACGGCCGGTCGCCTCCAACTGCCGCTTCAACTCGAAGGCATAGTCGAGGGCGATGTCCTTTTCGTTGGCGCCGGAGATGCTCCGAGCCCCCGGATCGACGCCGCCGTGACCCGGATCGATGACGATGGTCGGCCGGTCGTCGGCGCGCGGCGCCGGCACCGCTGGCGTGGCCGTGCGCAATGGCTCCAGCGGCGGCGACGAGACGATCGGGGTCGCCCGGGCGGCGGCGAACTGCTGCGGTGTGGCCGGCGCGATATCGATGACCAGGCGGTGGCTCTGACCGGCCCCCGGCGGGATGGTGAACACGCTTTTCACCAGCACCGGCCGCGAAACGTCCAGCACCACGCGGCTGGTTCCCGGCGCGAACAAGCCAAAGCGCATGGCCGCGATCAGCCCGGCGCCCCCCGGCGGCTCGCTGGAGGCCGGCCGCCACTGTAATTCGGGAAGATCGATGACCACCCGATACGGGTCGTCGAGGGTGAACACCCGGTAGCGGGGGGCCTCGGTCAATTCCAGGACAAAGCGGGTCTTATCCTCGTGCGCGCCGACCCGGACCGCCGTCACCGCCGGTTGGGCCATGGCCTCGGGAACCAGCCAAAGCGATAGGAAAAGGGCCAAAAGCCCCCGCATCGCCAACCGCCTGTACCGCCACATATAGTTAGTCAATCGTCTCGACCCGCCAAATGTACGGAGCAGATATACCTAAACGACTCCATTGATACCACGAGAAACCGGCCATTTTCTTACCCACTCTCCTGGTCCCTGTGTCGCGGAGAACACGCCTGGGCCCAGATGCGGCCGCCGCCGGCCGGGCGCCAAAATCCTGTATGGCAGAAGCGGCGGCGTCCTGATAGGGTGGGCCCGCGAATTACTCCGCGTTCTCCCGGATTCCGAACAAATCGGCCCGCGAGCGCGCGGTTCCCGACCTCAGCTTCCCCATCCTGGGGAACAGGGAGGGAGACACCAGGTGTCGAGCCGCTGAATAGGGTGCTTGGCGCTTCTCGGTTGGTGGCAAGTCCGATTGTGGAGCTTGTGGCCAGCCATTCCCTCGCTGCCGCACCGCGTTTAACGCGCGATGCGCGGCATTCGAGAACCCCGATCCCTGGGCAAATCATTGTCAGGGATCAGCGAACAGTCAAACGATGACAAACGCAGTTTCACAGACCTTCGCGCCGCAGCCCGCTTATTCGCCGGGTGTCGCCGGACGCGTTCTGGAGAGTACCATTTATGGCCAAACGTATGTTGATCGACGCCAGCCATCCGGAGGAGACTCGGGTGGCGGTTGTCAGCGGACACCGCCTCGAAGAATTTGATTACGAAAGCTCAGCTAGAAAACAACTCAAGGGTAACATCTATCTCGCGAAAGTAACTCGGGTCGAGCCGTCGCTTCAGGCGGCGTTCGTCGAGTACGGCGGCAACCGGCACGGTTTCCTGCCCTTCAGTGAGATTCACCCCGACTACTACCGGATTCCCATCGCCGACCGCGAAGCCCTGCTGGCCGAGGAGGCCAGCCATAAGCACGAGTCCGTCTACGAGGATACGACCGAGGCGGCGCCGGCCCAAGAGGCGAACGGCGCCAACGGGACCGAGCCAGAAGCCGGCGCGAACGACGATGAGACCGGGGAGACCGGGGACACCGGGGACACCGGGGACATGACGGCGGCCGCGGCGAATGAAACCGCCGACGGCGAAGCGCAAAACGAAAACGGCAACGGCGGGTCAGGCAAGGTCGAAGAGGTCGCCGTTCAGACCAGCGTCGATACCATCGGCGGCGACGACGTGGATGACGCGGCCCAGCGCCGCGCCCGTTTCATGCGCCGCTACAAGATTCAGGAAGTCATCAAACGCCGGCAGGTTCTTCTGGTGCAGGTCACCAAGGAGGAACGCGGCAACAAGGGCGCGGCGCTCACCACATACCTTTCCTTGGCCGGGCGCTATTGCGTCTTGATGCCCAACACCGCCCGTGGCGGCGGGATCAGCCGCAAGATCAGTGCGGGCGCCGATCGGCGGCGCCTGAAAAGCATGATCGAGGAGCTGGACATCCCGGAAGGCGTCGGCGTCATCGTGCGCACCGCCGGCAGCGAGCGCAGCAAGCCGGAAATCCGCCGCGATTACGAATACCTGTTGCGGCTGTGGAGCGAGATTCGCGAGTCCACCCTGGGCTCGACCGCGCCGGCGCTGATCTACGAAGAAGCCAACCTGATCAATCGGGCGATCCGCGACCTCTACCGCAGCGACATGGAAGATATTCTGGTGGAAGGCGACGAAGGCCACAAGGCGGCCAAGGCGTTCATGAAGTCGCTGATGCCCAGCCACGCCCGGAACGTGAAGCTGTACAAGGACCCGGCGATCCCACTCTTCCAGCACAATCAGGTGGAGAGCCAGATCGACGCCATGCACTCCCCGACCGTGCAGTTGAAGTCCGGCGGCTACATTGTCATCAACGCGACCGAGGCCCTGGTCGCCATCGACGTCAACTCGGGCAAGGCGACGCGGGAGCGGCATATCGAGGAAACCGCCTACAAGACAAACCTGGAAGCCGCGGACGAGGTGGCGCGCCAGTTGCGCTTGCGCGATCTGGCCGGGTTGATCGTTATCGACTTTATCGACATGGAAGAGTCGCGCCACGACCGCAGCGTCGAACGCCGCCTCAAGGAGGCCATGCGGCTTGACCGGGCGCGCATTCAGCTTGGCCGTATCAGCCCGTTCGGATTGCTGGAGTTGTCGCGGCAACGGCTGCGGCCCAGCCTGGCGGAAACGACCACCAGCCTGTGCCCGACGTGCAATGGCACGGGCCATGTGCGTAACGCCCAATCGGCGGCCTTGCACATCATGCGCGCCCTCGAGGAAGACGCAATCCGGCGCGGTGGCGGCGAGATCGCGATTGCGGTCCCGGTTTCCGTCGGGACCCACCTGCTCAACCCGATGCGGGCGCGGCTGGTGGATCTGGAACAACGTCACGGCGTGACCATCCGGGTCGATACGGACGAGGATTTGATCGCCCCGGATTACCGGCTGGAACGGCTGAGCCGGACCGACTCGGCCGGGCGCGAGGATGCGACCGCCGAGCGGCGCGACGACGAAAAGGGCGCGGACGCCGACGGCGAACACCGGCGCGGCCGTGGCCGCCGCCGCCGGGGCGAAGATCGCGGCCCCGCCCAGCGCGAGCGTGTCACACCCATGGCGGCCGATGAAGACGAGGATACGGATCAGGCGGCAGCCGCCAGCGCCGAACCGCGCAGCAGCGGTCCACGGGATGCCCAACCCCGGGATAATCAGCCCCGGGCGGATGGCAGCGAGGAACCCAGCAAGCGGCGGAGGCGGCGGGGCAAGCGCGGCGGCCGGCGGCGGGGCCGGCGCGATGAGCATGCACCAGCCCCGGAAGCCGGCGGCGGGCCCAGCGCCCATGCCACCCCCGATACGGGGTCGGCGGCGCGGGTCGCCAGCAGCCAGCCGACAGCGGAAAACGCCAACGCCGGTCAGGACGAGATGCACGATGCTCCGGTCAGTGAAGCACCGGCCGGCGATTTGCCGGCGAGCGTTGCAGGAGCGAGCGATAAACCGGGGGAAAAGCGCGGCAAGCCACGCCGGCCCCGCGGCGGCCGGCGGCGCGGCGCGGTGAAGACCGCCGCCACCGAAGCAGCCCCCAGTGTGAACTCGGGCACGGTCCCGGGCACGGCCGACGAACCCGATACGCCCGCGGCGGCTCCCGCCAAGGACGACTCGCCGGCGGCGGCCGAACGCAAGCCGCGGCAGCGTCTGCGCCGCCGCAAGACGGCAAAGCCAGAGGCTAAACCGGCAGCAAAACCGGCGGCCGAGTCCAATGGCGACGGCGCGGCATCTAAACCCGCCCCGGAGCCGGCGGGCAGCGGCCCGTTGCCGACGTCCGGCGGATCGGCGTCCAGCGGTGCACCCAGTCCGGTGCCGTCGTCCACGACGGTCGAAAACAATGCCCCCGATGAGACCGGCGATCATCCGCGCCGGCGCGGCTGGTGGCAGCGCTGGGGGTGATGCCTCGGCAGGTTTAACGTGGTGGCGCTAAGACCAGGCCTGTAAGCGGCGCACTGCTTCGGCGATATCGGCCTCGGCGGCGGCGAAGGAAAAACGCACATAGCCGCTGCCGCGGGCCGGATCGAAATCGATGCCGGGCGTGATCGCGACACCGATTTCGGCCAGCATGCGGCGGCAGAACGCTTCGCTGTCATTGCTCAGATGACGGACGTCCGCGTAGATGTAAAACGCACCGTCCGCAGGGGCCAGTTTGTCGAAGCCGGCGCCGGGTAATTCCTTGAGCAGCAAGGCGCGGCTACGCGCATAGGCCGCCACGTAGGCATCCAGTTCGGCGGCGCAGTCGAACGCCGCCTCGCCGGCGTATTGCGAGACCGTCGGCGGCGAAATGAACAGATTCTGTCCAAGGCATTCGGCCGGGCGGATCAGTGCCTCGGGCAGCACCAGCCACCCCAGACGCCAGCCGGTCATGGAGAAATACTTGGAGAAGCTGTTGACCACGACGGCGTCGTCACCCAATTCCAGCGCCGAGGTCGCCGGCTCGCCGTAGGTGATGCCATGATAAATCTCATCGGAGATCACCCGTATGCCGCGCGCCCGGCAGCCTTCGATCAGACGCGTTAAGTCGGCGCGCGCCAGCATGGTGCCAGTCGGATTCGACGGACTGGCGATGATCAAGCCGTCCAGCGCCCCGCCGCCCGTCTCCATCTCCCGGTCGATCAGCTCCAGGGTCGGTTGGAACCGGTGCGCGGCATCGGTGAGCAGCAGCACCGGCTCGGCCCCCAAGGCGGTCAGGATGTTGCGGTAGGCCGGATAGCCGGGCGCCGCCAGGGCGACCCGATCCCCCGCATCGAAGCAGGCCAGGAACGAAAGCAGGAAGCCGCCGGATGATCCCGTCGTCACCATGATGCGGGCCGGATCGATCTCCACCCCATAACGATCGCGATAATACAGGGCAATCCGCCGGCGCAGCGATGGGCGGCCCGAAGCCAAGGTATAGCCGATGTGATCGATCTCCAGGGCGTGCTTGGCCGCCTCAATGACGCGCCGCGGCGCCGGGGTGCCGGGCTGGCCGACCTCCAGATGGAACACCGGCGCCCCGGTGGCGGCGCGCTCGCTGGCGGCGTTCATCACGTCCATGACGATGAACGGCGAGACGTTGCCGCGTCGGGCGATCTTCAAGGCCATGCGGCGGGCCGTCCTATTGCGCGCCTATTGGGCTATCGTGGCAAGGCCGGCGCCGCGTGGATCGGCACCGACTTCACAGGAATCGCGCGAGTTGCGAAGCCCGTTGGGGCAAAAGAACGCATTGACCCGACCAAGGCTGTCGGCTTCGCGGATCGCATACCCGCGTTGTTGGAGTGCGGCGCGCGCCGCCGGTTCGACACCGGGCTCGACCAGCGCCTCGTCCGGGGCGCCGCCATGGTGGACGCGCGGGGCCGCCAACGAAGCGAGCAAGGGCTGCTCGCGCTCCAGGGTTTCCAACATGATCCGGCTCATGGCCGTCGCCCCTTGCGCGCCCCCGGCGGCGGCGGCGAAACGCAAGGTTCCCGTGTTGGTATTGCCGACAATCACCGCCGAAAGCACGTTGGCGCCGTCGTTGGGCGAGCGCGGCGGCGCCGCAAGCAGAATGCCGGTGCCGGCGGCGATCCGGCCGGCGCCGAAGAGCCGGTTCATGGTGAAGGAGCAGGCGATCGCATTGGCTTGCCGGTCGCCGATCACGAATCCCACGGACGGCGCCCCGTCGGCGATCTGCCGCGGCGGCGGGGAGAGTGTATCGGCCGGGGTGTGCCGGTCGTCGCTGTAGCCGGCCATCATGGATTTCACCCGCTGATCGCCGACCAGGTCGGCTACCGGTTCATGGCTGCTGCCGTCCGGCGCCATCCAGGCGGCGCGTTGGGCAAAGGCGCGCGCCGAGGCCTCGGCCAGCTTGTGCAGGCGCAGATCGTCGGCCCCGTCGAAGCTTTCGACTTCGGTGAGGGCGGCCAGGATTTGTGCCGCGACCAGACCGCCGGTGGCCCGTGGCGGGGCGAAGTAGGCCACGTCCGGGCCCGAGGGAACCTGAACCGCCTCGACCAGATTCGGCAGGGTATCGCGCACATCCTCGATACTCAGCGGCATGCCCACGGCGCTGGACGCATCGGCCAGGCGGCGGGCGAACGGGCCGCTGTGCAGATAGCCGGCCCCCTGCTGACGGATGCCGCCGAGCACGGACGACAGCTCCGGCTGAATGATCCGGTCGCCGGTGCCCGCCAGGCGGCCGCTGCGGGCCATGAACAGGCGCATCAACTCGGGATTGGCGGCCAGGCTCTGCTCCTCCGCCGCCAGGTCCTGGGCGAAGGCCCGGCTGACCGCATGACCGAAGCGCGCCAAAGTCTCGGCCGGGGTCAGCAACTGCTCCCAGCGGAGGAATCCATAGCGGGCGTGCAGCACCGCCATGGCCCGCATGCCCGAGGGCACCATGCCGCCGGACCCGGCGGCGCGGGGCATAAACTCGATGGCCTCGCCCTGCTTCTTGGTGCCGTTGAACAGCACGCACACCCCGCCCCCACCCAGGCTGGCGCGCGATGGCATGGTCACCGCCATGGTGAAATACATGGCCACCGCCGCGTCCACGGCCGTGCCGCCGAGGCCCAGCACATCGCGGCCGACGACGACCGCACGCGGCTCATCGCCGGCCACCACCCCGGCAAAACCCTCGACCGGCGTGAACCCGTCCGCCACCTTTTCGGCGCAGGCCGCCAGAGTCAGGCTCATCGCCAGCGCCGCGACGGCCCGTATCGTCCGGTTCAGCCGCCTGCGGCCGGAAGGAAAAATCGGCCTGGTACGTTGAAACGGCGTCCTGCCACTGTTACCTGTAGAGAAACCGGACGAGACCTGAACTGTGCGCAAACGACATGCCTCCCTGATTTTTGCCTTGGTGCTGATCCTGGCCCCGTTGTGTCCGGGTCTTGCCAGTGCAGATGGATTGCGCCTGATTCGCGACGCGGAGATCGAAAATACCATCCGCGTGTACTCCACGCCACTGTTCCAGGCGGCGGGGCTAAGCCCAAAGGATATCGACGTTTACCTGGTTCAGGATGACAGGCTCAACGCCTTTGTCGCCGGCGGGCTCAATCTGTTCATCCATACCGGGACACTGATGAAGGCCGACGATCCCCTGGAAGTGATCGGCGTCATCGCCCACGAAACCGGGCATCTGGCCGCCGGGCACCAGGCTACGCGCGGCGACAGCCTAAGGCAGAGCACCCGGGCCTTGATCGCCTCCTACATCATAGGCTTGGGCGCGGCGCTGGCGAGCGGCCGGCCCGAGGTCGCCCAGGCGGTCATCTCCGGCGGCTCGGACATCGCCCTGAAGGGCCTGCTCAGCTATAGCCGGGCGCAGGAGTCGGCGGCCGACCAGATCGCCATCAAACTACTCAACGGCACCGGCCTGTCGCCGCGCGGCATGGCTGAGTTCATGCACAAGATCAGCGGCCAGGAAGCGCTCTATAGCTCTAACCAGGACCCTTATCTGCGCAGCCACCCATTGACCCAGGAACGCATCACCTTCATCGAGGAGCAGGTGCGCCGGTCGCCCACCGGCGATCGCCCCGCGCCGCCGGCGTTGGTCGCCCTGCAGGATCGCATGCGGGCCAAGCTTTACGGCTTTCTCGAGCCCATGAACCAGGTGATGCAGCGGTATCCGGAAACCGACACCAGCTTGCCGGCCCGTTATGCCCGCGCCATCGCCCACTACCGCAACGGCAACCTGCCGTTGGGTCTCGAGCAGACGGATGCCTTGATCGCCGAGCATCCGGACGATCCGTATTTTCATGAACTGAAGGGCCAGATGCTGTTCGAATCCGGGCGCATCGCCGAGGCGGTGCCAGCGTACGAAGCATCGGTGCGTATCCGGCCCGACTCGCCGCAACTCGCCCTCGCATTGGCCCAGGCACAGATCGAGTTGAACGACCCGGAGATCGACCAGCAGGCCCTGGGGCATCTCATGCAAACCTTGCGGCACGAGCCAGGCAACGCATTCGCCTGGCGGCTGACCGCCATCGTCCATGGCCGCAAGGGCGATATCGGCATGACCGCCCTGGCCCTGGCCGAAAGCGCCCTGGCGCGCGGCAAGGCCCCGGATGCGCGCGATCAGGCGACCCGGGCGCAAAAACTTCTGCCGGAAGGCTCGCCCGGCTGGCTGCGGGCCGGCGACATCGAGCAGTTGGCCGACCGCCTGGTCGAGGACAAGAAATAGCACCATCGTGATCGGAACAGCCGCCGGCGGCGTTTGACATGGCCGCCCGGACGGGCGAGTCTGTGCCCGACATTTGATTCAACATGCCAAGCGAGCTTTGCGCCCTAAACCGATGATATCGTGGAGAGCTTCATGGGTCCTCTGTTGCGAATACTGATGCGGGCCTGGGGGCGTGCGGTGGCTATCGCCATCCTGGGGCTTGGCCTTTCGCTGGCGCCCGCCGCGGCCCAGGAGCAGAGCCGGCCCGGCGGCTTCACGGCGGATCAAGCGCAAGGCATCGAGAGCATCGTGCGCGAATATCTGCTGGCCCATCCCGAGGTGCTGGTCGAGGCCCTGACCGAATACCAGAAACGGCAAAAGCTGGCCGAGGAAGAGCTGCGGCAGCAAGCCATCGCTGCGCGCTTCCAGGAACTGACGGAGGATCCGGCGGCACCGGTCCTGGGCAATCCCGAGGGCGACGTGGTGGTGATCGAATTCTTCGATTATCGCTGTCCTTACTGCAAAAAAGTGGCCGAGATGGTCCGCGATGCGGTTGCCGACGACGGCAAGGTGCGCCTGGTGATGAAGGAGTTCCCGATCCTCGGCCCACAGTCGGTACAGGCGGCGCGTGCCGCCTTGGCCGCGGCCCTGCAGAATAAATACGAGGCCTTCCATTTCGCCTTGATGCTACAGCCGGGCGATATGAGCGATATCCACATCGAAACCATCGCCGGGCAGGTCGGCCTGGATGTGCCGCGCCTGCGGAGCGATATGAAATCGCCGGAGATCGCCGCCGCCATCGAGCGCAACATCGCCCTGGCCGAGATGGTGGGAATCCGGGGCACGCCGGCCTTCGTCATCGGCAAGACGCTGGTTCCCGGCGCCATCGACGCCGAAACGTTCCGGCAACTCATCGCCGAGGCACGCGCCAAGGCGAGTTGACCCCCTGCGGCGTATGGCCGCCGCCGGAGACGCGGATTGCGCCGCCGCGCCGGCCTGTGTTAACGCTTGCGCGCAATAACCGGCGGGGGAAAGCGGACGCGTGGCCAAGGCGCAGAAAGTTCTGATTCTCAACGGCCCCAACCTCAACCTGCTGGGCACGCGGGAGCCCGGGGTCTATGGCAAAGCGACCCTGGCCGATATCGAGGCCCAGTGCGGCAAACGGGCCAAGAGTCTGGGTCTGGCGATCGACTTTCGCCAATCCAACAGCGAGGGCGAACTGGTCGGCTGGATTCAGGATGCCCGCAGTGGCATCGCCGGTCTGCTCCTGAACCCCGGCGCTTATACGCACACCTCGGTGGCCATTCTGGACGCCCTGCTCGCCGTCGGGCTGCCGGTGATCGAGGTGCATCTGTCGAATACCCACAAGCGCGAGGATTTCCGGAAACACTCCTACGTTTCACGGGCCGCCGAAGGTGTCATCTGCGGCTTTGGCGCGAACAGCTATCTTTTGGCTTTGGAGGCGATGGCGGCCCTGTTGGCTGATCGTAGAGGGACGTGATGGGAAAATTTCAGCCTGACGAAGAGTTGATTCGCCGTTTGGCGGCCCTGCTCGAAGAGACCGGCCTGAGCGAGATCGAATACGAAACCGACGGGCGGCGCATCCGCGTCGGCCGGCGCGAGCCTCAGGTTGTGGGCTGGGCACCCGCCGCTCCGGCACAGGCAGCCGCTCCCTTGGCTGCCCCGGTGGCGGGACAGGCACCGGCGGCCGAGGCGATTCCGACGGGCGCCGTGACCTCGCCCATGGTCGGCACGGTCTTCACCGCGCCGGAGCCGGGTGCGGCGCCATTCGTCAAGGTGGGCGACACCGTCAAAGAGGGCCAGACCCTGGTGATCATCGAAGCCATGAAGGTGATGAACCCCCTGGCCAGCCCACGCGCCGGCAAGGTGGTGCGCATCATGGTCAGGGACGGCCAGCCGGTCGAGTTCGGCGAGCCGTTGCTGGTCGTCGAGTAAGCCGCCGGCCGCCGGCGCCATGTTCGAGAAGGTCCTCATCGCCAATCGCGGCGAAATCGCGCTCCGAATTCACCGCGCCTGCCGCGAGATGGGCATCAAGACCGTCGCCGTGCATTCCACCGCCGATGCCGCGGCCATGCACGTGCGCCTGGCGGACGAGAGCGTGTGCATCGGCCCGCCACCCAGCAAGGACAGCTATCTGAACGTCTCGGCGATTCTCTCCGCCGCGACCATCACCGGGGCGGACGCCATTCACCCGGGCGTCGGCTTCCTGTCGGAAAACGCCGATTTCGCCTCCATGGTCGAGGAGCATGGCCTGGTTTTCATCGGCCCGAAGCCGGAACATATCGGCCTGATGGGCGACAAGGTGGCGGCCAAGCAGGCGGCCGACAGCTTGGGCTTGCCGGTGGTGCCCGGCTCCAACGGCGCCGTCACGTCGAATACAGAGGCGGCGCAGGTGGCCGATCGCATCGGCTATCCCGTTCTCATCAAGGCCTCCGCGGGCGGCGGCGGCCGCGGCATGAAGGTGGCGCGGGTGCAGGGCGAGCTGTTCGACGCCCTCGCCAACGCCCGTGCCGAGGCCAAGGCCGCATTCGGCTACGATGCCGTCTATCTGGAGAAATACCTGGACCGGCCGCGCCACATCGAGGTGCAGGTGCTGGCCGACGATCAAGGCAACGTCATTCATCTGGGCGAACGCGACTGTTCGCTTCAGCGACGGCACCAGAAGCTATTGGAGGAAGCCCCCTCCCCGGCCCTGAACGCGGAAGTGCGCGCCGCCATCGGCAAGCGGGTGACCACGTCGCTGCGCAAGCTGGGCTACCGCAACGCCGGCACCATCGAGTTTCTCTACGAGAACGGCGAATTCTTTTTCATCGAGATGAACACCCGCCTGCAGGTGGAGCATCCCATCTCCGAGGCAATCACCGGCATAGACCTGGTGCGCGAGCAGATCCGCATCGCCGCCGGCCTGCCCCTGAGCCTGCGCCAAGAGGACGTGCATTTCTCCGGCCACGCCATCGAATGCCGGATCAACGCCGAGGATCCGGCCACGTTCCTGCCCTCGCCCGGCCTGGTCACCGACTATCACGCCCCCGGCGGGCTGGGTGTGCGGGTGGATTCCGGGCTCTATGCCGGCTATCGGGTGCCGCCCTACTACGACAGCCTGATCGCCAAGCTGGTGGTCCACGGGCAGACCCGCAACGAGTGCCTCATGCGCCTGCGCCGGGCGTTGGAGGAATTCGTCATCGGCGGCGTGCAGACCACGATCCCCTTGCACCAACGCTTGATTGTCGCCAATGATTTCATCAACGGTGAGTATGATATCCATTGGTTGGAGCGCTTCGTCGCTGTACAGGAGCCGCCCCAAAAAGGGTCATAGACCGAACCCGGCCAGGTCACCGTCATGCGATTGACACCGGATCTTCTGTTGCGTGCCTATGCCATCGGAATTTTTCCCATGGCCGAGGGGCGCGAGCATGCCGAATTGCATTGGATCGATCCGGAAGTCCGCGGCGTTTTGCCGCTCGATCGTTTTCACATGCCACGCAAGCTGCGGCGCCGGGTGCGGCGCGGGGATTTCGATGTTCGCTGCGATACGGCCTTCGATCAGGTCATCCGCCAGTGCGCCGAGGCGGCGGACAACCGGCCCGACACCTGGATCAACCCGGCCATCGAAAAGCTTTACAACGAGCTGCATCAGGCCGGCTTTGCCCATTCCGTCGAATGCTGGATCGGGGACCGGTTGGCCGGCGGCCTGTACGGCGTTGCCCTCGGCGCCGCGTTCTTTGGCGAAAGCATGTTCAGCCGCGAAACCGACGCCAGCAAGGTGGCGCTGGCGCATTTGGTCCTGCGTTTGCGCAAAGGCGGGTTTCGTTTGCTGGATACGCAATTCGCCACGCCGCACCTGGCGCATTTCGGCGTCGTCGAGATTCCACGCGACGAGTATCGGGCGCAACTCGGTCAGGCGTTGACCACACGGGCCAGCTTTCCGTGCGAGGTCAGCAAAGCGGACGTCGCGGCGTTTCTGACTCAGCAGGAATAGTCGCAGGCGCTTGCCTCACCAGCGCCGCTTACTTCTCCAGCATGGTGTCGATTTCGATCTGATCCATCGCCCGATGGGCGCCATGGATGATGGCACTGGCCGCATCCACGAAAAGCTGCAAATTGCGCGAGATGTTCTGAACAAGATCCGCCAGCTTCTCCGGATGGCCTTCGCCGACGGCCGCTTCGATGTGCGTAAGTCCGTCGGCGACCATATCGTTCATCTGGGCGATCGTCTTGTCGAAGGGTCCGCGAAATTTTGGCGGCGCGTTCTCATAGGCCAGAATGGCAAGATCCTTGTCGACGAAGGCACTGTCGCGGAAATGCTCCGTATAGCTTTTCGGCTGCCACGCCTTGGCATCCTCCAGGCATTCCGGCATATCCGGAATCATCCCAATCAGCATGATGACTTCATTGAAATGATTGAGATAGTCAGTCGCCAGCAGGGTTTCTTCGTGGATGTTCTTGCCATGCACCAGCTTCGCCAGGGTGCGCGCATGGCTCGAGCTTTCCGACGCCGCGGCGTTATCCAAACTCATATCCTGCCGAGATTGACGTTGCCCACCCATGGTTACCGATCTGTGACTCGCCAGAGATCGAACACTACGGTTTAACCGTTGTTTATTTATTACACAACCATGGCGGGATAATGATTAACGAAACGCCACCTGATGGGTCGCTGGCGGCCCAGACGGCCGGAGCCTAGCCGGAGAGTGGGCTAATCAGCGGGGGCGGCTTCGGAATCCTCGGGGATCTCTCCCAAAACCTCGGTCTCCGGCACGGCCTCGGGCGCCGTCTCGTCCGGCTGCCCGGCCGTCTGGGCCGGGGGCCCCTTGCGGCAATCGATGACCCAGACGTCGTAAACCGGGTGCTCCAGGGCGGAGAGGGCCGGCGAGGAGGCAAACATCCAGCCGCTGAATACGCTCACCGCCGGCGAATCCGGGCGGACGTCGGTTATTTCCAGGAAAGCGGTGCTCTCCGGCGGCTCGGTCGGCGGTTTCTTGTGGCAGGCCCGGGCAACGATCTCCAGGGTTCCGAAACGGGCGATCCCCCCCACCGGAGCCTCCACGGTAGAGACCCGCGCCGTGGTCTTGTCCAGGCCCTGCAGCACGGCCCGCATGGTTTCGTCGTCGGGGATCGCCGGTGGCGGCAGTGCGGTGGGCTCTGCGGGCGCTTGGGGAAGGACCTGGGCGGGGGGCTGTGCCGTGGGCAACGCGGCGGGCTC
>DASWJP010000017.1:0-3475 GCA_036397065.1 Kiloniellales bacterium | reverse complement strand
GGTAAACGAGCTGGGTGCTCGCCATGACGGGCGAACCTCCCGCGGACCGAGCACTTTGGTGCAACGGAACATTGCCATTGGCGCGCATCGCACGACCGTGCGGCTGGAGCCGGCCATGTGGGATGCCCTCGACGAAATCTGTGAACGTGAAGGCCTTTCGCTCAACGAACTGTGCGGCCGAATCGCCGGCCGGCGCAGCGCCTCGAGCGTGACGGCGGCTGTTCGAGTCTTTGTCATGTCGTATTTCCGGGCGGCTGCCACGGAAGATGGGCACGCCAGAACCGGCCACGGTCTTCTCTACAAGAAACCACGGCAGTGATCGCCAGGGTTGGCAGGGTGGCGCCGGATCGGCGAAACCTCCCGTTCACCCCTGATCTTTTCCTGCATGGTCTCAAGACCATGAACAGATGCAGACGTTGCGTGTCGTGACGTTTGCCGTTTGGAATCACTCGGAGTAGGAATTATGAAATCCATCGTAAAGAATATCGGCTTGAACCAGATCCGGACCAAGCTCTCTGTCCTGTTCTTGATATTCGGGGTATTGCCGGCGCTTGGTATTTTTGCCGTATTTATCTATTCGGAGTCCGAGTTCAAACGGGCTTTCATGGCGCCGGCCGAGCTTAATGCGGCGGCGATCAACGACACGATCGATCGCAATCTTTTCGAGCGCTACGGTGACGTGCAGGCCTTTGGAGTCAACGCGGCGGCGCATGATCCTGCGAATTGGCACAACCCGAATCCGGACAATCCGCTGATTCATGCGATCAACAGTTACATGACCGGTTACGGGATCTATCGCATGATGTTGCTGGTCGATACCTCTGGTCAAGTTCTCGCGGTGAACACGGTGGACGGCCGCGGTCGAACTCTGGATACCCGCGCGATTTACGACCTGCGTTTCGACAACGCCACCTGGTTCAAGAAGGCGCTGGCCGGGCAATTCCTTGAGGGAACGAATGGGTTGACCGGCACCGTCGTCGAGCAGCCGGCGGCCAATGCGCTCGTTGGCCAGCTCTATGGTGACGACGGCTACTCGATCCCCTTTGCCGCGCCGGTCAAGGACGCGTCCGGGCGGACGCTGGGGGTATGGGTCAACTTCGCCGACTTCGGCCTTGTCGAGGAAATTATAGCGCAGTTTTACCAGAAATTGGCTGCCCAGGGCATGGCCGATGCCGAGCTTACCGTACTCGATCCGAAGGGCAACGTCATCGTCGACTATGATCCCAAGGGCCAGGGGTGGAGCGAGTACCAGCGCGATCCTGAAACCATCGGCAAGTTGAATCTGGCCGAGAGGGGGGTCGAGGCGGCGGCTGCCGCGGTCAAGGGCGAGTCGGGCGCCATTGTGGCGACCCACGCTCGCAAACAGGTTGACCAGGTGGCCGGGTTTCACCACAGCGTTGGGGCCTATGATTATTTGGGACTTGGCTGGTCGATCCTGGTGCGCCTCCCGGTCGAAGAGGCCTTTGCGGCTGTTGATACCGTCCAGTCAGTCATGATGATCGCTATCGCGGTTGCGGTCGTGGCGATCCTGATCCTTGGTGTCTTCATTGGCACCGTGGCGTCTCGCCCGATCATTGCCATGACCTCGGCCATGACCCATCTCGCCAAGGGCGACACGACCGTGGCCGTTCCAAGTCTGGGCCGAAAGGACGAGATCGGCGGCATGGCCGACGCGGTTCAGGTGTTCAAGGAGAACGCCATCGAGAAGGTCAAGATGGAAGAGGCGCAAAAAGAGGCCGAGAAGCGGACCGAGCAGGAAAAACGGCAGGCCATGCTCGATCTGGCCGACAGCCTCGAATCCAGCGTCAAGTCGATCGTCGAGGGTGTGTCGGCGGCCGCCACCGAGATGGAATCGACCGCTCAGTCCATGTCGGCCACCGCCGAGGAAACCAACCGGCAGTCGACCACCGTCGCCTCGGCGGCGGAGGAAGCCTCGACCAACGTGCAGACCGTGGCCAGCGCCGCCGAGGAGTTATCTTCCTCGATCGAGGAGGTTGGCCGCCAGGTGACCCAGTCGAGCAAGGTGGCCAGTGCCGCGGTGACCGAGGCGGAGGCGACCAACACCAGCGTCAAGGGCTTGGCCGTGGCGGCGGAGAAGATCGGCGCCGTGGTCAGCCTGATACAGGACATCGCCGAGCAGACCAACCTGCTGGCCCTGAATGCCGCCATCGAGGCGGCGCGGGCCGGCGACAACGGCCGCGGCTTCGCCGTGGTGGCCGACGAGGTACGCTCCCTGGCCCAGCGCACCCAGGCCTCCACCGACGAAATCCAGGGCATGATCGAAGCCCTGCGCCAGGGCACCGCGCAGGTGGTCAAGGCCATGCAGCAGGGGCTGCAACAGTCGCGGGCCAGCGTCGAACAGGTCGACGCCACCGCCCAGGCCCTGGCGCACATCAACCTGCGCATCGGCGAGATCGCCGGCATCAGCAGCCAGATCGCCGCCGCCGGCCACCAGCAGAGCCAGGCCGCCGAGGAGATCAACCAGAAGATCCACGCCCTGCAAGGCCTGGCCAGCCACAGCCTGCAACTGCAGCGCGACACCCTCGACCTCGCCGACCAGGTCAGCAGCCAGGCCAGCCGCCAGCGCGCCCTGATCGAGCATATGCACGGGCACTGATGCCAGGGCGGCGGATAGCTCCCGGCGGCAGGCGCCAGCCAGCCTGCTTGCCGGTCAGACGTTGTGAAAATATCCGGCGCCGTCGCGAGAGCGTCTTCAGGCGTTTGCGGCAAAGCGCGCTACGTCCAGCCCGGCGCGTAGGGCGGCCCGGGGCGCCGGCCGCTCGGAACACAGCGACAACCGGCCAGCTATTGTGTCGCGCCACTTCAATGGCGCACTGCCTGCGGCGAGTGTTTTTTGGCTATGTCGCCGTTATCTGTTGCATCGTATCGTCTGGCCAGACTGTAGCGGCATACGCCTACCCAGGGGGAGCTGCGCTGGCCCCGTAGGGTGCGCCGTGCACACCACAGCGATTGCCAGGCGGTGCGCATGGCGCACCCTACCCAGTGCGTGGCCAATCTCGGGACAGCCGGCGCATGCAACAGCTTTCTGGTACAGCGTGTGTTTTCAGCCGCTCAGCCCCGGGGCATCAACAGCTCGGGCACTTCACGGCCTTCGACGAACTGCTCCTGCACCAGTTTGCGCACATCCGCTTCGCTGCGGATCCGGTACCAGGCGCCTGAGGGATAGAGACTCAGGGTCGGCCCCTGGTCGCAGGGAAACTGGCATTGGGTGCGGGTGATATGCACGCCGCCCGCGCACTCCAGCTTGCCGGCGGCCTTGAGCTGCGCGCGCAGGCTTTTCCACAGCGGCAGGGCGCCGCGGCGGGTGCAGCGCGGGCCGTTGCACAGCAGCACCCGCTGCTGGTGCGGCGGGATCTGCGACCAGGCATGGCGCTCCGGTAGCTCGGCGACGCCGACGCAGGGCAGGTGCAGTTCGGGCCGTGCGATCAGGGCGCAGGCGGCCTCCACTGGCAAG
>DASWJP010000016.1:0-17616 GCA_036397065.1 Kiloniellales bacterium | reverse complement strand
TTGCCGTGGTCTTTCTGGTGGCCGCCAAGTTGTCCAACGTGCTGGTGCCCATGGCCCTGCGCGCGGTGGTCGATGATCTCAGCGTGCCGTCCACCCAACTGGTGGCCGTCCCCCTGGCCCTGCTGATCGCCTATGGCGCCGCCCGGGTCATGGCCATCGGCTTTGCCGAGTTGCGCGATGCCACCTTCGTCAAGGTGGCCCAGCACGCCATCCGCCAGATCGCCCTGCAGACCTTTCGCCACCTGCACGCGCTTTCCCTGCGCTTTCACCTGGAGCGGCGCACCGGCGGCCTGACCCGGGCCATCGACCGGGGCGCCAAGGGCATCGAGTTCCTGCTGTTCTTCGCCATGTTCAACATATTGCCGACGATCCTGGAAATTCTCCTGGTTTGCGGCATCCTTTGGGTTTTGTTCGACTGGCGCTTCGCCGCCATCACCGGGGCGACCGTCGCCGGCTATGTGTGGGTGACCTTTTCCATCACCGAATGGCGCATTCGCTTGCGCCGTCAGATGAACGACGCCGACAACGACGCCAACACCAAGTCCGTCGACAGCCTGCTCAACTACGAGACGGTGAAATATTTCGGCAACGAGGGGCACGAGGCGCGGCGCTACGACAGTGCCCTGCGGGTCTACGAGCACGCGGCCATCCGCAGCCGCATCAGCCTGTCGGCCCTCAACGTCGGACAGGCCCTGGTGGTGGCCATCGGCATGACCGGCATGATGGTCCTGGCCGCCAACGGCATCGTTGCCGGGCGCATGACCATGGGCGATTTCGTTCTGGTCAACGCCTACCTGATTCAGATTGCCATGCCGCTCAACCTGCTCGGCACGGTCTACCGCGAGATCAAGCAGGCGCTGATCGACCTGGAGGCGGTGTTCGATCTGCTGAGCACCGGCCTGGAGGTCACCGACAAACCCGGGGCGCCGCCGCTGGCGGTGCGCGAGGGACGGGTGACGTTCGAGGACGTGAGTTTCGGCTACGACCCGCGCCGGCCGATCCTGAAAGGTGTTTCCTTCGATGTGCCGGCCGGCAAGACGGTGGCCATCGTCGGGCCCAGCGGCGCCGGCAAGTCGACCATCAGCCGCCTCTTGTTCCGCTTCTACGACGTCACCGGCGGGCGCATCGCCATCGACGGCCAGGACATCCGCGATGTCACCCAGGATAGCTTGCGCGCCGCCATCGGCATCGTTCCGCAGGATACGGTGCTGTTCAACGATACGATCTATTACAACATCGCCTATGGCCATCCGGGCGCCGAGCGGGCGGCGGTGGAACGGGCCGCCGCCATGGCGCGCATCGACGATTTCATCGGCTCCCTGCCCGATGCCTACGAGGCGACGGTGGGCGAGCGCGGCCTGAAGCTTTCCGGCGGCGAGAAGCAGCGGGTGGCCATCGCCCGCTCGATCCTCAAGGGTCCGGCCATCATGATGTTCGACGAGGCGACCTCGGCCCTCGACACCAAGACCGAGCGGGAAATCCAGGCCAGCCTGGACGAGGTGTCCAAGGGCCGCACCACCCTGATCATCGCCCACCGCCTGTCCACCGTGGTCGAGGCCGACGAGATCCTGGTGCTCGAGGACGGCCAGATCGACGAGCGCGGCCACCACGCCGACCTGCTGGCCAAGGGCGGCGCCTACGCCACCATGTGGGCCCGCCAGCAGAGCGCCGTGGAGGAGGCAAAGCCGGAGGCAGCGGCGGAATGACTGGCCGGCCCGCCACCAACGTCACCCCCCACCCAACCTCCCCCCATCGAGGGGGGAGGAGTTTCGATATGGTCCGAAGGCTCTTTTCTCCCTCCCCCTCGATGGGGGAAGGCCGGGGTGGGGGTGGCGCACCGGTAGCTTCCTTCGAAATAGACGCGACAATCGAATGACAACGACCAGGACACCCCGCCTCACCCATATCGCCCTGCACGTGCGCGACTTGGCCGCGTGCGTGGCCTTCTACCAAAACTATTGCGGCCTGCGAGTCTCCCATGAGCGGGAGGCCGGGGCGGTGGCCTGGCTGGCCGAGCCGGGCCGGGAGGCGGACTTCGTCATGGTCATCATCGGCGACGGGCCGGGGCGGGACCAGGCGGACGGGGACTACAGCCATCTGGGCTTTGCCCTGGACAGCCGGGCGGCGGTGGATGCGGTGGCGGCCCGGGCCGACGCCGCCGGATGCCTGGTCTGGCCGGCCCGGCAGGAGCCCTATCCCGTGGGCTACTACTGCGGCGTGCGCGACCCGGACGGCAACATGGTGGAATTCAGCTATGGCCAGCCCCTGGGCCCCGGGGCGCACGTGGGGGCCGAAGTTGCCCCTAGGTAACCGAGTGGCAAGGATTTTCCGGTCAAATCAGGGGGCTTGCGATCATCCCCCGCGACGACCAGGAGCCGGCCATGTTCAGCACCCTGCTGAAGGCGATCTTTCTGCCCAAGGAAACCCGGGAATTGCTGGCGGACCGGGAAAAGCTGGAGCCGCGCCTGGGGTCCCGTCCCGGCGGCAAGGGCACCGGTGGCCGCCGCTCGGCGGATGCCAAGACCGGCGGCCGCGACCGGGTCATGCAGAACGCCCTCAAGGTCTACCGGCAGCAGCGCGAGGTCTACGAGTCCCTCGACGCGGAAACCCGCCAGCAGATCGAGGACGACGCCGCCAAACTGTTCGGCGACCTGGGCAAGCGCCAGAGGTGACACCCCGGCGCACCTTGCCGATTGGAGTGCGCTGCTCACCCCCCTCCCAACCTCCCCCCATCAAGGGGGGAGGAGTGGTCCATAGCGGCGGGCTGCTTACCCCCTCCCCCTCGATGGAGGAGGGCGGGGGTGGGGGTGACCCTCGCCTCTCGCCAATAAAACGCGGTGTAGGAACATGACGCCGCCGTTGGGGCAGCACTTGGCGGACGGGGTGCTGGCCGGCGACCGGCGGGTGCTGGCGCAGGCGATCACCCTGGTGGAATCCACCCGCGCCGATCACCAGGCCCAGGCCGAGGCACTGCTGGACCGGGTTCTGGCGCACAGCGGCGGGGCGGCGCGCCTGGGCATCTCCGGTTCGCCCGGCGTCGGCAAATCCACCTTTATCGAGGCATTGGGCCTGTTTCTCATCGGGCGCGGCCAGCGGGTCGCAGTCCTGGCCGTCGATCCCTCGTCGCAACGCTCCAAGGGCTCGATCCTGGGCGACAAGACCCGGATGGAGGAGTTGGCCCGGGCCGAGGCGGCGTTCATCCGCCCGTCGCCCGCCGGCGGCACCCTGGGCGGCGTCGCCCGGCGCACCCGCGAGGCCATGCTGCTGTGCGAGGCCGCCGGCTTCGACGTGGTGATCGTGGAAACCGTCGGCGTCGGCCAGTCGGAAACCGCGGTGGCCGACATGGTGGATATGTTCGTGCTGCTGCTGCAACCGGGTGCGGGCGACGAACTGCAGGGCTTCAAGCGCGGCATTGTCGAGCTGGCCGATCTGTTCGTGGTCACCAAGGCGGACGGCGAATTGCTGGACGCCGCCACCCGCGCCGCCGCCGCTTATCAAGGGGCGCTCGGTTTCCTGCGCCCGGTCCATCCGCGCTGGCGGCCACCGGTGCTCGCCTGTTCCGCCGTGACCGGGGCCGGGGTGGCCGAGGTGTGGGCGGCGGTCGAAGGCTATCGAGACACCCTGGGCGCCGTCGGCGATCTGGCCGCCCGGCGCGCCGGCCAGGCCCGCGCCTGGATGTGGAGCGAGGTCAGCGAGACCGTGCTGGCAAACTTGCGCGCCCACCCGCAGGTGGCCCGCCAGTTGCCGGCGCTGGAGGCCGACGTGATGGCCGGCCGGATCACCCCGGCCGCCGCGGCGCGGCGCCTGCTCCAGGCTTTCCTAGGCCGGGTCGAGCCAGGCTAGGCGACAGCAGGCGGTCGGCTTCGGCGATCTCCGCGGCGGCCACCGCCACCGCCGGCCGGGCGGCGACGCGCGCATACCACTGGGCCAGCACCGGGGTCGCTTCGAGTCCGGGCCCGTGCAGCCGTTGGGTATAGAGCACCATCATGAAGAGGCCGATGTCGGCGACCGAGAAGTCGCCGCAGAAATACGGGCCGGCAAGCTGCGCCTCGAGCGCGCGGAAATGCGCGCGCAATTTATCCTCGGCGCCCTCGGCTTCAACTTCGCGCAGGCGGCGGCGGTCGGCATCGGGGTGGGGCGGTTCGCTGCGGTGCATGAGCTGGCGCAGCGGCGCCAGCAGGATCTCGTCGGCGGTCAGCTCCAGCAGGCGGCAGCGGGCACGCGCTTTGGCCCCGGCCGGGAATAGCGGCGGCTGCGGATAGGCCTCTTCCAGATACTCGATGATCAAGGTCGAATCGAACAGGGTCAAATCGCCGTCGATCAGCACCGGTACCTGCCCCTTCGGGTTGGCGGCCAGCACCGCCGGGTGCTTCGGCGCATAGCCGGTGGACTGGCTGAAGGGCACCATCTCGCGGTCGAAGGCCAGGCCCTTCTCGCGAAGAGCGATTTCCACCTTGCGGGCAAACAGGCTCAAGGGCCCGGAATAGAGCTTCATCTCTTTGGTCCGCCGCCCGTGCCGGCCGCCGGGAAGTGCGCTTCGATCTCGGCGAAGCCAGCGGCCTCGGCGGCAAAGTTGAAGGTGCCCTTCCCGATCATTTCGCGCGCCGCCCGCATGACGGCCCCGAAGGCCAATCGCGAGAGCGCCGAACCGACGCTGACGCGTTTCACCCCGGCCGCGGCGAGATCTTGCACGCCAAGAGTCACGCCCGGCAAACCCATGACCACGTTGACCGGTTTATCGACCGACTGGCAAACGGTGCGGATCATGTCGAGATCGCGCAAGCCTGGCGCGTACAGCACGTCGGCCCCGGCCGCCGAATACGCCTGCAAGCGCTTGATGGTGTCGTCGAGATCGGGACGCTGCCAAAGAAAGTTCTCGCAGCGCGCGGTCAGCACGAAGTCGCGCGGCAATCTGCGCGCTGCCTGCACGGCGGCGGCAATGCGCTCGACCGCCAGGTCGAACGGATAGATCGGATCGTCGCGCCGGCCGGTGTGGTCCTCGATCGAGCCTCCGGCCAGGCCCATCTCGGCCGCGGCCGCGATGGTTTCCGCGACGCTCTCGGGAGACTCCCCATAGCCGTTCTCCAGGTCCGCCGATACCGGCAGATCGGTGGCATCGACAATGGCGCGGCAGTGGTCCAGTGCCTGCTCGCGGGTGATCACACCCTCCGGCACGCCGAGCGAAAAGGCCAGGCCGGCACTGGTTGTGGCCAGGGCCGCGAAGCCCATGCTGGCGAGCACCCGGGCGGTGCCGATGTCCCATGGGTTGGGTATGATGAAGGCCCCGTCGCGCCGGTGCAGGGCGCGAAATTGGCTGGCTCGTTCTGCTGCGGTCATGGGCAAGCTCCGGCGACTCGGGGGGTGAAGCTTAATGTTGCCATTATGTTCTTATATACGCAAGGAGTCAGCCCCCGGTTCTCCTGGCGCCCAGGCCGAGCCCGGATTCAGGGCTTTCGGCTTGACGGGGCGGGTCCCGTCTCGTACAAACCGGGCCGGTTCTGACCGCCAATCCCGCAATTCGAGGCATGGAAGACGATGGCACGGCGCTGCGATTTCACTGGTAAAGCCGTTCAGGCGGGCAACAACGTCAGCCACGCCAACAACAAGACCCGGCGCCGGTTCCTGCCGAATTTGCAGGAAAGTTCCTTGCTGAGCGATGCCCTGGGCCAGATGGTCCAGGTGCGTCTGACCACCCATGCCATCCGCACGGTGGAAAAGCGCGGCGGCCTGGATGCCTTCCTGCTCTCGACCCCGGATGCAGAGTTGGGGCAAAAGGCGCGGGTCCTGAAGCGCCGCATCAAGAAGAAGGCGGCGGCTCAGCAAAGCGCCTGAGGCTAAGGCATACCGCACCAAACGGGCCCGCTTCGCGGGCCTTTTTCGTCTCTACTCTTCGAGCAGGAACATGAGCAGCAGGTTGCGCTGGACGACATTGAAATTGTCGTCCGAGATCATATAGATCAACGTCTCGCCCTGTTCGTTCTGCCGCACCGCCAGACCCTCCATGTTGTCGATGGACAGGGGCGGCAACAGGCGGGCAATCTCCACCGGCTGGAGCAGGGCACCGGGCACGACCGACGCGGCGGGCAGTCGGACCAAGCGATTGCCCACGCCTTGCAGCAGGGTATAGCGCCGCTCCAGCACCAGCAGGTCACCGGAGGGCAGGTGCGCCGCATCGGATGGCCGGTAGTTCTCGAAGCGCGGGTAGCGCAGATGCGACCAGACGCCGTCGCGCCACAGAAACGCCCGGCTTTCGCGGCTCTCATCGTTGTCCTCGGCGATGGCCAGAAGACTGCCGTCAGCCAATGTGGTCATGGCCTCGATGCCGCTGTTGTCGGGCAGGTCGGACAATCCTTCCGGCGCCGGCAGGGACGTGGGAGTGCCGCGCAAGGGGGCTTCGCCCGGCGGATACCGCCAGATGCGGTGCATGCGCTCGAAGGCCACCAGAATCGATCCGTCGGCCTGGGCGGCCATGGCCTCCGCGTCCTGGTCCGACTTGCCTTGCAGGACCTTGCCGGCTTCGTCGCGCAACCGATTGATGTCGCCGTCGGCGAGGCCGTTCAGGTTGCCATTGGCATCGTAAGTGACGGTTGCGGTCAGCACATAGCCTGCATCGGTGATCGAGGTCAGCCGGGTTCCGTCCGGCGATACCAGCAGGCCGCTGAACCCGCCGAAGCGAATGCTCTTCGCGCTGAGATCGAGGCCGCCGCGCCAGACCAGACGGCCGATCCGCGACTGCTCCGGCGCCGTATAGTTCAGCGGCAAGGCGCGGGCCGTGATCTCCACCGGCCGGGCCTGGACGCCAAACCCCGGCGCCACCAAGAGTAGTAGTACCGCCAATGGGCAGGAGATCTTCGCGAGCAATCGCATCATCACCGCCATAGATAGCGGATCACCGGGCAATTGACAGGTGATTCTGCGCGGGTAGGCGGGCGGTACCGGCTTTACACCGCCGGCCTGGATATCATTCAGGGGGGACTCGGCCTAGGCGTCCGGGTTCGCTGGCACCGGGCGGGGGCGCAAAACCGCCGATAGGGCGAACGGCAGGATGCTGGCGACCATCAAGGTCAAGGCCAGCGGCAGGCCGAATTTGGGAGACAGGTCGAGGCCCAGGCCGCCGATGGAGGGTCCAAGCAAGGTTCCCACGTTCCACATGACCGCGAACAAGGTGGAGGCCGCGGCCAAATCAGCGCCGCGAAAACGCTCGCCCAAAAGTATATTGCCCATGGTGTAGAGCACGCCGATGCAGCCGCCGATCAGAAAAGCCAAGATCGTATTATACGGCGCCACCGGCAAAGCCCACGGCAAGACCAGGGTGAACAGCAACATCACCAGGGCGATGATCAGGGTCAGCCGCCGGCGATCCATGCGATCCGCCAGCCAGCCGAACGGGTATTGCAGGACGATGCCGCCGATGCCGACGACCGTCAGCAGATACAGCGCATCGCCGCTATCCAAGCCGACGCCGTTGCCATAGACCGGCAGCAGAGCGACCAGGATATTGTCGGTCGCCGAGGTCACGAAGCAGCACATCATGACCAGGGGTGCCAACAGGAAGTAGCCCGGCAACCGGGCCGTTACGCTGCCCGACAGGACGGGCGCCACGCCGCTGGCCAGCAAGGTGCTGGATCCCGCCGCCAGGGCGATGGCGCCGCCGACGATGAAGGGCGTCCAGCCAACGCTGCCGGTTTGCGCCAGGATCATCGGGCCGATGGCATACCCCAGGGACAGGGCGATCGAATAGATCGACAGGATGCGGCCGCGGGTGCGGTCCTCCACGGTCTGATTGATCCACGCCTCGCTGACGATCCACATCAGGCTGGCGCCGGCGCCGCCGATCATGCGCAACGGAAACCAGGCCCAGACATTCGGAAACACCGGCAGCAACAAGAACGTGACCAGCCGCACGGCAACGGCCAGCATCATGGTCTTGACCGGGCCAAGCCGGACCAGAAGCCGCGGCGCGAACGGCGCTACCAGGAATACCGCCACCGCCTCGCTGGCGACACTCAGGCCGATCAACGTGTTGCTCGTTCCCTGGCGTTCCAGAATCAAGCTGAGGAGCGGCAGGACAAAGCTGTAGCTCAACGTCGCCCCGGTCATGGTGACCATGATGGCGATCAGATTGCGTCGATACGGGGTCAGCACCCGGGGGCCGGCCATGGCCTAAATCCATAATTCTATTGCGACATTTCGATGCCCGCGGGCGGCGGACTGTAGCCGACCGCGGCCGGGCGGTGAAGAGGCGTTCGCCGTTAGGCCATCGATCGGCGGCGCACTGTGGCGGCGATGGCAAACGGCAGGACCGTGGCCACCAGGGCGGTCAAGGCCAGCGGCAGGCCCCAGCCGGGCCACAGGTCCATGCCCAAACCGCCGGCCGGCGGGCCGGCCAGGCCGCCAACGCTGCCCATGACCGCGAACACAGTGCTGGCGGCGGCTAAATCGGCGCCGCGAAAACGCTCGCCCATGAGAACGTTGCCCATCGTATACAGCGCCCCGATCAGGCCGCCATAGACGAAGGCGTAGATCAGGTTGTACGGCGCGCGCGGCAACGCCCAGGGCAGGGCCAGGCTGCCGGCCACCATCAGCAGGGCGATGATCAGGGTCAGGCGGCGGCGGTCCATGTGATCCGCCAGCCAACCGAACGGGTATTGCAGGACGATGCCGCCGATGCCGAGCATGGTCAGCAGATACAGGGCATCGCTATGGGCCAAGCCGATGCGCGCGCCATACAGCGGCAACATGGAGACCAACAGGGTATCGGCGGCCGTGATGACGAAACAACTGGTCATGGCCAGCGGGGCCAGGCGAAAAATGCCGCGCAGGCGTGCCGTTTGGGCGCCCTCGAGAGCCGGCGCTACGCCGGCGGCGATCAGGGTCGCCGCCCCGGCGGCCAGGACGATGGCGGCGCCGGCCAGAAACGGCGCCCAACCTTCGCTGCCGGTGACCACGAGCACCAATGGTCCCAACGCGTACCCGAACGACATGATCATGGTGTACAGCGAAAGGATGCGGCCCCGCGTGTGCTCCTCCACCGTCTGATTGATCCACGCCTCGCCGACGATCCACATCAGACCACCGCCACAACCGGCAAGCACGCGCACCGGAAACCAGGCCCAGACGTTGGGGAAGACGGGCAGAAGCAAGAGGGCCGCCAGAAGGGCCGCGACGCCAAGCAAGGTCACGCGCACCGGACCGAAGCGGACCAGCAGGCGCGGCGCGAACGGCGCCACGACGAAAATCGCTGCCGCGCCGCTGGCGCTGCTCAAGCCGATCAAGGTGTGGCTGGTCCCCTGGCGCTCCAGGATAATGCTGAGCAACGGCACTATGAAGCTGTAACTCAACGTGGCCCCGGTCATGGTGGCCATGACAGCGATCAGATTGCGGCGGTAAGGGCTCAACAGCCGGCGGGCGGCCATGACCGGTCTCCGTGATCCTATGGGTGCTAAAAATGACGTCCGCGATTGCGGGCGCCGGACTTTAGCGGGAAGTCCGCCTCCGGTGGAGCAAAATCGTCATAAGGTGTTGGTGTGCGTAGCTTTACGCGCGTGCTTTTATGCGCGGGCGACCGCGCGCCAGCCCGGGCTCCGGCTCGTCGAACAGATCGGCGAGCTGTTCCATCACCGTGCCGCCCAGTTGCTCCGCATCGACGAGGGTCACGGCGCGCCGGTAATAGCGGGTGACGTCGTGGCCGATGCCGATGGCCACCAACTCGACCGGCGAGCGGGTCTCGATGTGTTGGATGACCTCGCGCAGATGGCGCTCCAGGTAGTTGCCCGGATTGACCGACAGGGTGGAATCATCCACCGGCGCCCCGTCGGAGATGACCATCAGGATACGCCGCTGCTCGGGCCGGCCGAGCAGGCGTTCATGGGCCCAGAGCAGGGCTTCGCCGTCGATGTTCTCCTTGAGAATGCCCTCGCGCAGCATCAGGCCCAGGGCCTTGCGGGCGCGCCGCCACGGGGCATCCGCCGACTTGTAGACGATATGGCGCAGATCGTTCAGGCGCCCGGGATTGCCCGGCTTGCCGGCGGCGATCCACCGCTCGCGCGCCTGGCCGCCCTTCCACATGCGGGTGGTGAAGCCGAGAATCTCGACCTTGACGCCGCACCGCTCCAAGGTGCGGGCCAGGATATCTGCGCTCAACGCTGCGACGGTGATCGGCCGGCCGCGCATGGAGCCGGAATTGTCGATCAACAGGCTGACCACCGTATCGCGGAACTGCATTTCGCGTTCGCGCTTGAAGCTCAGCGAATGGGTCGGGTTGGCGACGATACGGGCCAGCCGGGCCGTATCGAGCAGGCCTTCCTCCAGGTTGAAATCCCAATCGCGGGTCTGCTTGGCCAGCAGCCGGCGTTGCAGGCGATTGGCCAGGCGGGCGGTGACCCCTTGCAGGTTGGTGAGCTGTTGATCGAGCATCTGACGCAGGCGGTCCAGCTCGTCCGGATCGCACAGATCGGCGGCCACGATCTCCTCGTCGAACTCCTGGGTGAAGATCGCATAGGTCGTTTCGGCGCGGGCGTTGCGCCGGTCGGAGAGCGGCGGCCGCCCGGGCCGGCCGGGTTCCTCGTCGGCGGCGCCGGGCATCATCTCGCCGTCGGTATCGGAGTCCTGCTGCTCGCTGCCCTCGGCGTCGCTTGCATCGCCCTGCTCGCCCTCCAGGCTGGCCTCGGCATCGGCGGCTTCGCGCTCGCCGGTTTCGCCGCGCGCCTGCGCGCTGTTCTCCTCGGCACCGTCGCCGTCCTGCTGGTCTTCATCGTCGCTAGCTTCGTCCGTCTCGGGGCCGAGGTCCACGTCCAGGTGGCGCAACATATTGCGCACCGTATCGGCAAACCGGTCCTGGTCGTCGGCCTGTTCGCCCAGGGCGGTCAGGTCGCGCAGGATGCGGGCGTCCAGGCTGGAGCGCCACACATCGATCATGGCGCGGGCCGCCGGCGGCGGCGGCATGCCGGTCATGGCCTCCCGGGCCATCACCCGCAGCACCTCGGCCAGGGGCACCTCGTCCTGGTTGAGTGCGCGGGCGTAGCCGCGGCTGCGGCAATGTTCCTCCAGGACCGCGTCCAGGTTGACGGCCACCCCGGCCATGCGCCGGATGCCCAAGGCCTCGCAGCGAGTCTGTTCGACGCCGTCGTAGATCGCCCGGGCCAGATCGGCGCCAGGCCGATGGCGCCGGTGCAGGGCGGCATCGTGATGGCGCAGGCGCAGGGCCACCGCATCCGCCTCGCCGCGGACCATGGCCGCATCGCCGGCCGGCAGATCGCGCGCCGGCAACGGCAGGCGGACCTCATGGCCGACCAGCCCCTGGCTGGTGGGCGAGAAGCTGGCGGTGATATCGTCGCGCCTGGCAATGGCGCGAATGGCGGCGCCGGTGGTGCGCTTGAACCGCTCGATGGGGCTTTCGGCTTCGCTCATGGGCGTGGCGCGGACCGCGCTGTTCGGTCCGCCCTAGACCAAGGTGGCCTGGACGCTGCTTTCCGGCAGATCGGTGCCGAAACAGCGCTGGTAGTATTCGGCCACCACCGGCCGTTCCAGCTCGTCGCACTTGTTCAGGAAGGTCACCCGGAAGGCGAAGCCGATGTCGCCGAAGATCTTGGCGTTCTCGGCCCAGGTGATGGCGGTGCGCGGGCTCATGACCGTTGAGATATCGCCATTGACGAAGCCGCTGCGGGTCAGATCTGCCAAAGCCACCATGGCGGCGATGGTCTCGCGCCCTTCCTTGTTGTCGTAGTCGGGGCACTTGGCGAGGACAATCTTCTCCTCCTCGTCGTGCGGCAGATAGTTCAGGGTGGCGACGATGTTCCAGCGGTCCAGCTGGCCCTGGTTCAGCTGCTGGGTACCGTGATAGAGGCCGGTGGTATCGCCCAGGCCGATGGTATTGGTGGTGGCGAACAGGCGGAAGGCCGGATGCGGCTTCACGATCCGGTTCTGGTCGAGCAGGGTCAGCTTGCCCTCGACCTCGAGAACCCGCTGGATCACGAACATCACGTCCGGCCGGCCGGCGTCGTATTCGTCGAACACCAGGGCCACCGGGTGCTGCAGCGACCAGGGCAGCAGCCCTTCGCGGAACTCGGTGACCTGCTTGCCGTCCTTGATCACGATCGCATCCTTGCCGACCAGGTCGATGCGGCTGATGTGGCTGTCCAGGTTGATGCGCAGGCACGGCCAATTGAGGCGGGCGGAGACCTGCTCGATGTGGGTCGACTTGCCGGTGCCGTGATAGCCCTGGATCATCACCCGGCGGTTATAGGCGAAACCGGCCAGGATGCTGAGCGTGGTGTCGCGGTCGAAGCGGTACACATCGTCCAGGGTGGGCACATATTCGTTGCTCTGGCTGAAGGCGGGCACCTGCATGTCGCAGTCGATGCCGAAGGTCTGCCGCACCGACACCGTGATGTCGGGGCCGTCCATCGGCATGTCTCCGCCGTTGACGTGGACTTGGGCCATGGAACAGTTTCCGTCTTGGTAAGAGATTGGTTATGGGCCTGTAATCGGCCGGTTTAGGGTCTAGCCGATCTGGCCGTTCAAGCAAAGCTCATCTTCAGCGCGGCATAGGCCTGGTTGATGATTTTCAGGCGTTCCTCCGCCTCCGGATCGCCGCCGTTGGTATCCGGATGCAGCTTCTTGGCCAGGTCCTTGTACCTGGCCTTGACGTCCGCGAAGGTCACCGGATGCTGCAGATCGAAAGCGGCCAACGCAATTTCCACCGCGGTGGCGGGCTTCTCCGGCGGTTCCCGCTTGGCCGAGGCGTGGCGCCCTTCCCAGAAGAAATCGAAGCCGTCATTGACCCGGTAGTTGGCCGTATGAACCGCGCGCTCGCCGAATTGGCCCAACGGCCAACTCGGCCGCTGCCAGACCGTATCGGCCCGCCGCTGGGACTCGATCTCGCGTTCGTTCATGCCGGCGAAAAAATCCCACGCCAGGTTGTAGGCGCGTACATGCTCCAGACAGAACCACAGGTAGTCGGTCAGCCGGTTGCGCGCCGCCGGGGCGCGGAATTCCCCGGCCTCGGTACAGCCGGCGTGATCGCAGGCACGCCGCGGCGGCTTCGGCTGGGCGAAGGGCTTGTTGATCGCGTCTGGTGTCGGTCGTCGCATGGATCGAAGTATGAATATGGCCGTTTCGCAAGACAAGCCGGCACCTGCATCGCTGCCGCCGGCGCCGGTTCGGTGTGGCGTATCTGCCCAGGGTCAATTGTTCGGCCGCACCGGTTATCGGACCCCTAACGGCCGCCCCTTAACGGTTGGCCGTGCCGGTATCGTGCTTGCCGCCGCCGTGGCAGGGGGGCGAGTCGAGGGTTTGGCCGTCTTGCGCCGCCCATTCCCCGGCGGTCAGGGTACGCATGGACAGGGCGTGAATCAGGGTCGCCAGCTCGTCACGCAGGATTTCGTTAATCATCTGATGCCGGCGGACCCGCGCCACGCCGGCGAAACGTTCAGAGACGACCACCACCTTGAAGTGGGATTCGGAGCCGGGCGGCACGCTGTGCATATGGCTCTCATTCACCACCTGCAGATGGCTGGGCGCCAGGGAGGCCCGCAACTTGGCTTCGATACCCGCTTGTATGCTCATGATGCCTTATCCTTAACCCGCCGGCCCGCCGTCATGCGCCCGGCTCACCTAATGTAAGCACCCAGCCGGCAAAGGTGAATGGCCTTGCCGATCAAGGTGATCAATAAAATACAATCATAAGTTGAATAATATACAAAAAATTAACTTTTGGTTGTGACAACAGAGAATCGTGACTACCATGGAGGGTATTGAATCCATTGATTTTCTCGTACTAAACGAGGTCTGCGATGATGCTCGGCAAACTTGCGGAAGAAGATGAACAGGACGGCGAACCGGCGTCTCGCGGTCCCAGCACATTGGTCAATCGAAACGTATTCGTGGGAACCCGGCGGACCAGCTTGCGCCTTGAGCCGGCCATGTGGGACGCCCTGACGGAGATCTGCCGGCGCGAGGATCTGACCATACATCAGCTTTGTGGCCTGATCGACGAGCGCCGCCTGGCCTCCAGCCTGACCGCGGCCATTCGGGTCTTTTTCGTCAATTATTTCCGGTCCGCCGCGACCGAGGATGGGCATGCCGGCATCGGCCACGGCTCACTTTATGGTGCGCGCATGCGGGCGCGCGAGGCGGCCGATTCGCGCCGCCCCGCCCGCGGCCACGCCAGCGCCTGAAGCCTATCTGTCCGGGCCGGTGTAAAAGTCGGGCCAGCGCCGTTTGACCACCTCGCCATCGCTGCGAAAGGCATGGCAGGAATCGATCAGCGGCGGCCGGCCCAGGCGGGTGTCGCCCTCGTGCTTGTCCTTCAGGGATGGGTAAAGGGTCTGGAAGGCCACCGTGGCCATGGCGCCCAGGGCTTCGACCAGGTGGGTGCACCCCTCTATCCCACCCATGCGCTCGCGCACCTTGCGGCGCCAGCCGGCGCCCATGCGCACACCGGCCATCTTCTGAAAATTAGAAGTGATCTGCGGACACATCGCGAACGGGCTGCCGTCGGTCACCGCCTCGATCTCCCGCACCACGAAATCGTCATCCAGGGTGATGCGCAGCCACATGTCATGCAGCGGCTCCCCGGCCGCGACCTCGCCGCGGTAGGCGTTGGGGAAGCTATAGGTTTTGACATCGGTCAGATGCGCCTCGATATCCCAGAGCCCATCGCCGCGGCGGAAACCGCGAAACTCAAGCTGGCGCGTGTGCAAATGCTCGCGCTTGGCCGGTGGGGATAGGGGCATGGCAACCTGCCGGGAATGTGGCGGGACTCGGATACACTACAAGCTTGGGCGCACTATAAATGCGGGGCGCGCGCGGTCAACGGGGCAGGCCCGTCGGCTCCGCTTGCGGATGCAACGGTCCGTCCATGGCATCGGTGCATGGCCGATCCCCTCCTTCTCCTCGCCATTGCCGGAGCTTTCCTGATCGCCGGCACGGTCAAGGGTGTCATCGGCCTCGGTCTGCCCACGGTCAGCCTCGCCCTGCTGACGGTGCTGTCCGTTTTGCCCAGCGCCATGGCCCTACTGCTGGCGCCGTCGTTCGTCACCAATCTTTGGCAGGCCGCGGTCGGCGGCAATAGGCACGTTGGGCCGGGTCCGGCGAATATGGGGCGGTTAACGGGATTTGTACTTTACCGTCGTCTGATTCGCTCTTCGGCCTGAAAAAAGGTGCTTGCCAAAAACCCCTGGCGTAGCGCACTTGCGCACAACACGGCAACCGAAGGAGAGCCCGCCATGACCAATTGGCCCATCCACGCCCGTTTCGGCGGCCCCATTGTCATGATCGGCTTCGGCTCGATCGGCCGCGGCACGCTGCCCTTGATCCTGCGGCACATCGCCTGCGATCCCGCCCGCATCACCGTGATCGACCCGAAGGACGACGACCGAGCGATGGTCGAGGCGACCGGCGCCCGTTTCGTCAAGGCGGCCGTCACCCGCGCGAACCACCGGGAGCTTCTGCTGCCATTGCTGCGCATGGATGGCGGCCAGGCCTTCATGGTCAATCTATCGGTCGATGTCTCCTCCACGGCAATGATGGACCTCTGCAAGGATACCGGCGCGCTCTACATCGACACGGTGGTCGAGCCTTGGCTCGGCCACTACACCGATCCCTCGCTCAGCATGGCCCAACGCACGAACTACGCTCTGCGCGAAGACGTGCTGCACTTGCGCCGGAGCCGGCCGGGCGGGCCGACGGCGGTCAGCTGCTGCGGCGCCAATCCAGGCATGGTGTCCTGGTTCGTCAAACAGGCGCTGTTGAACCTCGCCGCCGACATGAACATCGAGGTCGAGACCCCGTCGCGGCGCGAGGACTGGGCCTTGCTGATGCAGCGTCTCGGCGTGCAGGGCATCCACATCGCCGAGCGCGACACCCAACGCGCCCGCAACCCGAAGCCGCGCGGCGTCTTCGTTAACACCTGGTCGGTCGAGGGTTTCATTTCCGAGGGGTTGCAGCCCGCCGAACTTGGCTGGGGCACCCATGAGAAGGCGCTGCCGATGGAAGGCCGGCGCCACGAGAGCGGCTGTGGGGCCGCGATCTACCTGACCCGCCCGGGCGCCGGCACCCGTGTGCGCTCGTGGACGCCGACGGCCGACAGCCAGCTCGGCTTTCTGGTGACCCACAACGAATCGATCTCGATTGCCGACTATTTCACCTTGCGGCGCGCCGGCCGGGTGGCCTACCGGCCGACCTGCCATTACGCCTACCACCCGTGCGATGATGCCGTGCTGTCGCTGCACGAGCTGGCCGGGCGGCAATGGCGGGCACAGGAGTCATGGGCCATCCTGGACGAAGCCGAGATCGTCGACGGCATCGACGAACTGGGGGTCCTGCTCTATGGCCATGATCGCAATGCCTACTGGTATGGCTCCCAGCTTTCCATCGAGGAGACCCGGGCGCTGGCGCCCTATCAGAACGCCACCGGCCTGCAGGTGACCTCAGCGGTGCTGGCCGGGATGGTCTGGGCGCTCGAAAATCCCGAGGCGGGCATCGTCGAGGCCGACGAGATCGACTTCAAGCGCTGCCTGGACGTGCAGCAGCCCTATCTCGGCCCCGTGATCGGCGTGTACACGGACTGGACGCCGCTCAGCGGCCGCGAGGAGACCCTGTTCCCGGAGGATGTGGATCGCAGCGATCCCTGGCAGTTCACCAACGTGCTGGTGCGGGAGGTGCCGCTCGATCAAGTCGCGGCGGCCGTCAAGTCGCGGCGCAGATCCAGATAGGGGCGCGGCGAAAACCCGAGCGGCCGCACGGCGGCTATCACCAAGAGATGGACCTAGCTCAGAGTTCAGCCGGGAAACCGGGTGCGCGCAGATCCGTCTTCAGCGCGTCCTCCAGCAGCTTCACCACCATTGTCGACCAGGCTTTGCCGCCATACGCTTCGCGCGCGCGGTTGAAGGTTTGCGCGGTCATGGCCGCCAGGTCGAGCGGCACGCCGAACTCCTTGCCGAAGGCCATGGCGAACCCCAGGTCCTTCACCGCCAGGTCCATGGTGAAATTGATGTTGTAGCTGCCGTTCAGCACCAGCTGGCTTTCGGTCTCGTGCACGAAGCTGTTGCCGGAGCTGGCTTTGATGGCGCGAAACGCCTGCGCCAGGTCGAGGGCGCCGCGCTTGGCCAGCATGAGCGCCTCGCCGGCCGCCACCAGATGGATGAACGCCAACATGTTGGTGATGACCTTGATCAGGGCGGCGGAGCCCAATGGCCCCATATGGAAGATCTCGCCGCCCATGGCCTGCAGCGCCGGCTGGTGCGTCTCGAACAGGGCCTTGTCGCCGCCCGCCAGCACGGTGATCTCGCCGGCGGCGGCGCGGTGCACGCCGCCGGTCACCGGCGCCTCCAGCGTGGCGACGCCCTTGGCTGCGGCCTGCGCCGCCAGCCGCAGAAGATCGTCGCGGCCGAGGGTGCTCATTTCGATCCAAGCGCCGCCGCTTCTCAGCCCCTCCAGGAGTCCGTCGCGTCCGCACAAAACTTTCTCCGAGACGGCGGGCGACGGCAGGCAGGTGATGACGGCGTCGCACTCGCCGGCCATGGCCTTGGGGGAGTCCGCCCAGCGCGCGCCGCGCGCCAGCAGCGGCGCCGCCAGATCTCTGTTCAGATCGGTGACGGTGAGCGGGAAGCCTTC
>DASWJP010000015.1:0-1759 GCA_036397065.1 Kiloniellales bacterium | reverse complement strand
GGTGGTCAGCCCGGTGTGGCCGAACATCGTCTCCGCCATTCGCATCGTCGGCGGCGTGGACAAGCCGGTGCGGCTCGACCCCTTGCCCGAGGGCGGCTTTGCCCTCGATCTGGATCGCCTGGCGGCGGCCATCGACGGGCGGACGCGGGGCGTCTTCATCGCCTCGCCCGGCAATCCCACCGGTTGGGTGATGTCGGCCGAGGAACAGCGCCGGGTCCTCGATCTGTGCCGGGCGCGCGGCGTGTGGATGCTGGCGGATGAATCCTATGCCCGCTTCGTTTTCGATGGACAGGCACGCAACCGTGCTGCCGCGCCCTCGTTCCTGGAGGTGGCCGATGCGGACGACGCCTTGATCGTCATCAACACTTTTTCCAAGACCTGGGCCATGACCGGCTGGCGCATGGGCTGGCTGACCGTGCCGGACTCGTTTTCCCCGGTGCTTGATAAGCTGATCGAGTTCAACACTTCGGGCGCTCCGCATTTCCTGCAATACGCGTGCATCACCGCCATTCAAGAAGGCGAGCCCTTCGTCGCCGAGATGCTGGCCCGCTGCCGTGCCGCCGGGACCTTGGTCCACGACCGGCTGGCGGCCTTGCCAGGCGTGCGCTTGGCCAAACCGCGCGGCTCGTTCTATGCCTTCTTCGCCGTCGAGGGTCTGACGGACAGCCTGGCCTATGCCAAGCGGCTGCTGGAAGAAACCGGTGTCGGGTTGGCACCTGGGTCCGCCTTCGGGCCGGGCGGCGAGGGGCACATGCGCTTGTGCTTTGCCAGCACCGCCGATAAAATTACTCAAGCCCTGGACCGTCTGGCGCCGGTCCTGGCCAAAGGTGTTTAAACTTCAGGAGTCTGCCCATGCTGCACGAACATTTCCGCACCCTCGCGCACTTCAACCAGTGGGCCAATCGCCAGATCTACGAAGCCGTGGCCAAGCTGCCCGCGGCCGAGGTCACCAAGCAGCGCCCGGCCGCCTATTTCGGCTCGATCCTGAACACCCTGAATCATCTTTTGGTGGTCGACAGGCTGTGGTTCGGACGCGTCGCCGATGTGCCGTCCGGGCTCACCCGCCTGGATGAAATTCTCTACGATGATTTCGCCGCCTTACGTGCGGCGTGCCAGGCGGAAGACCAACGCATCATCGATCTGGTCGACGGTTTGGATGATGCGACCTTGGCGGGCGATCGCGCCTATTCGGATACCAAGGGCAGGCCGTGGACCATGCCGGTGCGGCGCATGCTGACCGCCGTGTTCAATCATCAGACCCATCATCGCGGGCAGGTGCATGCCCTGCTCAAGGAGGCGGGCGTGGAGCCGCCGGCCCTCGATCTGCCGGTCTTTATGTACGCCGAGAAATGGAAGTAGGTTCTAGTCGTCGGTCATGGTGAGCACCACCTTGCCGGTGGCCTGGCGGTTGCGCAGCAGGGCCAGGGCCTTGGCGGCGTGCGCCAGATCAGCGCTGTGCGAGACCCGCGGCCGGATGCGCCCTTGCCCGTACCAGTCGAAGATTTGCGCGAATTGCGGCGCCAGCATCTGCGGCGCCTGCCGGCGGTAGCCGCCCCAGTAGAAACCCAGGGCGGCCAGGTTCTTCACCAGCAGAATATTCGCCGGTATTTTCTGCACTCGGCCGGCGGCAAATCCGATCAGCAGCAACCGCCCGCTCCAGGCCGTGCAGCGCAGGAAGGCATCGAAGATATCGCCGCCCACCGGATCGAAGACCACGTCGGCACCACGCCCGCCGGTGATCTCCAACACCCGGTCGCGG